>JANQGF010000397.1 GCA_028277465.1 Chromatiaceae bacterium
CTGGGCGTGGGTGGGCGGTCAGGCGCTCGGGGGTCCCTGGCTCGTGCATTTCCAGTCCCTGCGTGTCATTCTTTCCCGTCGGCTGACGACGGATCGGACATCCCAACGGCCCGGCGGCGCCATCAAGGGCCGCCGCGCGGGGCCAGCGAGACACGGATCGAGGCGAAACGGGGCGCGAGCTTAAACACGAGTCGATCTGCTGTCAAGGGGGCGCAAAAACAGCGTGCACACGTCGCCTCGGGATCGTCACTGGTTTCTATTGTGCCGGCAGCCACGTGCGAGATCAGCGGGCAGAGACGGCGCCAGCCGCGGGGGCGAGTCTCGGCGGCGAGGGCGATGGCCATGAGAGGTGCTGGTCAAATGCAAAGTCGGCCGAACCTATCCTGTCCTTGTCGTCCTATGGGAGGCCGCCACTCCTGCATGAGCGTTACCGAAACATGCACCGCCGGCGCACCACCTCCCCCTCTCCCTCTCTCCTGCGGGAGAGCCGAGGTGAGGGGGGCGCCAGCGGTCTGTCGCGGCGCCCGTTTCATCTTCTGGGGCGCGCAGCACCCGATCATGGTGGTTAGACGATTGCCGGAAATTCTCATGCCAGATGGCGCCGGATTGGCGTCTGCCTTCAAGGAGCGCCGGCAGGCGCATCGCCGCGCGATGTAACGGCTGGCACGACGCAGAAGGCAGGCGTCAGGACAAGCCAGGTGATAGGAGAATTGACAGAAATCGCCTTAGCCTGGCTTGATGCCGCTCGCTAACACATAGTCGAGACCCCGGTAGACGCTGGCGGCATCGAATCGAAGCGCGATCCGGGCGGCGAGCCGCGCGGCGGGATGCAGCCGGCGCAGGGTGTCAGGGTGGCCACCCAGGTACTGGTGCAGCGGCGCGTAGACCTGCTCCCGGATGGATTCGACCCGGATCTCCTCGAAGCCCGCGAGGGCGAGCTTGTCCTGGTAGCTCGAACGGACATAGGCGTTCTCGGGCGGGATCGCGAACTTGCTCGAGACCAGGCCCCAGGAGAGCCACTGCTGGAGCCGCCCGATCCAACCCCTGACCCGCGGCATCGGGATGATATCCGCGGCGACCAGCCGACCCCCTGGACGCAGGACACGCCAGGCCTCGCGGAAGAACCGCTCGCGGGTTCGAAAATGGAAGGCGCACTCCAGGGCCACGACCTTGTCTATCGACTCAGGAGCGAGCTGCATCCGGGTCGCCGAGCCCTGGCGCAGGTCGATCCGCTCCGCGAGTCCGAGCTCGGCGACGCGGCGCTGGGCTACCTCGACCTGCGAGGCCGTGATATTGAGCCCGATGATCCGCTCCGGATGCAGCCTGCGTGCCCACAGGATGTCCTGGTCGGCGAAACCGAAACCCACATCCAGCACTCTGTCGCCGCGTCCCATGCGCGCCGTCTCGGCCACCAGCATGGCGAGGTCCTGGCTCGCCGCATCCAGGTCCTGGGCCGCGCGCCAATAACCGAGGTTCAGATAGAGACCAGATGCGGTCGCGGAGCTGGTCGCCAGGAGGTCATAGACACCCACCACATCCAGGCGCTGGAAGGGATTGTAGAGCCAGTTGATATAACCGAGCGCCCGACTCACTCGACGGCGGATCGATGCGACCTCTCGGGCCATTTTGGCTGTCCTCCTGTCACCACCCTGTTAGACCGCGTCCGGCATGATATGTCTGCCGTCGTGCCCGGGCGCTGAGCCCGTCTGCAGCCATCAGCGTTGCCGCTGACGCAGTCCAAGTGTTGGACTTGTAAAATTATTTAAAGCGCGTCTCACGGACCCTCAGGAGTCGCCAGCAAGGCTCGGTGAGGCGACACGGGTCCTTGTCTGCTCCCCGCGGCCCTGGACGAACCTCAGCACCAAGGCCAGTAGCGCCGGCATGAAGGTCAGGGTGACCAGGGTCGAGAAGAGCAGACCGAAGAGGACGATGGCGCCGAGGCCACGGTAGAGCTCGGTGCCGGCGCCAGGGTTGAAGACCAGTGGGGACAGGCCGGCGACGGTCGTCACCATGGACATCATGATGGGGCGCAGGCGCACGCGGATCGCGTCTGTGACCGCATCGATCACCGCCAGGCCACGCTCGCGCAGGTTGGTCACGGCACGCTCGACGATCAGGATCGGGTTGTTGACCACGGTCCCGATCAGGACCAGGAAGCCGAGCATGGTGATCATGTCGAAGGGCTGGTGGATGGGGTAGAGGCCGATCTTGTCCAGGTGCGCACCGGAGAGGTTCAGCAGCATGAGCCCGGCGATGCCGCCACTGATGCCGATCGGCACGCTGGTCAGGATCAGCAGCGGCCAGCCCCAGTGGCTGAAGACGGCGACCATGAGCAGATAGGCGATCAGAAGCGCGACGGCGAAGTTCCCGCTCAGGGCCTCACGGGTCGCCTCCAGCCGGTCGCTCGCGCCACTCAGGGTGAGGTCGATGCTGTCCGACAGCTCGCCGCTGGCCTTCATGCCCGTGATGATCTGGTCGCGGACGACCCGCACCCCCTCCTCCAGCGGGACGTCGCGTGGCGGGATGATGCTCAGCGTGATGGTGCGGTCGCCGTCGACGCGGCGGATGGTCTCGGTGTTGACGGTCTCGGCCAGACTTGCGACCGAAGACAGCGGAACCACGCCGCCGGCAGGTGAATAGAGCATCAGCCGCTCCAGGTCCTGGGGCTGCTCGATGACCCCGGCGGTCGAGTAGAGGAAGATGTCGATCTCGTCGTCGTCGAGGAAGAAGTCGTCGACATAGGCCCCGTCCGAGTAGGCCCAGACGGTATAGCCCAGGTCCCCGGGCGAGATGCCGAGCTCGGCGGCGCGCTCCCAGTCCGGGCGCACCTCCAGCAGCGGCTGGCCCAGCGTCAGGCTCGAGGGCTCGGACTTGACCCGCGGGTTGTCGAAGACCTGGCGTGCCTTGGCGAAGACCTGGGCGCCGGCGTCGAACAGGGTCGGCAGGTCCGGCCCGCTGACCTCGATGTTGATCGACCGGGTGCCGCCAAAGTTGCTGGAGAAGATGGACCCGCGGCTGGAGAAGCTGCGCAGCCCGGGCAGCTCGGCGGTCTTGGCGGTCGCGACCGCCATCAGGTCCTCGGTCTGGCGGCGGTCGGTCGCCTCGCGGACGACGAAGACGCGGCTCTGGCTGGCGAAACCGATGGTGAAGTTCAGGCCCGGGACCTGGGTCTCGCCACGGGCGAACAGGGCCGGGTCCTGGCCCACGGCCGGGTAGAACTCGGCGTCGACCTGCTGGAAGGCCCGACGCATCATGTCGATGTTGTAGCCGGGCGGGGCGAACATCAGGGTGAAGATCTTGGACTCCTCACCCTCCGGCAGGTATTCGGCGTCCGGTGTCAGCCAATGGATGATGGCCCCGGCCCCGGCGAGCACGAGCAGGATCACCGCCAGCGGTCGCACCACGCCGCGTGCGAGCCAGTGCACACCGGCGATGACGCCCTGGCCGAATGCGGCCCCGATGCGGCTCAGCAGTGGCGGGCGGGCCTGCTTGGCGCTCCCCGCCGACGGCAGGGTCAGGAGGCGGCTCGCCGCGGCCGGCACCAGCGCGATGGCCACCAGCATCGACATCAGGATGGAGGCCGAGACGGCCACGGCGATGTCCGAGTAGAGCTGTCCGGCCTCCTCCTCGACGAAGATCACCGGCAGGAAGACGGCCACGGTCGTCAGGGTCGAGGCCAGGACCGCTGGCCAGACCTCGCGCACGCCCTCCAGCGCGGCCTGAACCCGCCGTTGACCCTGGGCCAGGTGGCGGGCGATGTTCTCCAGCACCACGATGTTGTTGTCCAGCGTCATGCCGATCGCGAAGGCGACGCCGGCGAGCGAGATGACGTTGATCGTCCGCCCGGTGACCAGCAGCCCGAGGAAGGCGGCGATGGTGCAGATCGGGATGCCGATGGCCCCGATCAGGGTCGCCGGCAGCGAGCGC
This sequence comes from Chromatiaceae bacterium, assembly GCA_028277465.1. GTDB lineage: Bacteria > Pseudomonadota > Gammaproteobacteria > Chromatiales > Chromatiaceae > JANQGF01. The sequence goes on from JANQGF010000397.1 coordinate 3,928, forward strand.
AAGAAGAGAAAGAGCACCAGCACGGCGAGGGTCGCGCCGATCGCCAGGTTGCGCTCTATCACACGCACGGCATCGGTCACATAGACGACATCGTCGGCCGTGCGCACCAGCGTCAGCCCACGGGGGTTGAGCAGGTCTCGGTTCAGCTCCTCGACCCGGGTCAGCATGTCGCGCTTGATCTGGATGACATTGCTCCCGATCTGGCGGCTGACCGCGAAGGCCAGGATGGGTTTGCCCTCGGAGTAGGCGTAGCTGCGCACCTCGGCGAAGCCAAGCTCCGCATGGCCGACGTCGCGCAACCGGATGAAGGCCCCGTCACGCTCGGCGATGACGAGATTCTCCAGCTCTTCCGGGGTCTCGAACCGCCCGATGGTGCGCAGCAGATAGCGGCGCTTGCCGCTGTCCAGGTCACCGCCGGAGACGTCCCGGTTGCGGGCACGGATCGCCTCGCGCAACTCGGTGAGTCGGATGCCACGCTCGGCCAGTTGCACCGGATCCACATAGACCTGCATCTGGCGCTCGGCACCGCCGCGCATGCCGACGCTGGAGACCCCGGGTACCCGCTCCATCGGCGTCTGGACGTACTCCTCGACCCAATCGCGGAGCCGCAGGATGTCCGCCTCGGTGAAGTCTCCGGACTCCGGCATCAGCCGGAAGTACATGAACGAATTCGAGGAGAAGGCCTCGGCCCGGATCGTCGGCTGGTCGACGTTCTCCGGGTAGCCGGGGACCTGGGACAGGGCGTTGTTGACATTGAGCAGCGCCTCCTCGATCGAGATCGAGAAGGGAAACTCCAGCTCGACGTCCGCGGACCCGGTGCTCGCGGTCGAGACCATGCGCTCCAGCCCGGGGATGCGACCAAGGTACTTCTCCTGCTCGACCAGGATCTCCTTTTCCACGTCCTGAGGCGAGGCGCCGGGCCACTGGGTGCGCACCGTGATTACGCGCGCATCCAGGTCCGGAATCATCTGCACCGGCACATTGAAGATGGCCAGCAGCCCGAACAGGGTCAGGATGAGGATCGCGACCGTCAGGACGACCGGGCGCTCGATGGCGAAGCGGAACATGGCAGAATCCGAATTATCGACCGAGGTATCGGGCCAATCATGTCAAGAACTCGTGGTCGGTCGCATCGCGGGCCTTGGAGTCTAATCCACGGCCGCCGTCTCGGCCGCCGGGCCCTGCGGCGTGACCACCTGCCCCGGTCGCAGCCGCTCGTTGCCGAGCAGCACGACCCGGTCGCCCTCGGCCAGCCCCCCTTGGACGATCTCCAGCCGGTCCTCGATCGCCCGGCCCGTCACGACGGCGAGCGGCCAGGCCCGGGCGATGCCGTCGTCGACCTGCAGACGCCAAACCTCGCGGCTCCCGTCGCTCTTGGCGATCACCGCATCCCGCGGCACCGTCAGGACCTCGGTGAGCTCCCCGGCCAGCTCCACCCGCACCCGGGCCGACATCCCGGGCGCCAGCAATCGCTCCGGATTCGCGAGATCGATCAGCAGCGGAAAGCTCCGTGAGCGCTCGTCACCGCGGGCGATACGTGCCAGGACCTCTCCGGTGAAATCCCGGTCAGGCAGGGCATCGAAGCGAATCGTCGCGGGGGCACCCTGGGTGACCCGGGCATAGTCGCGCTGCGGCAGCAGGGCGCGAATGCGCAGCTTGTCCATCGCGACCAGCTCCACCGCGGCCTCGTCGCGCTTCACCCATTCTCCGACCTCCACCTGCTTTGCGACCACCATCCCGTCGAAGGGTGCCGCCAGCCGGTGACGTTGGACCAGCTCCCGGGTCCGCGCCAAGGCCGCGCGCTCGCCGCTGAGGGACGCCGCGGCCATGTCCACCCGTGCGATCGCGGACTGGATCTCGGTCTCCGAGGCATGCCGACCCCGCTTCAGCTCCAACAGCTCGTCGCGCACCCGGATGGCGTCGGCGTGGGCCGCCTCGGCCTCGCGCACGCGGGCCGCTGCCGCCTCGACCTCCAGCTCGGCCAGACGCGCATCGAGGGCCAGGATCGCGTCACCCGCCGCGACCAGGTCTCCCTCGTCGACGAACAGCTCGATCACCAGCCCTTCGACCCGCGGCGAGAGCTCGGCGCGGCGCCAGGGGATCGAGGTGCCGGTCAAGACGGCCTGCTCACTCAGGGTCTCGATGCTCACCTCGGCCAGTGTGACGGGACTCGCCGGGTCGGTGTCGGCAGCGCCTCCGAGTGGTGCCAGCAGGGTGCTGACGAGGAGGAGCGGGAGGGCAGGGGCGAGGTGATGTCGGTCAGTCATGATTGGGGTTCCTGCCCCTTTGCTGCCTCGGCATTCGGGATTGGCACACCCATGGGGGGCATATGTGGTGGAGCATCCGCGTCGGGACCAGTCGCTGCCGTTTTGGTGCAGGTCACTCCGAATGGTGGCAGCCTTCGCGGTTGCCACCAGGCACGCAGTTCGCGGGACATCTCATGTTGGACCGGCGTGTGAGACGAGGCCATGCAAGGGCGATGAACGCAGTATCACGGAAGTCCAAGCTGGGTCCACCTCGGGATCTTGATGGTTAAGGGTTCCTTGATCTCAGCACGGGCGTGCGTCAGCGAACGGTCCGGTGTGATCTCTTCCGGACGCGCCCAAGGAGACGACCGGCGCCGTCATCTGAATCCAGACTTATACCATGGGGCTCGGGCCGTGCGTCGTGCCCTCGAACCCGAAATTGAACACTTCAATGATCCAGCGGGCGATCCTCATGCGCACCATCTAGACTCTCCTCGAGGATCGAGAAGAAGGTGGTTGCTCATCCGGTTGGAATTGGGGCGCAGCGACAGCAAGTCGAAACCGCGCCCAAGCTGGGCCAAGGCGAGCAGCCTAATGCTATTCTGAAGTCTTCGCAGGCGCGGAACGAGCCGGTGAACGAGGAGAGCTCCGTGGTATCTAGTACCCCGTTCCACCCTATTTTGCATTCTCAGCGCGGCGAGAAGCGGCCCGATGCAAGGCGCACGCGCGCAGGAATGGCCGTTCCTGTTTCAAGCGCGTGCAACGCCGTCGTTGGCCGCTTCTCGCCGCGCTCACTGGGGTTCCCCGAAGGTGCGAAGGCCGCGTTACCGTCCTTGGCAATAGACGGTGGGGCTATTCTTGGCGTGCGGTGCCTTGCCTTGGCGCCTTTGGTGGGGGTTGAGCATGCAAAATAGGGTGGAGCGGGGTACGCGCTCCGAGTCGGCCACTCCCGAGGCGAGAGACGAGTTCACACAGGGCCTCTACGAGCATCTGGTCGAGGCGGTGCCCGAGATCATCTACGAGCACTATGTGCCCGAGGATCGAATCCTTTGGCGGGGTGCGTGTGAGGCCGTCCTGGGCGAGACACTCGAGGCGATGGGTAGCGACGGGGCGAGCTGGACCGACCGCGTGCACCCGGATGATCTCCCCCGCATCGAGGCCGAGTTCGCTCGGGCGCTCGCCGAGAATCACTTCTTCGATCTGCAATACCGCTTTCGCGACGGCGCCGGCGCCTATCTCTGGTTCCACGATCGCGGGGTCATGGATGTCGACGGGGCCGGGGAGCTGCGGCGCGTCGTCGGCGTGATGCTCAACATCCATCCCCACAAGGTCTTGGAGGAAGAGCATCGGCGGATCCTCGAGCTCAGCCAGGACATGGTCTGCATCGCCACCAGAGATGGCCGTTTCAGGTACGTCAATCCCGCCTTCGAGCGTGTCCTCGGTTTCTCCCAGGCGGAGCTGATGCGGCGTCCACTGCTCGATTTCGTCCATCCCGACGACCGTGAGAAGACGGCTGCCGCGCTGCGCGCGCAAGCGCCCGAGCGGACCCCTAGCCCGGACTTCGAGAATCGCTGCATCGACAAAGAGGGGCGCACACGCTGGCTGTCGTGGAGCTCCCGGACCGATCCAGACACCGACCTGATCTACGCGAGCGTGCGCGACGAGAGTGAGCGTAAGCGCGCCGAGGTCGCCCTCGCGGCGCTCGCCCAGATAGCCCCCGGGCTGCCGGGCGAGGACTTCTCCCACGTCTATGCCAAGGAGCTGGTTCGCGTCTACGCCTGCCGGTACGCCTTCGTCGGCCTTCTCCAGGGCGAGAGTGTGCTGACGCTGACGCTTCAGGATGGCGAGGTCTCGCGTCATACGCTGATCCATGCCAAGGCCGGGACCGTCTCGCGCGTTGTCGTCGAGCAGGGGGAAGAGGTTCTGGTGCCATGCGCGTTCGCTGAGCGTTTCCCCCAGGATCAATGGCTGCTCGCCCTGGGCATCGAGGCCTTCTTCGGGTTTCCCATCCTGGATTCGGCGGGTAAGGCCGTGGGCCTGGTGGCCGTCCTCGACACGCGGCCGATAGGCTTGAGCATCTGGAGCCGCCCGATGCTGCCGATCTTCGCCAAATGCCTGGCGCTCGAGGTCGAACGCGACCGGGCGCGCGATGCGTTGCGGGGGGGCGAGGCGCGCTTTCGTAACCTGGTCGAGAACCTCAACGCCGGCGTGGTCGTTCATGCCGCGGACACCCGGATCCTGTTCGCGAACCGCAAGGCCGCTCAGCTCTTGGGGCTGAGCGAGGCGGAGCTGCTGGGCAGAATCGCCGACGGCCCGAGTTGGTGTCTGTATGCGGAAGACGGCTCCCGCCTCGCCGAGCCGGATTATCCCGTCAATCGGGTGCTGAGCAGTGGGCATGCGCTCGAGCACCTGATCCTCGGCATCCGGCCCCCCAATGGCGGGGCGATCAACTGGGTGCTGCTCAATGCCTATCCTGAGCGGGACGCGGAGTCGCGACTGCTACAGGTGGTGATGAGCTTCATCGACGTCTCGCCGCTGAAACAGGCAGAGCACCAGCTCAAGCTGGCTTTGAGCGTCTACGAGAATACCCGCGACGGGGCCATCGTGACCGATCCCGACGGCGTCATCTTGGCGGTGAACCCGGCCTTCACCCAGGTCACCGGCTATACGGCGGAGGAGGCCGTCGGATGTCACACACGGATCCTCAAGTCCGGACGCCATGACAAGTCCTTCTACCACGATATGTGGTCGTCGCTGATCGATCAGGGCTATTGGCAGGGCGAGATCTGGGATCGGCGCAAGAACGGAGAGATCTATCCGAAGCATCTTTCCATCGGCTCGGTCCGGGATGGCTCGGGCAAGCTGACCAGCTATGTGGCGGTGTTCTCGGACATCACCGACGTGAAGCGGTCGCAGTCCCAGCTCGAGCGCTTGGCACACCACGACAGCCTGACTGGGCTGCCGAACCGGCTGGCTTTCTGCGATCGGTTGGAGCATGCGATGCTTCGGGCGAGGCACAAAGGCCACTCGGTCGGGGTCTTGTTCCTCGACTTGGATCGCTTCAAGAACGTCAATGACAGCCTCGGTCACAGCGCTGGAGACAGGTTGCTCAAGGATGTCGCCGAGCGATTGCAGGCCCAACTGCGGGACTCGGATATCCTGGCCCGTCTCGGCGGCGACGAGTTTGCGCTGCTGGTGGAGGGTTGCCGGCACGAAGAACAGCCGGCGCATCTGGCCGAGAGGCTGATCGGGACCTTGATGCAGCCCTTCGTCGTCGATCAGCATGAGCTCTACATCGGTGCGAGCGTTGGCATCAGCCTCTATCCGCGCGACGGCGAGACGACCGAGACCCTGCTCAGCAACGCCGATGCGGCGATGTATCAGTCCAAGGAGGAGGGTCGGAACACCTATCGCTTCTATTCGCGTGAGATGACCCGCCTCGCCTACGAGCGCGTGGTGCTCGACAGTGAGCTGCGGTCCGCCATCCAGCAAGACCAGCTCCTGCTCCATTATCAGCCGCAATATGCGACCGACCGCCGGCGCTTGTTGGGTCTCGAGGCGCTGGTGCGCTGGCAGCACCCGAGCAAGGGATTGATCGTCCCGAGCCACTTCATCCCGGTCGCCGAGGAGAGCAGCCTCATCCTCGAGCTGGGCGGCTGGGTGTTGGATAGGGCGTGCCGCCAGGGCCGCGCCTGGCTCGACCAGGGCGTCGAGTTCGGCAGAATCGCGGTCAATGTAGCCGGGCGCCAGATCCAGCAGGGCAAGCTCGGAGAGGCGGTTGCGCGCGCCTTGGAGCGCTATGACCTGCCGCCATCGCGGCTGGAGCTGGAGGTCACCGAGAGCTTCGTGATGGCGCAACCCGAGCAGACCATCGATCTCCTCACCAGTCTGCGCGATCTGGGGGTGTGGCTCGCGATCGACGACTTCGGCACCGGCTACTCGTCGCTCGCCTATCTCAAGCGCTTGCCTGTTCACAAACTCAAGATCGATCAGAGCTTCGTGCGCGACCTGCCGGAGAACGAGAATGACGCCGCAATCGTGCGAGCGGTGATCGCACTGGGTCGAGCCATGCAATTCGAGGTGATCGCGGAGGGCGTCGAGAACGCCGCGCAATTGGATTTCCTGATGCGCGTGGGTTGTGAGCAGGCGCAAGGCTATTACCTGGGGCGTCCGCAGCCGGCGTCCGAGCTGGCAGGCGTGCTGTCGAGTTCCGTTCCGCGGGATTCTCAGACCCTGAAGAGATCGGCCTAGTGCAGCACCAATTTTCGACCGATGGGTCGCGGCGTGCGTAACCCACTGAATTGGAGCGTGTTTGCTGCTTGTGGATCGCGAAAACGCTGGCGGGGCGTGCCCATCCAGCCCGCTGCAAACGGCGGGAGCTCCCCCTCACCCCGGCGTCCTCCCGCAGGGGAGAGGGAGATTCGTGGTGTGCCAGCGGCGCGAGTTCCGGTAACAGTGCAGGGTCCTTCGCAAATCGCTCCAAACCGCGTCCGGAGCGAAGTGAGCTTGAGGTCCATCTGGCCCCCAGCGTTCTCGACGAACCGAGTTGAGGCCTTGCGAGCAAAGATCGCAGGCAGGAAACGGTTCTCGGCGTCCAGGTCGGTGTCCGTGCCGCTGACGACATCGGCTACGGTCCCTCTAATGGCATCGGTCAGCATCTTCTGCGCCTCACCTTTGCGACCGTCAGCGATCTCGAATGGTTCGCCTGTCGCCTTCTGGTAGTTCGCTAGGGCCAGCTCCAGAAACCGATCTCGGGCCTTGATCATCACTCGGGCCAGCGGCTCTCTCGGTGGGAGCGGCGCCCTCGCCGCGACATGGCGCCGCATCGCGCCGAGGGCGGCGCTCCCACGGCAGTGGCCCAACTCATGACCAGCGCCGAGAGTGGCCTCGATCATCGGTTGGTCCAAGCACCTAGTTGGTGGGAGCGGCGCCCCGCCGCGATCACGCGCTCTTCGCGGCGGGGCGCCGCTCCCACGTGATGTTGCCGCATGATGCGCGATGCCGACTTAACGGATCGGGCGAACCGGTGATCGAGGCTCAGGGGGGGCATCTGATCTCGGTTCGTCCGGTGATCTTGGTGGATCCCCGTCGGGCCGGACTCGCGGCATCCGCCGAGCAATGGCTCGCGATGCATCGCGGGTCAGGCCTCGTGTCGGCAATGGCACTGGGCTGTGCCCGTCGTCAACGGATTGGCTTGGTATGGAGGTTCTCAGAAATCGCCCGAGTTCACCGCCAAGCCACGCGTCAGGCGTCGGCAAGCACTGCGGCTACCCGGTCGAGCCGCTCACGGACCTCTGCCGCGAGGGATGCGACCTTCGGATTGTCGACCAGTTGCAGCACCGCTTTGGGGTCCATGAAGGCGACCGTCGTCTTGCCCGCGGTATCCTGTCGCACCACGACGTTGCATGGCAGGAGCAGCCCGATATCGGGTTCGGCCTCGAGTGCCTGATTCGCAAGCGGAGGGTTGCAGGCCCCGAGGATGCGATAGGGAGGCCGCTCCACCCCGAGCTTGGCCTTGAGTGTCGCCTGTACATCGATATCGCTGAGCACACCGAATCCCTCGGTCTTCAAGGCCTCGGTGACCCGATCGATCGCCTGCTCGAATCCGAGGCCGACCTGGACAGAAAAACCATACATGATAGGAATCTCCAGCACGGTTGAAGGCTACTCGCCGAGGGAGAAGGTCGGGTCGCCGGCGCTGAGTTCAAATGCTTGGGCAGTGGCGGTTTCTCCGCGCGAGCTGAGGCCGGTGCGTCCAGCGCCCGGCTGCGACAGAGCACCGACAGCCAGGCCGAGACCTCACCCCGCGAGGGATCATAGTCGCCTGCCTGGTGCCACACCTGCATGTAGAGGTCGTTCAGCACCTCCTCCGCGAGCTCGTGGCGCTGGGTGATGCGCATGGCCAGCCCGTAAAACCGCGCTGCCGTCGCATCATAAACCTGTGCCCTCAGGGAGTACGACCGTCCTTGTCGGCTTGTCGACAGGGGGCGAAGTTGTCCCGGGTGTGGCTGGGTGTGAATCCCGCACGCACCAGATTGCAGAAGGAGTGCTGGGGATCGCCGGGCACCGCCTCGCCGGTCTCCGAGTAGAGGTTACGACAGCCGAGCTCGATCGCCGTGCGAACCCGCTCGGCGAGCAAGGCACTCTGGCTACCCTGTCCGCGCAGCTCGGGATGGGTCGCGCCCCAGTCGAGCCAGGCGACACCCTTGCCGACCCGCATCGCGCCGACGCCGGCGGGCCGGTCGCCATGAAAGCTCATGAAGTGGTACCAGCCGGGCAGGCCGACCATCGCCGCCAGGACTGGGATGGTCGCATCGCTGAGCTCGAAGCCGGCGGCCGCGATGCGTGCGAAGTCCAAGGCGTGCTCGCGGCCGATGCGCACGACTCGGAGCGAGGTCTGGGCCGGTACGGCGGGCGCGGTGTCGCGGACGAACTGGGTCCAGCCCCGAGTGCGGGCCAGCCCGGCAGCGAACAGCCAGTTCCAGGTCTTGGCCGGACGCACCCAGGGTTGGACGTGCACCAGATAGTCGGCCACGCCCTCGGTTGCGTAATGGTCCCGGATGGCGATGACGTCATCCTCGCTGACCGGTTGGTGGATCCCCAGCCCGATAGCGCGATTGAACAGGGGACCGGGCTCGTTGCGGGCGACGAACAGAGCTGCGCCACCCAAGTCGTGGCGCGCGAGGCCCAAGCGCGCCTTGGCTGTCTCGGGGGCAGCTCGGTAGAAATCTTCCAACGCCTGGCGTTCGATCCACTCGGCGGCGATGGCATGCTCTTGATGCTCCATAGGACGAACCTCCCCCGGTATCGCTGGCTATTGAACCGCGCCTAGCGCGGTATGCGAAGTTAATCGATTGGATCGGCCTTGGCAGCCACGGCAAGCATCCGCGCTGTCGCGGTTTAAGGCATTAAAATATAAGATTTAAACCGCGTCTCCAGCGATGTCGATGAAACCCCCAAAGCCAAGCACGAAATGAAAACGACGCATCTCGACTCTGGACGCGGTTTGGTACCCCGTTCCACCTTGCGATGCGCAAACTCGACTGAGGGTTCGGTTCGCCTCGTGCAACTCAGCGTTCCCCGAGCATTCGGCCGTCAGGCCCCTTGCGTTTGCCGTAGTAGTCGAACTTGCTGGCGTGGAATTCACTGGTCGTGAGGGCCAAGTCACCTCGGTGCCGTGGGTCTTGGGGGCGCTCGTGACTGTTTACGAAGGCCGCGACGTCCCAGGCTTCCTGGTCGCTGAGCACTCCGCTGACGCCGAGCGGCATGTTGTGCTTGATGAAGGCCGCGGCGGTGTCGACCCTGTGCATGCCGGCGCCCCAGTTGTAGGATCCGGCGCCCCAAAGCGGCGGGAACAATGTCCGACCATCGGCGTGCGCGACGCCAGCGCCGTCCTCGCCGTGGCAGAGGGCACACTTGGCGGCGTAGACGGCTGCGCCGCGTCCCGGATCGAAGCCCCGCGAGGTCTCCTTCAAGCGGACATAGCCACGGCCGGGCATCCTCAGGTCACCGGTCAGGGCACCCTTGGCGAGCCAGTAGCTGTAAGCCACCAGTGAGGTCATGGTTTCGCTGTGCGCCGCCGGTGGCCCACCGTGCACCGAGGCCTGCGCGTTCATGGAGTACCTGAAGCAGCCCTGAATGCGCTCGATGTAGGTGTTGATCTCGTCATCCTTGGTGCGATAAGCCGGATAGGCGACCCAAGCGGCCCACAAGGGTGCCGAGCCGGGCCGGCGTCCGGCGTCGAGATGGCAATTGCCGCAGGTTTGCCTGTTGCCGACGTACTTGGAGGATAGCGGGTGGGTATTCGTGCTGTCGAAGATCGCTTGACCCTGCAGAATGGCATTCCCGAGCGGGCCGCCCGGCATCGCGTCGCGCGACGGTGGCTCGAAGTAGCGGGCAGCGCTCACCGTACGGCCTGCCGGTGGCGGTCCATGATGCGGGACATCGCCGGAGTCGAGCTGCCGCGCCGGCACTGGTTCATCTTTGACCGATGGGGAGAGGGTCTTCCCCGCCGGCGTCGGAGGCGCCCCTGGTCGGGCGTTGTAGTAGGCCGCAAGGGCGTGGATCTCGACATCCGTCAGTCGATCGGCGACCGCTTTCATCAGACCCATCGGGTCGTTGGCCCGGACACCTGTCTTCCAGGCCTGAAGCTGGGCCTCGATGTAGCTGGCCTGCTGTCCGCTGATACCAGGGAAGCCGGAGCCGATTCCGTTGCCATCCGGGCCATGGCACTGGCCACAGCCTGGCAGGCCGCGCCCACTCCAGTCACCCCAGCGCGCGAGCTCCGCGGCGGTCTTCGTGACGTCCCGCGCGGGTGGTTCGGCCACCGGGGCGGGAATCGGAAGGGCCGCGTAATAGGTCGAGATAGCCGCGATCTCCGCGTCGCTGAGACGCGACGCCATTGGTCTCATGAGGGGGTTGTTGCGTGTGCCCGCCCGGAAGTCGCGGAGCTGTTTGGCTAGGTAATCCGCACTCAGTCCGGCGATGCGCGGATACGCCGTCGGGGCCATGCCACCACCATTGGCCCCATGACAGCTGGCGCAGGGCGCGACACCTCTCGGCGTCCCCTGTTGGGCAATCTCGGCACCGAGTCTCGTCGAGTCATCGGCAGATGTCGCGGCTGACAGAGCCAACGCGAGGTACCAGCCGGCAGTGCGCGAAACCGGGGTGGTGATTGGTCTCCTCAGAGGTCGTCTTTGGGGGAGTATGGTTTGAATCCTCGTCGGTGCTTACAACCGCCAACCCGCGCGATTGATCGGTTGCGGAGCGAGGCTGCCATCCTTGCGCGCGGTGTGGCAGTCGACATCGCCGAAGCAATCCTCCGCGCGACCGACGATGGCGTCAACTTAGGCGATTTCTGTCAATGTTCATACCACCTGACTTGTCTTGACGCCCGCCTTCTGTGCCGCGCCAAGTGACGCACTCAGTCCCCAGCGGTCCCTCGCCGCCCTGGGAAACGCAGATTCGCCATGCGATCCAGCGCCCGCGTCAAGGGTGCCCAACGCGCCGGCGGCTCGAAGGCATCCAGGAAGTTCTTGAGGTAGAGACCCAGCTCGGTATCACCCGCCATCCGCAGCCGGCGCTGGAAGAAGAGCGTGTCCGCATCCTCACGCCGCGCGGCGAGTAGCAGAAACTCATGCAGACCGCCTGAGATACTGGCGTCGGCCGGTCGCTGATTCCCGAAGCCGCGGATATGACCCTTGGTCAGCCCGAGCTGATAGCTGACACCGATATCCTGGATCTCAATCGCAACCTGTCGCCCCTCGAGAAAGTCCAGCTCCCCCTCGACCAAGGCCTCCTTCATGACCTGATTGAGGATGGTCGCGAGCGCCCGGCTGTGTAAGACAGTCGGGAGGAGACGCAGCGGGAGAGTCAAGGGGAAGAGCAGGCGCGGGGCAGCAGGCATGGCAGTCGTCTCGGTCCGGTGTCGTGCAGAAGATGACCGCGAATTCTCACCCCTCGGATCGCTCGACACAAGCGAGTGGGGCGTGTGAAATCTGCACTTCCAGCCCGAAATCGGGGAGCAACGACATCATGGCAACCAGCTGGTTCCGGCCGCCCTGGCGATCAGTGCCCTGGCACCCTGGGCCATCCTGCCACTCTTGATCGAGTTCGCCGCCGGTGCGCTCGTCCTGAGCGCGGTCGTCTTGGCACAGCGGGTGCGGGCCTACCTCCAGTAATGCAGAGGGGCGCCGGAGGCCGAACACGCCGATCCGAAGGCGCTACCTCAAACAGCCAGCTTTCGTACCGACTGCTCGTACTCATCCCTGAAGTGATAGAGCGAGCTCTCGAGAACCTTCACGGCGCCATTCACCAATTGACAACGTCCCGACCCCGGCAGAATCTTACACAAATTGTAAAGCGCATCCAGGTCCGCGCCTGTGCCCTGGCCGGTCCCGATCCGATTCAGCAGCTGAGCCATGTAATAGGTGCCGGTCTTGCACGAGGGACACTGGCCGCAGGAGGAGACCGCGAAGAAACTGACATACTCCGCCACCTTCTTGACGATACCCGTCCCCTGGGAGACGGCGATCATGGCGCCCGTACCCAAGGCGGAACGGCGCGCCGCGACGGACTCGAAATCCATCGGGACATCGATATCCGCGGGGGTGAGGATGGTGTTCGAGGGACCGCCGGTGAAGATCGCCTTGAGCTTCTTGCCCACGAGCATGCCCTCTCCATAGCGGTAAACCAGGTCGGAGAGCGGCGTCCCCATGGGCAGCTCGTAGACCCCCGGCTTCAAGATGTCGCCGCTGAGGCTGTAGATCTTGGTCCCAGTGGCCTCCCCCAACCCCTGGTTTCGGAACCAATCCACCCCGTTTCTGAGCAGATGGGGCACATGTGAAAGCGTCTCGACATTGTTGATCAGGGTCGGACGGCCGTGCACGCCATGATCCGATGGATACGGCGGCTTGGCCCTGGGGAAGGGGAACTTGCCCTCGACCGACTCGATGGCGGCCGTCTCCTCGCCGCCGATATAGTGGCCGGAGCTCGAATGCACCCGATAGTCGATCTCCAATCCGGCCTCGCGCGCGATCTGCTCCGGCCAATCCGATGCCTGCCACTGTCTCAAGGCCCGACGCAGGGTATCGATGGCAGCGGAGAGATGGGGGTTGATATAGAAGACCACCCGGTTGATCCCGCAGGCGAGAGCCGTGATGGTGGCGCCCTCGATCAACTGATGCGGACAGTCTTCCATCAGCACCCGATCCTTGAAGGTACCTGGCTCGTCTTCGTTGCCATTGCAGATCAGGTATTTCTCCCCGCCGTGCTGGGCCACGGCCCGCCATTTGATCCAGGTGGGAAAGCCACTGCCACCCAAACCACGCAGGTCCGCCTCCTTCACCAGACCAATGACGGCCCCGGGATCCTTCAAGGCCGCCTCCAGACCACTGCCACCGACACCCCAAATCCAGGCATCATAGTCTGCGCCCACGCGGCAGGCGGGCTGCAGCAGGACGCGATTCAACACCGGATCTTCCATCAGCCGTCCACCCGGGCGTTGCGGCGCAGACCATCATAGTCCGAGTCGTTATCGAACTTGGCATACTCGGGAAAGAGCAGCGGGCTCGTCCGGTCCAGCGGCATCTTGGCCAACATCAGCTCGCGCCGGAAGGCGCTCAGGTGTTCCATGGCGATCTTCTTCGGGGTTCGCGCGAAGCCATGCGCCCGCTTCGCCGCCGCCGCACCGGCCCGGCGCCCGAAGCTGATGATCTCGAGCAGGGCGTTGCCCATCAGGCGGTTGCGGCCGTGCACGCCACCGCAGACCTCGCCCACGCAGTAGAGACCCGGAACGCTGCTGGCACCCCGCTTGTTGATGACCACACCGCCGTTCTGATAATGCAGCGTGGGATAGATCAACATTGGCTGCTCGCGGGGGTCGATCCCGCATTTGGTCCCCAGGTGGAGGAGCTTGGGGAAGCGCCGCTCGATCACGCCGGGACGGCGCCGCTCGACGCTGGGGGTATCCAGCCAGACTCCGCACTGGCCGTGACCGGCGTCGATGCCGCGCCCTTCCGCACACTCGCGGATGATGGCCGCCGCGATCTGATCGCGCTCCTTCAGCTCGTCGATGAACCGCTCGCCCGCCGCATTCAGGAGATAGGCACCGGCCGAACGCAGCCCCTCGGTGATCAGGGTACCAGCCAGGTGCGGCGGATAGGCGAGACCGGAGGGGTGGTACTGAAAGGTATCCAGGTCGCGCAACCGGGCGCCCAGACGATAGGCCAGCACCAGACCGTCGCCGACGGCGCCGAAATGGTTGGAGGTTGGAAAGCCGTTCAGGTGCAGACGACCGATTCCACCGGTGGCGATGATGACCGACCTGGCCTTCACCAGGCTGTACTTGTAGTTCTTCAACGAGGAGAGCACAGCACCCGCACAATGACCCGACTGATCGGACAAGAGCTCGACCGCGGGGCAATAATCCCTGACCTCGACATCGCCGTTGAAGACGGCCTCGCGCAGCACGCGCATCATCTCCAACCCGGTATAGTCGCGGAAGTAGAGCACCCGCGGGGCCGAGGTACCACCCGCGCGGCGGGTCAGCAGATCACCATACTCATCCAGATCGAACTGCATACCCTGCTGGATCAGCCATCGGATCACATCCGGTCCGTCCATCACCATCTGGGCGGCGAGCCCGCGATCGAGCTGGCCATGGGCGCCCTTGACCGTGTCCTCGTAGTGCATCTGCGGGGTGTCGTCCTTATCGATCGAGGCCTGGATTCCGCCTTCGGCCATCACCGTATTGCTGTCGCCCAGACGCAGTTTCGTCGCCAGTATGACCCGCGCCCCGGCGCGCGAGGCCTCCAAGGCAGCGGAGCAGCCGGCCCCGCCGCCCCCGATCACCAGCACATCGGCCTCCTCCTCGGGGGAGGCGGCCAGATCGGCCTCGTCGATCCGCGAATCGCTTTGCAGAATACCCGCCAGCCTGCGGTGACAGGGGTCGCCGGCATTCGGCCCGACGGTCAGCTTGGTGAAACAGTCCGGGCGGTAGTCGGGATGATAGCGATGCAGCAGATCCTCCCGGAGTCCGGCCGCAGGTGGCAGTGGCCGCTCGGCGAGTGGTTCGTAGTCCCGAACCGCCTCATGGTAGGGGGCGTTCTTGATCATCATTCTCCGCGAGGGCCGGTCGGCGGGCCGGATGGGCTATTCGACGACCTGCAGCTCACCCCTGTGCATCTTCCCCAACCGGTTGATCAGATTGGACGGACGGGTGTGAAAATAGGCCGTCACCCGGCGGGAGAACATGGCGACATGGTTGGGTGTGATGAGCTCGGGGCAAGCCGTCTGGCAAAGATTACACATGACACACTCCACGAACAGCTCTCCCGCCTCCTGAAAACGCCCCTCGCAGGCGAGCGCAACACCCCTTTCCACCTCGATGTCCTTGGGGCAGGTTGTGCTGCAACCGCCACAATGCCGGCACTGATCCGCCTCGGGAAAGATGTCGTGGAACTTGACCTGCACCTCCCAAGAGTTCGGGATATCGCTCAGCTGATAGGTTTGATGAGGGGGAATGGGATAAATCAGGAAATTCACGTCCATCCCCTCCTCGATCAGCAGCTCGCAACCGAGCTCGGTCGTCACCTCATTGCTGTCGGCGCGGCGGACGAAGACGCGGCAGGACCCGCAGACCCCCTGAAGACAACCAGCACCCTTCACCCGCGGATAGCCTGCGTGCCAGAGTGCCTGAAAGATCGAGAGGGACGCTGGCGCCGAGATATCCTTGCCGTTGATGGTCAGGTTGATCAATTTGGCTTTGTCTTCGCTCATCGGCTGCACCAAGCATCGCGAGCCGGGAAGGGCTGGATGCGAACGCCCAAGCCCCGTCTCCAATGCGTCGCGTGTTCGACGCGGACCTCCCCGGAAGGCGGTGTTGGTCCACCACTTGTGATTCCTGTCACACTCGCATCCGGCCGAGCGGCGGTCGCTCGAGCAGCTGTGAACCGGTTCCTTGCGGTGACGGCCACCCATTGATATGAAGTACGACGCTCGCAAGACGCGCACTCCCAGGAACCCCACCGCCGAGCCTCGGTGCGCGCCCGCGAACGCCAACAGGAAGAAGCCGGTAAATGCCCGACTCCCTCACCGTTGCCGGGCCACGCAGATTGGAAACACAGATGTCGGCACCCAAGTCCCCGCAATCAGAAGCCTGCCCTCAGCCTCGATCACCTCAGCTCCCCGACGGCGCCGCGATGCCTCTACAGATTCTTCAGCTGACGGATCCACACCTCTTCGCCGAGCCTGATGGCAAGTTGCTCGGGCTCACCACCCGACTCAGCTTCGAGGCCGTTCTCGATCTCGCCTTGACCCATCAGCCGAGACCGCAGGCACTCATCCTGACCGGAGATCTCGTCCAGGACGAGCAACCGGCTGGCTACACGTACCTCCGCCAGCGGCTCGAGGCCACCGGCCTTCCACATTATTGCATCCCGGGCAACCACGATCAGCGAGCCGCCATGCATCAATGGCTCGGCGCCTCGGCCATGGATCCCCTTGACCTGAGACGTCTCGGTTCATGGAATCTCGTGTTTCTCGACTCCAGTCATCCCGGTCGGGACAGCGGCACTCTCGGCGGTGAGCAGATCGACCGGCTGGACAGTCTGCTCTCGGCACAGGAGGCGCCGACCTTGATCTTTCTCCATCATCACCCGCTCCCAGTTGGAAGCGCCTGGATGGACACGATGGGCGTCGAGAACGGCACGGCTTTGCTCAGCATCTGCGACCGCCACCCCCAAATCAAAGGGGTCGTCTTCGGCCATGTCCATCAAGCCTTCCGCACCACCCGAGGCGGCTGCCAGATCCTCGGGGCCCCATCGACCTGTATCCAGTTTCGACCCGGCAGCGCGGAGTTCGCCGTCGACGAGCGTCCGCCCGGCTATCGCGCCTTGGGTCTGTACCCGGATGGCCGGCTCTCGACGCGCGTCGTCCGTCTGCCGCACTACCCCGAGTCTCCGCTCCAGTCCTCCCAAGGATACTGAGGCGCGTCGTAGAGTGATCAGTCGATGACGAAGCCATTCTGGACCACATAGTCCAACGGCTCGCAGGCAACGCCGGTCACCTTGGCCGTGGATGGACCAGTGCGGAGCCAATCTCTCAGTTGCGCCACGGCCGCCGCCTCGCCACAAGCGAGCACCTCGACGCGCCCATCGGCGAGATTGCGTGCATAGCCCGTCACCCCGAGCCGCATCGCCTGCTCCCGCGTTGCGGCGCGAAAAAAAACCCCCTGGACGCGACCGCCAATGAGGCAACGGTAGCAGACCCTCGGTTCCGACTGACGATCATCCATCCTCTACACCCTGTGAACTGCGACAAGAAGCCGTAACCCTCGATACCCAAACTCCGCCAACTCGGACCGCTCGAGGAAACGCCAATCGATCAGCCTTTTCTGCACGGGACAAGTCGCCCGCCCCTCTTGCTCATCGAGGCACCTCACGAACGAAGCCATCTGCAAACCCCGTTCTCGAATAGCCTACTCATGCTGCCAACCTCAGCGTCGTCCCCAGAAGGCTCATTGCCGTTCGGCGGCGCGACGCTCGCGTTTGTATTGCTGGAACGAGGTCTCTCGATAGCGTTCCTCGACGACATACTGTCCCAACCACATGAACTCGGCCACGTCACGAGTCACGCCCGTGTACCTGGCCACCAACCGCCCCTCCAGATCGAAGAAGGCGAATACGGGCGTTGCGCGAACGCGATGGGACTTGAGGGCAAACTCCTTTTCGGCGACCGGGGTGCCTGCAAAGTCGAGAATCTCGACATCACCTTCGATATCGATGGGGAAGATCAGAAAATGTCGCTTGAAATAGTCCTGCACCTCGGACTGATTGAGCACTCGTGTCTTCATGCGATGACAGAAGGGACATTCATCCATCTCGAACATGAGCAGGATCCCCTTCTTCCCCTCATTTCTCGCGGTCGCAAGCTCTTCTGCAAGATCGCCGAAGGTCGTGTCGAAGAAATGCTGAGCCGGGTCCCGCGTGGCTGCCGACGAGAGGCCCCAGCACGAGGCGAGAGCCAGCGCGAACCAGATGAGTGCAAGGCTCGGACGGTGTCGGGGGGCGATCATGGTCTGCTCCTATTAAGGATAATCGAGACGGGATCCGACAACGAAGGGGGCAACGACCTTGATGACGGGCGACGCCGGACGATTCTCGCCACTTCCGCCGGGGAGATCAACGCATGGATCCGATCGCGTGGGACCGACGATGGCGACGGACACCCAACTCGTGCGCTCCGCGAGTATCGCTTTGCAGCGCGTCTTGCGCTCTGAGCACGGTGAACGACCGCCAGGTGCGGTGCGCACGAGCACGGAACAAGGGACCTGCTTGGAGCTGGCGCCAACCCGAAAGCGGCTTCTCGCCACGCCACACGGGGCCTTCCAGGGGCGTGAATGCCGCGTGACAGCCCCCGGCAATCGAGTAAGGCAATTGCCGGAGATTCTCATGCCAGCTGGCGCCGGATTGGCGTCTGCCTTCAAGGAGCGTCGGCAGGAGCATAGCCGCGCTATGTGACTGCTGGCGCGACGCCGAAGGCGGGCGTCAAGACCAGCCAGGTGGTATGAGAATTGACAGAAATCGCCTAAGCTAGTGCAGCACCAATCTTGCCTCGGTGAACCGATCCACAGCAAACACGCTCCGATTCAGTGGATGAGGCACACTAAGATCCTATTGATAGGAAATTGGTGCTGCACTCCTTGCCATGGGCCCGGCCTTGACACCCGGAGACGGCTCCGAGCAGGCAAAACAAGGCGGAACAGGGTACTCTCGACTCGCCTGCGACCTTCTCGATCATGATGACGATCCATCTGGAGACCGACAGCCTCATGCGTTATATCCTGGTTCTCTATTACAGCCGCTATGGTGCCACTGCCGAGATGGCAAGACAGGTTGCCCGCGGTGTCGAGTCGGGCGGCCTGGAGGCTCGGCTACGCACCGTCCCCGTGGTGTCTACGGTGTGCGAGGCCACCGAGGACAGCATTCCACCGAGTGGCCCACCCTATGCGGATTCCGACGATCTGCGTCAATGTGCCGGGCTCGCGCTCGGCAGTCCAACCCGCTTCGGCAACATGGCGGCGCCTGTGAAGTATTTCCTGGATGGCACCAGCGGACTCTGGTTGGCCGGGGCCCTCGCCGGCAAGCCCGCCGGCGTCTTCACCTCGACCTCCAGTCTGCACGGTGGACAGGAGACGACCCTGCTCAGCATGATGCTGCCGCTGTTGCATCACGGCATGCTGGTGATGGGTCTGCCTTACAGCGAGACCGACCTTCTTCACACGCGTACAGGTGGAACCCCCTACGGCCCCTCGCATCTGGCTGGCCCCGAGAGCGATCTGCCGGTCACAGACGAGGAGAAACGCCTCTGTCATGCGCTCGGGCGGCGACTGGCCGACACCGCCGACCGGTTGTCCAGGCGAGAGGAGTGACAGGGGTCCAGACAGCGACCGAGCCGACGATCTTCGACACTTGAGTTACTCGTATCAGCAACTCCACCTCCCGCTCGAGCTGGTCCCAGAGCCCAGGCTGGAAGACTATCTCCCCGGACCCAATGCCGAAGCGGTAGGCGCCGTCACAGCCATGGCTCAAGGATCCGGAGAGCCCTTCTTGCTCCTGTTCGGCAATCCAGGGACCGGCAAGACCCATCTCCTTCAGGCAGCCTGCCTCGCGGCCACCGAACGGGGTCGCCAATCACGCTTCGTTCCGCTCGACGCGGCCGAGCTGGCCCCGACCCTTCTTGACGGGCTGGAGCAGCTGGATCTAGTCGCGGTCGATGCTGTAGAGGCCATCGCGGGAAATGGCGCCTGGGAGCACGCCCTCTTCGATCTCTTCAACCGGGTGCGCGAACAGGGCCACCAACTGCTGGCGGCCGCCACCTCGCCCCCAGACGCCCTACCCTTGCAGCTGGCTGATCTGCGCTCGCGGCTCCAGTGGGGGCCCCGCTACCGCCTTCTGCCGCTGAGCGACGCCGACTGCGAAGAACTGCTGGCCCACGCCGCCCGGCGTCGAGGCATGCAGCTTGGTCCCAACTTGGCGCGCTATATCATGAATTACCATGCACGCGATCCCGCATCCCTCTTGGAGCTCATCGCGCGAATCGATGCCTTGAGCTTGCGCGAGCAGCGCCAACCGACGATTCCGCTCATCAAACGTGCCATGGGGGGAGAGGGTATCTGAACCGCGCAGTACTAGCGAAGACGCGCCCCATGCGCTTACATAGCCTGTCAGGGCGTTTCATTCCCGTATTCTATCTTGGCATGCAGCTCGCTTGCCGCCCCCAACGCCTGCTCTAAGATACTGGAAGCTTCGTCGGTAGCTTGCGATGCCTCGGTTGCATTGCGGGCGATCTCCTCCACCGCTGCGTTCTGTTCCGTAACCGCAGCCGCAACCGACTGCATGGACGACCTGACATCCTCGACTCGACCGCTTGCCTCGATCACCCGCTTCGACAGCGAGCCGATCCGAGACACGTTGTCAGCGATTTGCACACGCGTTTCTTCGGTCTTGTCGGCAATCTGTTGCGTGGCATCCTGGGTCTTCTCAGCCAACTGCTTGACTTCGTTGGCCACGACCGCGAAACCTCGTCCATGTTCGCCAGCACGTGCCGACTCGATCGATGCATTCAGGGCCAAGAGATTGGTTTGATTCGCTATCGCTCGAATGATCGTACTCATGGCTGAGATTTGCTCGCCGACAGTTGCCAGCATTTTGATTGAATTGGCCGCCTCCTGTGCCTCGTCTCCGACCGTCTTCGTGATCTTTTCGACTTGCCCGACGGTGGTGACGACGCTTTCAGCAGATCGACTGATATCCAAGGTCGAGTACGAGAGTTCCTCGGCTGCGGTGGCAACGCTCTTGATATTTCCTGACACACCCTGGGTCGAACGAACCCCACGCGTCGAAAGGTCTTCGACGCGATCAGCGGCACGCGACATCTGAAATCGCAGTTCCTCCTGTGGGTCGACCCACTCGACGATATAGGCTGGATGACCCGAAAGATCATGAATGCTCTTGGTGTAGACACGAAAGTGGCTCAATCCGGTACCGAAGTCCTGCGCGAACTTGGTGACTGGCTGGCCTTTGCTATGGCATTCTCGCCCGCAATCTTTCGTCCTGCAGATATTCGCGCCCCATTCATAACAAGGCTTGTCGAGGAATTCACCGAGAGGTTTTCCGAAAGCCGCCTGAACAGGACCGTTAACGTAGAGCCATCGCCATTCCTTATCACGCGCCTCGCCGATCGCGGTGACAGAGCAGGGTTGCTCGCAGGCGTCCAAAATGCCCATGAAGAAGCACTCACGCTCACGGTGAAAACGGTCGAGTTTCGCCAAGTGCCGTGGAATACGCGACCTGATACGCAGCGCAGCAACGCCGCCGACCAAGATGGCAAGTGGCCAGATCCAATCACCGGACAGCTGCCAAAGCAATAAACGTAGCAGGATCACAGATAAGAGGGCGATGAGCAGCATGCGAGCGAGCTGTTCGAACTCCCCGCGACATTCCTCCAATGCAGCCGGGAAAGAATGGTGGTCGACAACCATGATCGATTCTCCAGAGGTCATCTCGGTGCTATATAGGCAGATATAGGGGTTTAATTATGACATCCAGACATGTAGCCGTTCAGAGACCCGGTACTGCAACCGGCAGCGAAGCTGCGGTGCGACCGGCACGGCGGTCGGCGATTACGCCGGCCAGATAGCTCCAGGGCCCATGACCGCGTTGGCGATAGGTTTCGATGACGCTGGCGAGCAGGGTGAGGGTGCACGACCCGGCATCGCAGCGCGTGCCCATCATAATGCGCCGCGCGATCACCCAATGGCGCAAGGGACGCTCAGCGTCGTTGTTCGTGAGCGGCCACTCGGGGTGCTCCAGCACCCGGAAGATGGCGTCCCAGTCATTCCATAACTCGACTGCCAAGGCGCGCGTCTTGGCATGGCGGTGCCCGAGCAGACGCACACAGGCGGCGTGCAACCCGGCCAGCAACGCGGCATGGAGGCACGGCAGATCGACCGGCGGCCCTTCGTGCAGAAATTCCCGCATCCGCCGCCGTGACAGACGAAGGCGCAGATGCAGCCCGACGATCAGGGTTGCCAGCCCCGATCCCACCAGACGCCATTCACTCAAGGCCACCGGCTCCAGCCTGGGATCCTCGACGAAGCCCTCGGCGGGACGCGCACGCGTGCAGTGACCGCAGGCACAGTGGATTTCATGGTCGCGATGGTCGGTCACCTGCAACCGCAAACCCGGCTGCGCAGGATCACCCCACACCAGATCGACCGATTGAAAGCCCGCGTAGGCGACACGCCGGGCGTCCTCCGGCACTGGCTGAGCGCAAGCCGCACAGACGCTGGGGCGATGCCTCAGCGTCTCATGCGCCTGCAGCACCTGCGTGCGTCCGACGCCCGCAGCCCCGGGTTGTTTGCCGGCTTTGCCTTTGACTTTGGGGCGCGTGTCTGGCGGCGTGGTCGCGTCCGCCGCCTCTTGCGCCGCTTCCTCTTGTGCCGCCTCGTCCCCCACCGGCGGGCGATCCCACGGCGCGCGACTGCTCGGCGGACGGGAACTGTTGTTCGGATTCTGCCGCAACCATTCGCGCGCTTCTTTCAGATCCTCCAGCAGCCGCAGCGACAAACCACGCAACACACCCTCGCCCAGGGTCTGGACATAGGCCTCGTCAATCTGGTTGAGGCGATGGTCGCTCAGGTGCATCGTCAGGGGCGCGGCAACAACGGGCAGCGAAAATGGATGAGGGCTCATCCTGATCGGCTTGGGTAGCAGCGGTCAAGGGGTGTGTGAACGGCTACCCTTCGCATACTCTCCCCAATCATGATCGAGCCCCTTCATTGTTCGCCAAGTATGGGCGCTCTATGAAAAGCTCCTTGAGCGTCCGCCAAAAGGATTCGTCCCTAAGGCGATTTCTGTCAATTCTCATCCCACCTGGCTTGTCTTGACGCCCGCCTTCTGCGTCGCGCCAGCAGTCACATAGCGCGGCTATGCTCCTGCCGACGCTCCTTGAAGGCAGACACCAATCCGGCGCCAGCTGGCATGAGAATCTCCGGCAATCGCCTAAGGCGAGTGTCATTCAATATCCTTTGCAGCTCACCATGAAGGTAGTCGGTCGGTTCTCCAACGGCGGACCAGATGCGCATCAAGTCCCGCTTCGAGCAGCTCGCGCGAGTCCTCCGCCACCAGATGCACATAGCACGCGGTGAGCCCTGGACCTGAGCGATGGCCAAGAATCGCGGCGATCTGGAAGGCGGACGCGCCGGCCTTGGCGAGGTAGGAGCCGCAGCTATGGCGAAGGTCGTGAATGCGCAGGTTCTCAACCTGGGCGGCTTCCTTGGCGCGATCCCATGACTTGTCGAGCACCCAGACGGGGCGGTCTGGCGTCGTACCGGGGAACACGCGGGGGCGTCCAGGCGTCGAACCTCGGCGCATTCGGTCAATAGGACGCGGAGATCGCCGAGCAGTGGGACACGGCGATCATCACCGTTCTTGGTCTCGCGCAGGAGGATCGAGCCGCCCTTGAGATCCACGTCGCGCCATTCAGGCCGTTCGATCTCACGACGCCTCGCGCCCGTCGCCAACGCCGTCCGAACGAACAGCCCGAGATCCGGCCAGACCGTTGATTGATCGCAGGCTTCCAGAAGACGCGCGCGCTCGTCGTCCTCCAGGCAGCGGCCGAAGCGATTACCCACCTCCTTGCGAGCGCGGATGCCGGTGAACGGGTTGTCCTGCAAGCCGAACCATCCCCGGTCGATTCCGGCCTTGTAGCAGACAGAGAGCGCGGCCTTGTAGCGGTTGATGGTTGACCACGCGACTCAAGTCTAGCGCAGACTTTCAGGGTGTGGGCTCAGATTGAGATTGGGCTCAAAACAGCCAAATCTAAGCGATTCGGATCAGAGAATTTCTATAAGCTTCTGATTTATTTGATGAGCCGTCTAGGATTCGAACCTAGGACCAAGGGATTATGATCTTGCACACATACCGAACCGCTCATTTCGACACATCAAAAGATGATTTTTAATCAGCTATTTAGAGCGTTCACCATGTGTGATGATGTGCCGAAAATTGGGGGCACCCATGCCAAGTAGTGGAGTCAATCCGTCATACCGATCCCGCCCACAAAAAACCCGCCACGCGGGCGGGTTGGTCTGGTCTGGGTGAATGACGGATCAGTGATCCACCAAATCGAGACGCTGCTCAATGCGCTCGATTCTTCGGCGTAGATCATCCACCTCGGACTTGCCTGAGTAGACGGCCGCCGTCAACCCGGCCAGCTGCTGGCCCATCGCCGATAGCTGAACCTCAATCCTGTCGAGCCGTCCACTGTGCTCGTCCTGTTTCGCGCGGATATGGCACAGATGCTCGAGCACAAGATTGGTGGTGTCGTCAGTCATCTTTCATTCTCCACTGGGTCTTCACTAAGCCTAGCAAAAACCCACCACGCGGGCGGGTGTTGGCCCTAGTACCCCGTTTCGCCTTATTTTGCGTTCTCAGCGCGGCGAGAAGCGGCCAGATGCAAGGCGCGCGGGCGCAGGAATAGCGGCCCCTATTTCAAG
>JANQGF010000074.1 GCA_028277465.1 Chromatiaceae bacterium
ACGATTCAGAAACAAGTGGTGCAACTTGAGCCGCCCTTGTTGGGCACGCTCCGCTTTGCCCAACCTACGGTGTGTAGGTTGTTTCTGAATCATTACTTAAGTGATCTCCGGAAAAGATCCTACCCGTAGGTTGGGGTGAGGAACGAACCCCAACAAGGCGCCTGTTGGGCTTCGTTCTCGCTCAGCCCAACAATCGGTCGATCTCTTGGGTAAATTCTTTCCAGAAAATCGCCTGCGCCCTTCGTCAGTCGGAATTCGCGCCGCACCTCGACTTGAGCCAGCTCCGGCCGCGCAGGTATGCTCGCCAGCCTTGCGCCAAGCCCGGGTCCGCGTCCGGACCACCTCGCCCCCTCCGCGGGTCGACTGGCGCACCTCGCCGGTCGAATCGGGAGTCCCATGACGCAGACAAGCGAAAGGAGGCCGCAGGGCTGGAGCCAGACGGGGAAGGAGTTATTGCATCCCCGTGTGATCAGCATGCTGTTTCTGGGTTTCTCGGCCGGGGTCCCGCTGCTGCTCATCTTCTCCTCCTTGTCGCTCTGGCTGCGCGAGGCCGGGATCGAGCGCAATGCGGTCACCTTCTTCAGCTGGGCCGCCCTCGGCTACTCGTTCAAGTTCGTCTGGGCACCCCTGATCGACCGACTACCCCTGCCCTTTCTCACCCGTCGGCTAGGCCGGCGCCGGGCCTGGCTCCTGACGGCCCAGATCGCCGTCATGACCGCCATCCTGCTGATGGCAACGGTGGATCCCGCGTTGGGGCCGGACAGCCTCACGGCGATGGCGCTGGCCGCGGTCATGCTCGGCTTCTCCTCGGCGACCCAAGACATCGTCATCGACGCCTACCGCATCGAGTCGGCCCCGCCCCGACTCCAGGCATTGATGTCCTCGACCTATATCGCCGGCTATCGGATCGGCATGGTGGCAGCCGGCGCCGGGGCCCTCTTTCTGGCCGCCCACTTCGGCTCGGAGGCGGGTGAGTACAGCTATGCTGCGTGGCGCGCGACCTACAGCGTCATGGCGTGCCTCATGCTGGTTGGCTTGGTCACCACGCTGGTGGTCCGTGAGCCGCAGACCCGAGGGCCCAAGGGCCACAGCTATGCAACCATCGACTATGCGCGTCTGGTCGCGGTCTTCCTGCTCATGGCGAGCGCCTTCGTGGGTGGCTTCTTCTTCAGCGGGGCCCTGTTCGACGACCTCAAGGGCTCCAGCGGGGGCGGCGCCCTGACCGGCTTCCTGTGGGAGACCCTGCATTTCGCCCTAGCCGTCGCCACTGCCATCCTCTGCGGCTGGCTTCTGGTCAGGCTGGGTGCGCTCAACCGGCTCATGGCCCGCGAGACCTGGATCGAGCCGGTGCTCGACTTCTTCCGCCGCTACGGGCTCGCGACCGCGGTCCTCCTGCTGTGCTTGATCGGACTCTACCGGATCTCGGACATCGTCTTGGGTGTCATTGCCAATGTCTTCTACCAAGATATCGGCTTCTCCAAACCCCAGATCGCAACGGCGGTCCAGACCTTCGGGGTCTTCGTCAGCATCGCTGGGGGCCTGCTCGGCGGGCTGCTGGCAACCCGCTATGGTGTGCTGCGCATCCTCATGCTGGGCGCGATCCTCTCGTCGGCGACCAATCTCATCTTCGTGATCCTGGCCCACGCAGGTAACGAGCTGATCCTGCTCTATCTCGCCGTGGGCGCGGACAACCTGGCGGCCGGGTTGGCGAGCGCGGCCTTCGTCGCCTTCCTGTCCAGTCTGACGAGCGTCTCCTTCACTGCCGTCCAGTACGCCATCTTCAGCTCGCTCATGACCCTGCTGCCCAAGCTGCTCGGCGGCTATTCGGGCTCCATCGTGAACGCCATCGACTACCCTGGCTTCTTCATCTTCACGACCCTGATCGGGGTCCCTGTCATCATCTTGGTGTGGCTGGCGGGCAAGTATCTCACCATGGATGGTCGCACCAGGCGGAGCGGAGACAAGACGACGTGAGGCCTCGTGAGGCAAGCTTGCATGGTCGGCACGGGGACCGTGCCGGGACCGCCAGCGTCCTCGAGCCGTGAGGGCGGATGCATGACAGCCACACCGAATCATGGCAAGCTGATCGACCTTCAGTCTCAGGGGGCCTGCCCAATGCCCGGTCCAGCGAATCCAGTCCGTCTCGCGCTCGCCTGGCCGCTCGCGGCCGGCATCTGTGGCCTGGCGGCGACCCTCCCCGCTGCGGCGTCTCCGACTCCCCTGCCGGAGCAGCCGACGACCGAGCTGCCGAGCGATGGTGGGGGTCTGTTCACCCAGGCATTCTTTCTCGAGCTCGGGTTCTCCTTCATGATCGGGCTCGCGATGGGCTTCGCCCTCAAGGTCGCCTTCAAGATCGCATTGGTCGTGATCGGGCTGATCCTGCTCGCCCTCTTCGGGCTGCAGTATGTCGGCTTCGTCGAGGTCAACTGGTCCGGGATCGAGGTCCAGTACGACGGCTGGGTGCATTGGCTCAGCGTCAACGCCGGGGCCTTCTTCGGCTTCGTCGGCAGAAATCTCACCAGCGCTGCCTCCTTTTTGGCGGGACTGGCATTGGGCCTCAAGTTCTAAGGCGATTTCTGTCAATTCTCATCCCACCTGACTTGTCTTGACGCCCACCTTCTGCGTCGCGCCAGCAGTCACATAGTCCGGCTATGCTCCTGCCGACGCTCCTTGAAGGCAGACGCCAATCCGGCGCCATCTGGCATGAGAATTTCCGGCAATCGCCTAATCCCCGTTCCATCTTATCAGGCGATTTCCTGGAAAGAATGTACCCAGGATATCGGCCGGTTGTAGGTTGGGCTGAGCGAGCGCGAAGCCCAACAGGCGCCGCGTTGGGGTTCGTTCTTCACCCTAACGGTCATGCCGTGTCTCTGGCACCCCGGAGCATGGAACAAGAGCCGCAGCAGTTTGCAGGCTCGTCGCGGCGAGGCGCCGCTCCCACCAAAT
>JANQGF010000075.1 GCA_028277465.1 Chromatiaceae bacterium
TTAGGCGATTGCCGGAAATTCTCATGCCAGATGGCGACGGATTGGCGTCTGCCTTCAAGGAGCGCCGGCAGGAGCATCGCCGCGCGATGTGACTGCTGGCGCGACGCAGAAGGTGGGCGTCAAGACCAGCCAGGTGGTAAGGTGGTATGAGAATTGACAGAAATCACCTTAGTGCAACGCCCTCTCCGACATGGTGAGATCGGCCTCGATCATCGGTTGGTCCAAGCACCTAGGCGATTGCCGGAAATGTTTATACCAGATGGCGCCGGATTGGGGCTCGCCTTCAAGGAGCGCCACCAGGAGCATCGCCGGGCGATGTGACTGGTGGCGTGACACCGAAGGCGGGCGTCAAGACAAGTCAGATGGTATGAACAGTGACAGAAATCGCCTCAGGGCTGCTGACGAGCTCAGAGACCGTGGACGAGACCAGGTTCAGGGTGTCGGACACGGTTCGATGTCTTACTCTACCCCATTCTGCATG
This sequence comes from Chromatiaceae bacterium, assembly GCA_028277465.1. Lineage (GTDB taxonomy): Bacteria > Pseudomonadota > Gammaproteobacteria > Chromatiales > Chromatiaceae > JANQGF01. The sequence continues at coordinate 482 of JANQGF010000075.1, forward strand.
CCCGGAGCCCCCGCAGGCGCCGAGGTGAGCCTCCTCTCGCCCGGGAATCGCTGACTCGACCGCCAAGGGCTGCCGCCCCGCATTGGCCCCTTTTGGGGACTCTCTGTGGGCGCGACCAAGACACACTGCTCCCTGTCCTCCCGCCCTCTCCCGCGCCGCTCGGCGCGATTCCCCTTCCGCCCGGTCGGCCAGACCGAACTGAGCCGATCGGCTCAGAACGACACGGGCATCCGATCCTCGAACAGACCTTCGATCCACACTTTTATTTTATAAAACAAATTCTTAAAAGAATGGCAAGGAGTCTGCACTAAGGAGGTTACCGCAAGCGCGGGCCGAGAAGGCCGTTCCAATCGGGAACCGCCATTCGCAACCGACCGAGGAGGTAACCATGAAACCGAGACTGAAGCACTCCCTGACGCTGCTGGCCGCCTGCGGGCTGAGTCTAGGCACGGTCTTGCAGGCCGACGCCGCCGCCCGCTTCGGGACCGGATGCCAATCCGACTACCAGAGCAACTGGCAGACGAAGCTCTCCCACGTCTGGAAGCGCTGTGGTTGGTTCAACAACGAGCTCGACGACACGGATCACAAGATCTTCTATTACAACCTGCATGGTGCCAAGTGGTGGTGGGAGACCGGTGGCGACCAGCTGACGCTGGACAAGGTCAATCTCTTCTACTCCAGCACCCACGGGGGTGCCTGGTCCAACAAGTCGGTATGGGCCATGTGGGACAACGGCAGCCTGGCCGATTCGAGCAGGATGCGTCTGGGCGACGAGTCATACGGACTCAGCATCTTCGCCACCTACTCCTGCGAGACCCTCAAGTTCAACGACGGCAGGATGTGGACCCGCATGGGACCCATCTTCCGCGGCGGTCTGCGCATCGCACTGGGCAGCCACGACAAGCTCTATGACTCCATCACGACCGACGAGACCGGCGAGGACTTCGCCGACAACATGCAGAAACGCCATACCCTGAAGTACGCCTGGAAGGACGCCAATTCCGACTGGGCCACCAGTCAGGATGTGACCGTCATGGCCACCGGCACCAGTTCCGCCAACTGCGCCAGCCGTCGCGACAACATGAAGTGGCAGAACTACACCTCTTACGGCCGCCTGCGCAATGGCGCCATCCGCTACTACTGCTACCGCTACTGGAACAACCTGTGACCGGCAGCAGCGCGATTCAGAGTCAACCTATTCCGAGATCACGACCATGACCAAGAAACCGACCGACAAGTCCATGCTCCTTGCCCCGACCCTCCTGGCGGCACTCTTGTGTGGCACCGCACCATTGAGCCTGGGCGCCGACTTCCCGGAACGCATCGCCTCCGAGCGACGCTCCGCCGAGGTCGGCCTGGGGGTCGACCGGCTTCCACTCCTCAAACGCCGGGCCGGTCCCGGTGCGGAGAAGACCGCAGCCCTCCTGATGGAGCGCCTCCATGGCCGCCAGAGCAGCCTTTATACCAGCGACCGCCACAAGCGGGAGGTGACCAAGGACAAGGTCTCACTGGTCAGCGACCAAGGCTGGTATCTCAACGTCTACGCGGATGGAACGAGCGTGCGCTACCGCAACTATGGCTATCTGGAGCGCCGGGGCGACAAGCTCGCTCGCCCCCTGGCGGAGCGTTTCAACCAGCAAGAGCTGGAGAAGATGGGACGCGACTTCATCGCCCAGAACCTCGATGGCCTGGTCAAGCTGCGAAAGAACGAAGACCTGATGCCCTATTTCAGCGAGTTCGAGGTCACCGGGGGCGGCCCGGCCAGAAAACGCGGGAAGATGGACCCCGAGATGGTGCACGCCAGCACGGTCGTCTTCACCCGCACCATCAACGGGCTACCAGTGCTGGGGGGAGGCTCCAAGATCGCGGTGATCTTCGCCAACAATGGCGAACCGGTGGGCTTCGATTACGACTGGCCACGCTATTCCCAGACCCGTGCATCGCAACAGATCCTGCCCGTCGCGCAGATCCGGGGCCGGACTGCCCAGTACTCGGGGCTCCAATCTGACGACGCTGGCGTCCAGGAACTGCACTTCGAGTGCGGTTATGTGGATCTGGGTGCTCGCAAGCGCGACCCGCGGGCCTTGGTCCAAGGCGGCTGCATGCGCCACGCGGCCAAGAGGTCCGTGATCGACACCAAGGCGCATGCCGCGAACCAGGGCGCCGGCCATGTCCTGGTCGCCAGCCTGGACTTCCTACCCGCCGGCAAGAAGGTGGAGCGGGATGCCGTCTGGGAGCGGGCCCTTGGGGCCGGCAATGAGGATCCCGGCGCGATCAAGGAGTGAACCGACCCCAAGGTCCGACAGCGGCTGCCCGGCAGCCGCTGTCGGCGTGGGAAAGACGGTCGTAGCCTCCCATCCATCTCTTCCTTAGAGGATCACCCCCATGTACAGACTGGTCGCACCACTCTTGCTCTTGGGCCTCTGCTCACTGGCCTTGCTCTCGATCTTCGGGGTGTTCGAGTCGAAACCGCCGGCCTCGGAGCCGGCCGAATTGGAGCCGGAACGGGCACAGATCGAGTCCTTCGAACGGCCTCGCCTGGTCGGTAACGGGTCGAGCCGCCGGATCGAGGTCGCTCGAGACCAGGCGTCGCCGCACCCAGCGACGAACGCCGCGCGACCCTCTCGCGTCGCGAGGCATGTGCCGCGGCCACTTGCGACCAGGGCGTCAAGACCGGAGCCCGCCGAGATCGAGATCCCCGACGCCTTTCCTCTGGCCGAGTGGCAGTGGCACGATGCCGATGCGGACGACTGGGGCCTAGAGCCCTTCACCGAGGAGGATCCATTCGTCCTGGAGCCCGAGGCCCTGGATGACCCCTGGGGTGGGGAGTGGACGGACCGAGGCGGGGGTGTCTGACGCCAAATGCAAGCCATGGCGCGAAGGCGCGCACGACCATTTCCGGACGAGTGGTCCGGAGAGGTCCAGCTCGACGACAAAAAAGCGCACGTCACTGGTGCCCGAGCGATTATCATGACGAAGTGAATTGGCCTGATCCGGATCGCGCCGAGGGTGAGATTGCGGCTGCACAAGCCCTGGCGCACAACTGCGAGGGGTCGTCGTGAAACTATCGGACGTCAGCCTGGTGCTCGCCACGCGGGACGAGTCACACAACATCGGCGCCTTTCTGGGCTCGATACCACCGGAGATCCAGCTGGTCGTCGTTGACGCCAGTCGCGACGAGACGCCCGACATGATCGAGCGCCTTCGGCCCGTCAACAGCATCCTGTTGCGTGAACCCAGCACCGTGACCGAGGCGCGCCAACGGGGAGCAGAGATCGCCAAGCGGGACTGGCTCCTCTTCTCCGACGCGGATGTCGTCTTCTCCGACGATTATTTCGCGAACCTGAGCCGTCTCACCCAGACAGCGGCCTATTATGGACCCAAGCTGTCCCGAGACCGCCACCAGCGCTATTATCGTTGGTTTGCGGCCGGCCAAAGGCTGTGCCAAGCTTGCGGCATACCGGCCGCCTCCGGCTCCAATCTGCTGGTGCCGCGCAGCACCCTGTTCGAGGTCGGCGGTTTCGACCTGAGGTTGAACTGCAACGAAGACTCGGAGCTGGCGTGGCGGATCAAGCGGGCCGGCTGTCGCGTGCGTTTCCGGAAGGATCTGATCGTCTATGCCACCGACCACCGCCGGATCGACCGAGGGCGCATCGCCAAGACGTTGCACTCGGCTGCCCGCTGTTCACTGCTCTATACCGGCCTGATGCCCGAGAAGTTGCGCAGACTGGACTGGGGGTACTGGCACGATCGGCATCTGTGAGGCGGACTTCATGACAGGGTCGCTTGAGCATCGGCGACTGGCCCGGACTGGGGGTTGTGCGCAAGGGTAGGAGTCTATAGACTCCGCGCCCAAGCTCACCCCCGGACCTGGGGCGCAAGCGTGCCTTTTCGTGCCCCCTCAATCAGTCTCGGAACGGCCATCTCTCACCGCCCTTCCCGCGGGGTTGCACTCAGCCCTGTTGCTGGTCGTCGTGCAGCTGCTGTTGGCCCAGCATGCGATCGGGCACCTCGACGACGGCGACCACGCCGTCTGCACGACCTGCCTGATTGGCAGCGGCAGCGTGCCCCCTTGGCGCCTGCGAGTCAGTCGCCGACCCTCGCTTTTTTCCCGGGTAGCGCCCCAGATCTGTTGGATTAATCCCCCCGACTCATTGAGCTTGAATGGCGGAATACGACGCTCCAACATATCTGGAATACTACCGGCGAGGGCTACCTGGACCACATCGACCGCTGGGTGGATAGCATCGCGAGCGCCAAGTGACAGACGCTGACCGACAGACTCGACCCATTGGCGACGCCCTGCTCCGGGTGGAGGATCTGGTCACCGGCTACAGCCGACCAGTGCTGGGCCCCTTGTCCTTCACCGTCGCCCCCGGCGAGGTCGTTGGACTCTGGGGCGCCAATGGGACCGGGAAGTCGACCCTGCTCAACGCGATCGGCCGCAGCGCCCGCGTCTTCGCGGGGACCCTGAAGCGGGCACCCCACTTGACCCTGGCCTATCAGTCGCAGCGGCCGGTGCGCCTGCCGGTCATGCCGATCACGGGTCGGGACCTCCTGCGGGCCGCCGGCGCCGAGCGCACAGAGCCTCCGCCCAGACTTGCGGCAATCCTTCACCGACGCGTCGACGCCTTGAGTGGCGGCCAGTACCAGCTCTTGTGCGTGTGGGCCGCGCTCGGCGGCAACTGCGACCTAGTGCTGCTGGATGAGCCCACCAACAACCTGGACCCCGAGACCGAGGCGCTCCTGATCGAGATCCTGGCCGGGCAGCGCGGGAGGCGCGCCGTCCTGCTGGTCAGTCACGAGCGCCGTTTTCTAGACGCCGCCTGCTCGCGGGTGCTGGAGCTCGACACTCGGAGGCGCGGCGAATGACAAGTCTCCTACCCGATATTCTGTTCGATCCCTTATTCCGGGTACCTTTCGTCACCGGTCTGCTGCTCGCTGCCGTGCTACCGCTCATCGGCGCCTTCTTGATGCTGCGCGAGGAGTGGCTGGCCGCCCTGGGACTGGCCCATCTGGCGGCGGCGAGCGCCCTGCTCGGGCTCGCCTTGGGCGTGCCCGCCGTCATCGGCGGGACCTTCGGCGCGGTCGCGGGCGGCACGGCCAAGGCGGTCTTCCGCGCCCGCGGCAACGCCGCCTATGGCTTCATGATCCTGATCGGCTGGGCCTCCATGCTGCTGGTGGCGGCCAACACCGCGGTTGGGGACTCCCTCGGGCATGCCCTGATCGACGGGCAGCTCTACTTCGCCGGCACGGTCGATCTCGCGGCCGCCGTGATCCTCCTCTTCTCGAGCGCCGCCGCATTGCCCTGGCTCGGCCGCAAGCTGCTGCGAGCGCGCTTCTTTCCCCATTTCGAGCGGGCCAATCAGCTGCCAGCCTGGCGGTGGCATCTGGGCATGGACCTGCTTGCGGCGGTCGGGATGGCGGTTGGCACGGCCACGCTCGGGTTGATGGCGGCCTTCGCGTTGGTCTTTGTGCCAAGCTGGTTCGCGTTTCGGGCCGCCGCCAGCTGGCACTGGACCCTGATCCTTTCGGCGCTGGCGGGCACAGCAGGGTACTTGATCGCCTTCGCACTGGCACTCGGACTCGACCAGCCCTTTGGTCCCGTGTTCGTCGCCGCGCTGGTCGTGCTGGCCGCCTTGGCCGCGATACCGCGACGCTTCATGTTCGCGAGGCGAGAAGGCAGCCCGAGGCCCTGCCCGGGTCAGGTCAGATCCGCGGCCGAACCTGAATGAGTAGCGTAGGCTGGGGTGAACGAGAGTGAACCCCAGCATAGCGGCCGCCTTTCCGCCCGGGGCTGTTTGGCGCCAAACGAAGATGCTGGGGTTCGTCCCTCACCCCAGCCTACGGTCCTGGGGTGAACGAGATTGGTGTAGGCTGGGGTGAACGAGAGTGAACCCCAGCATAGCGGCCGCCTTTCCGCCTGGGGCTGTTTGGCGCCAAACGAAGATGCTGGGGTTCGTCCCTCACCCCAGCCTACGGTCCTCGACGCGACGATCTTCCATGACCCTCAAGCCTCCTGGGCCTGCGAGCCCCCGAGCCGGGACCACCGGCCACCTGAACCCTGCGGTGCGTTGGGCGAGGCGACCATCCACGTCCGCTCGGGTCGAAAGGACCCGCGAACTCGGAGGCCCGAGTCCTCGCCGGGTGTTGGTCCTGTTCGCACATCCTTCGCTGGAGCGTTCCGAGGTCAATCGCCCGCTTGCCCGGGCCGCATCCGAGGTCGATGGGGTGACCCTCGTCGATCTCTACGCCGAGTACCCGGATTTCGCGATCGACGTCGATCGCGAGCAGGGCCGTCTCCTCGGGCACGAGGCGATCGTCTTCCTGCACCCCCTCTACTGGTACTCGACGCCCGCGATCCTGAAGGAGTGGCAGGACCTGGTGCTGGAGCATGGCTTCGCCTACGGCTCGGAGGGCAAGGCACTGCATGGTAAGCTCTTTTTCAGTGCGCTGACCGCAGGCGGCCCGGAGGAGGCCTATCGCGCCGAAGGGGTCAATCACTTCACGATCCGGGAGCTGCTACTACCGCTCGAGCAGACGGCCATCATGTGCGGGATGATCTATCTACCCCCTTTTGCGCTCTTCGGCGCCCGCAACGCGGTCGACCAGGGGCGCATCGAGTCGCACCTGTCAGACTGGGTCCGCCTGCTCGAGGCCGTGCGCGACGATCGGCTGGACATCGCAAGGGCGCAGGACCTTCCCCGCCTCAATGCCGATCTCGGCGCCATCATTGCGGCGAATTGAGCCTTGGACGGATTGTTGTTTCAGGCGTTCGTCTATCTTTGCGCCGCGGTGATCGCCGTTCCCATCGCCAAGCGGCTCGGTTTGGGGTCGGTACTCGGCTATCTGATTGCCGGTATCCTCATCGGTCCCATCTTCGGATTGGTCGGATCCGAGACCAAGGAGATCCAACACTTCGCCGAGCTCGGGGTGGTGATGATGCTCTTTCTGGTGGGGCTCGAGCTGGACCCCTCCACCCTGTGGCAGATGCGCGCCCGGCTCGTCGGTCTCGGCGGCCTCCAGGTGGGCCTCACCGCCGCCTCCATTGCCGCCGTCTTGCTGCTGTTCGGCGTCGAATGGCACCTGGCAGTCGCGGTCGGGTTGATCTTTTCACTGTCCTCGACGGCCATCGTCCTGCAGACACTCAGCGAGAAGGGGCTGACGCGGACCGAGGGAGGTCGCTCGAGCTTCTCGGTGCTCCTGTTTCAGGATATCGCCGTCATCCCCATGCTGGCCTTGATGCCGGTCCTCGCCGTCCCGGAGATGGCCGACCTGGGTGCACAGACGGTCACACCAGCCACGGGGCTCGAGGGGTCCGACGCCACGGATCTTCATGCGGACATGAGTCTGGTGGAGGGCTTGAGCGGCTGGGCGCATGCCCTGGTGGTCCTCGGCGCCGTCGCACTGGTACTGCTCGGCGGACACTTTCTGTCGCGCCCCCTCTTCCGCTTCATCGCCGAATCCCGGCTGCGAGAGATCTTCACCGCCACGGCGTTGCTGCTGGTTGTCGCCATCGCGCTCTTGATGACGCTGGTGGGCCTGTCGCCCGCGCTGGGCACCTTCCTCGCGGGCGTGATCCTGGCCAACAGCGAGTTTCGACATGAGCTCGAGTCGGATATCGAGCCCTTCAAGGGCCTGCTGCTCGGGCTCTTCTTCATCACTGTCGGGGCCGGGATCGACTTCTCCGTACTCTTCGGTGACCTACCGACCCTGCTGGGGCTGACCCTCGGCGTCATCCTGGTGAAAGGGGCCGTCCTCTTCGGTCTGGCGCGTCTCTTTCGGCTCGCGCACGGAGACCGCTGGCTCTTCACCCTGGGGCTCGCCCAGGCCGGGGAGTTCGGGTTCGTCCTTCTCAGCTTCGGCCTGCAGAGCGGCGTCTTCGCGGTCGAGGCCGCCAAGACCCTCTCGCTCGTCGTCGCCCTCTCGATGCTCTTGACGCCAGTGCTCTTCGTCTTCTACGACCGCCTGATCGTCGGGCGCCTTGGCGCCCGGCTCGATGCAGAGGCGGATGAGGTGGACGAGCAGGGACCGGTGATCATCGCCGGAATCGGGCGTTTCGGCCAGATCGTCAACCGGCTGTTGGTCGCCAGCGGCATCCAGACCGTGGTGCTCGACCACGAGGCGGCGCAGATCGATATCCAGCGGCAAGTGGGGGTCAAGGCCTTCTTCGGCGACGCCACACGTCCGGAGCTCCTGAGGGCCGCCGGGATCGAGAAGGCGCGCCTTCTGATCGTTGCCATCGACGACCGCGATCGCGCCGTCCAACTGGTCGAGCACGTACACAGATATTATCCGAATATCAAGATCCTGGCTCGTGCCTTCGATGTCAACCATCTCTATCTCCTGGAGCAGGCCGGTGCAGACCTGGCGCTGCGTGAGGTCTTCGACACCTCGGTGCGGCTCGGCGCCGAGGCGCTGAAGACGCTTGGGATGCACCCGTTCAAGGTCGAGAAGATGACCCGCGCCTTCCGCTGGCATGACCAGACGGGCCTGGATCAGCTCTATCATCTCTGGGACGCCCATCCGGACGTGGCCCGCAACCGGGCCTTCCTCGCTCGAGTCAAGGAGCACGGCGAGACCCTGGCACAGGTGATGGAGACGGATCGGTTGCAGCTACATGATCGAACCGAGCGCGGCTGGACGCCACCGCCCAAGGACTACCATCGCCATCTGAGCTGAGCTGGCCACGGATCGACCCGAACACCAAGGCTTCGGGTATCATTGCTGGCCCCAGAGTTCATTCACGGCCTCGCGGGCGGGAGGCCCGACCCATCGGCGAGACGGCGCTGCCGCCTGTCGCCCTTGGGGCCTTGCCCACACCCTTCGAGACTGGAGCAGGATCATGACCAAAGGTTCACACTCGCATCCCAACATTCGCACCGTGAGGCTCGTCCTGGGGATCCTGCTGATCTCACTCTTGGGGCTGCCGTCCGTCTTCGCCGGCGGCGATGGAATCTATATCGAGACCCTCAATCGAAGCGCCGGCCTGATGGGGGAGGCCCCGCGTGAGGAGCTGAGCAAGACCTACTTGGCCCACGGCAAGATGAGGGTGGCCGGCCCAGACCAGAGGGGCACCGACATGATCCTGGACCCTGCGACTGGGACCCTGACCTTTCTCAACCATGCCACACGGGAGTACTACCGGCTCAATGTCAAAGACATGATGGCAGGCATGTCCCAGCCCGGGATCGATCAGATGCGAGCCATGGTCGAAGACACCCAAGTCAAGGTCGAGGAGACCGGCGAGACCAAGCGCATCGGCTCCTGGAACTGCAAGGAATACAGGGTGGTCAAGACCGGCATGATGGGCGTCGACCAGGAGATCTGGGCTACCGAGGATGTCGCTTTCGACGTCACGCGCTTCACCGAGATGATGAGCCTCTCCGGACCGGATGCGCTGCTCGCGAACTCGGCGGCCGGCAAGTCACAGCGTGCCGAGATGTCCAAGATCAAAGGCTACCCGATTCTGACCAAGACCCGGATGCAGCTGATGGGCACGACGATGGAGACCGAAAGGTTGGTGACGACCATCCGCGAAGAGCCCATTCCAAGCAGCCTCTTCGAGATCCCTGAGGGGTACAGCCTCAGGGAGATGGGAACGGGACCAGGCACGGAGGCGCATCCCTGAAGTAATGATTCAGAAACAACCTATACACCGTAGGTTGGGCAAAGCGGAGCGTGCCCAACAAGGGCGGCTCAAGTTGCACCACTTGTTTCTGAATCGTT
>JANQGF010000094.1 GCA_028277465.1 Chromatiaceae bacterium
CCACCAGGAGCATCGCCGGGCGATGTGACTGGTGGCGCGACACCGAAGGCGGGCGTCAAGACAAGTCAGATGGTATGAACAGTGACAGAAATCGCCTAAATAACAAACGGCCTGCATTCCGAATGGGCTCATTCGCGGCGGGCGGAGTGGAAGTTGGACAGCAAACCCTATCGCACCGAGCCGGCCTTCCCGCACCCGGCACATCCGGCCGATCCCCCGCCGATACAATCTAGGAAGACGCCGCCCCCTCGACAGGCCTCGCGCGCCCCGCGCTCCTTCTTGGGTTGGTTCCTCCATTTTCTCGGATCTGGCCTCGGCACGCCACTGCAACTCCTGGCGCTGGGGCTGGTGGGTGCAGCCGTCTTCGTCAGCGTGACCCTTCCGGAGCTGCCCGACGTCGAGAGCCTGCGCAGCGTCCAATTCAAGGAGCCCCTGCGGGTCTTCAGCGCAGATGGGGCGCTCATGTCGGAGTTCGGCATCCAGCGACGTCGGCCCGTCGCCATCTCCGAGATCCCCACGCTGGTGATCCAGGCCTTTCTCGCCACCGAGGATAGCCGCTTCTTCGAGCACGGCGGCGTCGACCCGCTGGGGATGGGGCGGGCCTTGATGAGCTACGCCGCCACCGGGGAGAAGACCCAGGGCGGCAGCACCATCAGCATGCAGGTCACCCGCAACTTCTTCCTTACCCCTGAGAAGACCTTCCGGCGCAAGCTGATGGAGGTTCTGCTGACCTTGCACGTCGAGCAGACGCTGACCAAGGAGGAGATCCTCGAACTCTATCTCAATCAGATCTTCTTCGGGCATCGTGCCTATGGGATCTCCGCGGCCGCGGCCCTCTACTACGACAAGGGTCTGCACCAACTGACCGTCGCCGAGACGGCCATGCTGGCCGGCATACCCAAGGCGCCCTCGACCAATAATCCGGTGACCAATCCCCCGCGAGCGCTGGAGCGGCGCAACTATATCCTCGGCCGGATGTGGGAGCTCGGTTACATCGAGGCGCAAGAATACGAGGCCGCACTGAAGTCACCCGACCTCGCGACTCTGCACCGGCGACAGCCCGATCTGGATGCGGGCTATGTGGCCGAGATGACACGCGCCGAGATCGTCAAGTTCTACGGCGAGGACGCGATCAGCCGGGGGTATCGGGTGACGACCACCATCGAGTCCTGGCTCCAGGAGACCGCGCAGGAGGCCCTGCGCAAGTCGTTGCGCCTCTATGACCGGCGCCACGGCTACCGCGGCCCCGAGGGCCGGCTGGATCTCACCGGGCTCACCGAGGACGAGCTGGATGACTTTCTGGCGCAGGCCACCCGGATCCCGGAGCTCGAGCCGGGTCTGGTGACTGCGATCTCGGGGGCCAGGGCCGAGGTCTATCTCGGGGCCGGGCGGTGGGTGAAACTGGGGCGCCAGCAGCTCAACTGGGCGCGTAAGCGGCGCAATCTGGCCCGGTGGCATGGCCCCAGGCGTCCGTCTTCGCGGACGATTGCCGTGGGCGATCTGGTCCGAGTCATCCAGGTGAAGGACGGGGAATGGTATCTGACGCAGGTCCCGGAGGTCGCCGGCGCCCTCGTCTCGCTCGACCCCCACGATGGGGCCGTGCGTGCCCTCGTGGGTGGTTACTCCTTCAACGAGACCAAGTTCAACCGGGCGGTGGATATGCGCCGCCAGCCGGGATCGAGCTTCAAGCCCTTCATCTATGCCGCCGCGCTCGACAAGGGTTGGACCCCGGCCAGCCTGATCAAGGATGAGGCGGTCAAGCTCAGTGGCAATGAACGCTGGAATCCCAAGAATGCCGACCACAAGGAGCTGGGACCGATTCGGCTGCGCAAGGCACTGGCACTCTCACGCAACCTGGCGAGCATCAATCTCCTGCAAAGCCTGGGAATCGAGGAGGCCCAGGCATACATCCGCCGCTTCGGGTTCTCCCTCGAGGCCATGCCTCTGGGTCTCTCGATGGCGTTGGGGACCGGCGAGCTCTCGCCGGTGAAGCTCGCCGAGGGCTATGCGGTCTTTGCCAATGGCGGCTATCGCGTCATCCCCTATTTCATCCAGCGTATCGAGAATGGCGAGGGACAGGTCCTCTTCGAGGCCAATCCGCCGCGTTCCTGCCCCGACTGCTGGTACAAGACCGGGGAGGAGCCGGCCCGGACCCAGGGTCTGCAACCGCCCAGACGGGCCGAACAGGTGATCGATCCACGCACCGCTTACCAGATCACCTCGCTGCTGCGCGAGGTCATCGAGCGCGGCACCGGCACGCGGGCGAAGAAGCTGAACCGCCCGGACTTCGTCGGCAAGACGGGCACCACCAACGATGTGCGTGATTCCTGGTTCGCCGGCTATCAAGCGGACTTCGTCACCGTCGCCTGGATGGGGCTCGACGATTTCGGCAAGCTCGGCCGGGGCGAGGGGGGAGGTAAGGCCGCACTGGGGATGTGGGTCAAGTTCATGTCGGAGGCGCTCGAGGATCGGCCGATCGCCGAGCTCGATCCGCCCCCCGGCCTGGTTGAAGTCAGGGTCGATCCGGTCAGTGGCACCGAGACCCGTTCCAGTCGCGGCATCCTGGAAATGGTCCAGGAGGAGTACCGGACGATGCTGCTCGGCCCCGAGCCCATCAGGGTTGCCCGCCCCTCCGGTTCGGGCGGCAGACGCCAGCAGAGCGGCTCTGCACCGCGGGTCATGGATGACTTGTTCTGAGGCGATTCCTGTCAACAGGACAGCGGCGCCAAGCGCGGTTGCTTCTGCAACCGCAAGAGATCGTCGCGCAGTCGGCGCAGCCGGTCATCGAAGCGATCGCGCTGGGCGACGTCGAAGCTGCGGCTCAGTCGGATGAAGAGCTCGCCGATGCGTTCGGCGATGACCTCGCTGGCACCTTCCAGTTCGGGTGGCAGGTCGCTGAAGTCGACCAGCCAAGCCGTCATGAACGCCTCGATCCGGGCCTCGCTCGCCCCCTCTCTCAGCCGCGCGATCAGGGCATCGCGTTTGCGGGAGCGATACTGGATCACGGCCTGCTCGGTGTCCGGCATAGGATCCGTGATATCCGCCACGATCACGCGTTGGCGCACCGTCAATGGCCCGGTCCAGTCTTCGATCGCCTCGACATAACGACGGGCACGCTTGCGTTTCTCCCAAACCGAGTCACGGGCGGCGAGATCGGCCAGATCCTCCTCCAGCTGCCGGCGGAACCTGCGCTCGAGCGCGTCGATCTGACCCGGGGTGAGGTCGGCGAGCAAGGGCGCCGCTAGCCGGACGGCGAGTCGGGCATGGCGCCGGTACAGATCGCGAAAGGCGGCGATGAGACAGGCCATGTTGCGCCGGTCGAAGCCCAGCCGACTCGACTCGAGGGTCTGGTCGAAGAAGGCCGCGAGATAGGGAAGCTCCTCGGCGCGGTGACGAGCGAGTTCGGCCTCCAGCCGCGGATCCCAGCGCTCGAGCTGATCACCCGCCAGTCCGAGATAGTCGCCGACATACTGTTTGGCGAAGAGGCCTGCGGTGTTGTAGAGGATGGTGACGCGACTGCACGCGACGACCAGCACCAGCGTCGCCAAGAGCACCAAGACCAAGCGTGTCGGAGCCGAAGACCGGTCGAACTGGATAAGGCGATTTCTGTCAATGTTCATGCCATCTGACTTGTCTTGACGCCCGCCTTCGGTGTCGCGCCACCAGTCACATAGCCCGACTATGCTCCTGGTGGCGCTCCTTGAAGGCGAGCCTCAATCCGGCGCCATCTGGTATGAACATTTCCGGCAATCGCCTAA
>JANQGF010000167.1 GCA_028277465.1 Chromatiaceae bacterium
ACCATTTGGCTGGGTCTGCAGCGCATTCGAGACGTCGCGGATGGGATCAAATATGCCAGAGAATCTCATGACTTAGAAAGATGTGTGTAATGAGATGCATCAAGCGCCTCCATATTAACCGAATGCAGTTCGTGCTCTTTTTTTAATTCTGCAATGACAGTAGACGGGCTAATCCGTAAAACCCGTGCCGTATCGCGGATACCGCTTCCATTGAGTGCCATGTCAACGATCTGATGTTTAGTTTCAGGTTGGCGTCCAAGATACGTATCGTCGCGGAGAAAGGTCTTGCAGGAGCATTTGTCATTCTTACAGATAGAGCGTTTCTTACCCTCTCCACTGCTTCCATGCTTGCCGACATGATCGCTCCCGCAATGGGGAAAAAGAACAGGTTCTAATACCATGACTGTCATTTCCTCTTGTTTCGCTTCATGTTGAAAAACAACGCATAACAATTAACTCTTGTTGTAAGGCGCCATAGCAGATTTACAGAATCGAAACACTACCCGGAATGTTAGCTCAACTTCCTACGTGGAAATCGAGGCTAGGCGACGCGGATCGGCGGACGGGTAGATTCTGGGACGGAAATCGCCTTAGGATTGCCGCCATCGCGCAGGCAACCACCGATGGCCCGTCAGGGCCCCAGAGAGAAGCGGCACACCATGAGTGACAGCATCGAGGTCAAGGTCCCGGACATCGGCGATTTCGAGGAGGTGGAGGTGATCGAGGTCCTGGTCTCGCCCGGCGACCAGATCGAGGGCGAGGCGTCCTTGATCACGCTCGAGAGCGACAAGGCGACCATGGAGATCCCGGCGCCCAACGGCGGGGTGGTCAGGGACATCAAGGTCAAGGTCGGCGACCGCGTCTCGCAGGGCGACCCTATCTTGATGCTCGATCCGTCCGCGCCGACCGCGGGGCGCGCCGAGACGGTCTCGCCCGCCGTCGAGCAAGGGCCCGGGCGCGAGACGAGCTCCGCCGAGCCCCTGGCCGGAGATCTGGTGACCGAGCTGGTCGTGCTCGGGGCGGGGCCAGGCGGTTACACGGCCGCCTTTCGGGCCGCCGACCTGGGCAAGAAGGTCGTGCTGGTCGAGCGCGAGCCGACACTCGGTGGGGTCTGTCTGAACGTCGGTTGCATCCCCTCGAAGGCGCTGCTCCACACCGCGGCCATCATCGAGGAGGCCAAGACGCTCGGTGCCATGGGCGTGACCTTCGAGCCGCCCCGGATCGATCTCGATCAGATGCGTGCCGGCAAGGACAAGGTGGTGGCCAGGCTGACCGGGGGCTTGGCGGCGCTGGCCAAGCAGCGCAAAGTCCAGGTCATCCAGGGAACGGGCCGTTTGGAGGCAGCGAATCGCATGGGCATCGAGACGCGGGAAGGGCGCGTCCGTGTCCGTTTCGACCACTGCATTATCGCCTGCGGCTCTTCGCCCATGAAGATCCCAGGTCTTCCGCATGAGGACCCCAGGGTCATGGACTCGACCGACGCGTTAGAGGTCGAGGACATCCCGGAGCGGATGCTGATCGTGGGAGGTGGGATCATCGGCCTGGAGATGGCGAGCATCTATCGCGCGCTCGGCACCCGCATCGAGGTGGTGGAGCTACAGCGACAGCTGATGCCAGGGTGCGATCCCGATCTGGTTCGCTGTCTAGAGAGGATCATCAAGAAACGCTACGACCGCATCCTGCTCGAAACCAAGGTCGCAAGCATGAGCGCGGGCTCGGACGGCATCAGGGTCGTCTTCGATGGCAAGACGCCCGGCGAGTCGACCTACGACAAGGTGCTGGTCGCCGTGGGTCGCCGACCCAATGGCCGCCTGATCAATGCGGAGGCGGCTGGGGTCGAGGTGGGTGCAGAGGGTTTCATCCAGGTCGACGCCCACATGCGGACCAATGTGCCCAATATCTTCGCCATCGGCGATGTGGTTGGTGGCCCCATGCTCGCGCACAAGGCCACCCATGAGGCCAAGGTGGCGGCCGAGGTCGTCGCTGGGCTTCCCGCCCTCTTCGACCCATTGACCATCCCGTCGGTCGCCTACACGGACCCCGAGGTCGCTTGGATGGGGCTGACCGAGACCAAGGCCAAGGCCGAGTCGATCCCCTACGAGAAAGGGGTCTTCCCCTGGGCCGCGAGCGGCCGGGCGCTCGGTATCCATCGCGACGAGGGGATGACCAAGCTGCTCTTCGACCCGGGGACCAAACGCATCCTGGGGGCCGGTATCGTCGGGCCAAATGCCGGTGAGCTGATCGGCGAGACCGTGCTGGCACTGGAGATGGGGGCGGACATGGAGGACATTGGGCTGACGGTCCATCCCCACCCGACCCTGAACGAGACCGTCGCCCTCGCGGCCGAGATGGCCCATGGATCCATCACGGACCTCATGCCCGCGAGGAAACGCTAGTCCAGCACCGGTCTCGCTCTGGTGAGCCGATTCATACCCCGACGAGATGTCACTATGAGCCCCAACCGCGAGCGTACCCGCACTGGGATGTCGAAGGCCTCGCTGAAGCAGGACTATCTGGATAACCTCTTCTACATCCAGGGGCGCTTCCGTGAGGTGGCGACTTCCCATGATCTCTATATGGCCGCTGCCTACACCGTACGGGACCGGCTGCTGAAGCGCTGGGTCAAGTCGGCACAGATCTTCAAGACCAGCCATGCACGCACGGTCTGTTATCTCTCGGCCGAGTATCTGATGGGGCCTCACCTGGGTAACAATCTGGTCAATCTCGGGATCGCCGAGATCGCCCGGGAGGCGGGGGAGGAGCTGGGCCTGGACTTCAACGCCATCCTCGAGGAAGAGGAGGAGCCTGGTCTCGGCAACGGGGGGCTCGGGCGATTGGCGGCCTGTTTCATGGACTCGCTCTCCACGCTCCAGATCCCGGCGATCGGCTATGGCATCCGCTACGAGTTCGGCATCTTCGACCAGGTCATCGAGGACGGCTGGCAGGTCGAGATGAGCGACAATTGGCTGCGCAACGGCAATCCTTGGGAGATTCCGCGTCCCAGGATCCGTTTCCCGGTGATGTACGGCGGTTACACGGAGCAGTACCGGGACCATGACGGGCAGGTCCGCAGACGTTGGGTGCCTGCCCTGGAGATCAACGGTGTCGCCTATGACACCCCGATCCTGGGTTATGGGGTCGGCAATGTGAATCTGCTTCGGCTCTGGAAGGCCGAGGCGTCGCAATCCTTCGATTTCCAGGCCTTCAACCTGGGGGACTATTATGGTGCCGTCTACGCCAAGATCGAGGCGGAGACCATCTCCAAGGTCCTTTATCCCAATGATGAGCCCGAGGCCGGCAAGGAACTGCGCCTGAAGCAGCAGTTCTTTTTCGTGTCCTGCTCGTTGCAGGACATGGTTCGGCTGCATCTCAATACCGTGGGTCCGCTCGAGACCTTCGCCGACAAGTTCGTCGTCCAGCTCAACGATACCCATCCGGCGCTCGCCGTGGCCGAGCTCATGCGGCTCTTGATCGACGACCAGGGCATGTCCTGGGACCCGGCCTGGGACATCACGCGCCAGACCTTCTGCTACACCAACCATACCCTGCTGCCTGAGGCGTTGGAGACCTGGTCGGTCAGTCTCTTCGAGCGACTCCTGCCCCGCCACCTGGAG
This sequence comes from Chromatiaceae bacterium, assembly GCA_028277465.1. GTDB lineage: Bacteria > Pseudomonadota > Gammaproteobacteria > Chromatiales > Chromatiaceae > JANQGF01. The sequence goes on from JANQGF010000167.1 coordinate 3,615, forward strand.
ATCGTCTACGAGATCAACCGCCGCTTCCTGGATGAGGTCAGGATGCGCTTCCTCGGTGACGAGGCCAGGGTGGTGCGCATGTCGCTGATCGCGGAGGAGGGCGAGCGGCGGGTGCGGATGGCCAATTTGGCGGTGGTCGGCAGCCGCGCAGTCAACGGCGTCGCCGCGCTCCATTCGGAGCTGGTCGCAACCGGGCTCTTCAAAGACTTCCATGAACTCTCGCCGGAGAAATTCCATAGCGTGACCAATGGGGTCACACCGCGTCGCTTCATGGTGGTCAGCAATCCGCGTCTCGCCGCTCTCATTACCGAGACTTGCGGCAGTGACCGTTGGATCAGGGATCTGGGCTGTCTGCGCGAGTTGGAACCCCATGCCGAGGATCCAGGTCTGCATTCCCGTTGGAGACAGGTCAAGACCGCCGCCAAGCGCGATCTGGCTGCCTGGTTGAAGCGCAACACCCAGGTTCTATTGGACCCCGAGGCCATGTTCGATGTGCAGGCCAAGCGTATCCACGAGTACAAACGCCAGCACCTCAACGTCCTGCACATCATTCGTTGTTACCAGCGACTCAGGCAGGAGCCAAACCAGGACATGGTCCCGCGTGCCTTCATCTTCGGGGGCAAGGCGGCGCCGGGCTACTACATGGCGAAGCTCATCATCAAGCTCATCAACTCGGTCGCTGCCGTCGTCAACCGCGACCCCCAGGTCAACGGCTTCATCCGGGTCGCCTTCCTGCCCGACTTCAATGTCAAGAACGGTCAGCGTCTCTACCCGGCCGCCGAGCTCTCCGAGCAGATCTCGCTCGCGGGAAAGGAGGCCTCCGGGACCGGCAATATGAAGTTCTCGATGAATGGTGCCCTGACCATCGGGACCCTGGATGGCGCCAACATCGAGATTCGCGAAGAGGTGGGCGAAGAGAATTTCTTTCAGTTCGGTATGACCGCGCAGGAGGTTCGGCAACGACAGATCGAGGGTTATCGGCCGTGGGACTACTATCATGGCGACCATGAGCTCAAGTCGGATATCGACCTGATCAACTCGGGGCTCTTCTCCCACGGGGACACCGGCCTGTTCCGCCCGCTGACCGATCATCTGATCAACCATGACCCCTTCATGGTCCTGGCGGACTATCGTGCCTATCTGGAATGCCAGGAGCGGGTGAGCACGACCTATCGCGACCCGGCTCGATGGGACCGGATGTCGATCCTCAACCTTGCCCGTATGGGCAGGTTCTCCTCCGACCGCGCCATTCGGGATTACGCCCAGCGTATCTGGAAGATCGAGCCGACTCCGGTCGATCTTTGATCCTGCGATGGTTGGTTTCGGGGAATCCCTGATGTCCGCTGATGGGGTTCCCGTGAAAGACTCGATCTCCTGGCTCGGGCGTCGTCGCATCCTTGAACCAGGCCCGGGCACTCGAATGCGCGGGGCCCTCCGGAAGCCCAGCGGATTCCCAAGTCACGTCGTTGGAGCAACCGATGAACGCACAACCAAAAACACTTTTCGATGTCAGCGTGCTGGTCGACGCGCTGAATAATGAGGACACGACTGCGCCCGAGTCGCTCGCGGCCCTCTCGCTCGCTGCCAATGGGCGGATCAACGGCTATGTCTGCGCCGCTGCGATTGACGGCCTCAACGATATGCTGACCCGCGCGCACGGTGTCTACGGCGCACGGGCGAAGCTCCAGGAGCTCCGGGCCAAGTTGGACATCGCACCCGTGAACGCGGCGATCATCGATGCCGCTGTGGCCTTGGGCTGGGACTATCTGGACGATGCGCTGGCCCACGAGTGTGCCAGGGCCAACGGGCTCGACCGCTTGGTGACGCTCAATCCGACCGACTTCCCGAAGGCGGCCTTGATGGTGCAGGCCCCTGGTGATCTGCTGAAGGAGGTCGCTTCGGCAGCTGCTTGACGCTGGCCATTCCGCCAAGGTTGCCGAAAGTCCGCCGCAGGCGCTCCGACTCGCCCTCTCTACCGGGGGCGACGCCCTAGTCTAGGTGATCTCCGGAAGAGATCCCACCCCTCGGTTGGGGTGAGGAAGGAGCCCCAAGGCGGCGCCGGTTGGGCTTCGCTCTCGCTCAGCCCAACCGGCAACCGGTCGATATCTTGGGTATCCTTCCAGGAAATCGCCTTATCTGTACGCCACTTTCCTCCTCTGCGGTTGGCGTACCGCCATGATCCCGACCCTCGAACGCGCGCCGCCGGCGGACCACAGCTCCCTCTCCCCTGCGACAGAGGACTGCGGTGAGGGGGAGATCTCGCCGTCTGCAGCGGCGCCCGTTCCATCTCTCTATACTTTCCACCTGATCGAGCCAGGGTCGTTGGACGACCGCCTGGGTGTCTGCCCCTTGATCCGCCCTGGCAATCGACCGCTCACCGCAAGCCCATCTCGGACTCATGCACCGACGCCATGCCTCGTGCCACGCTGCTCCGACAACGTCTCCTTACCCTCTTTTTGGTCGGGCTCCTGCTCCTCTTCTCGCCGCTGGTCCTGCACTTCGAGAACCTCGGCCGCTGGCTGGGCATTCCGATTCTCCTGATCTATCTCTTCACGGCCTGGGCCCTGGTCATCGCCATCGCCGCCTGGATCCTCGCGCGGTACCGAGATTGATCGCGGTATCCGGGCTGACGGGGTCGGCATGATCACCGGACCGCTGATCATTGGGGTGTCATTCGCCTACCTGGGGCTCCTCTTCGCGATCGCCTACTGGGCAGACCGACGGGCTGACCAGGGGCGTTCCGTCATCGCGCACCCAACGGTCTACGCCCTGTCGCTTGCCGTCTACTGCACGGCTTGGACCTTCTACGGCAGCGTCGGTCGCGCGGCCGAAACCGGCCTCGGCTTTCTGCCCATCTATCTCGGACCGACGCTGATCGCACTACTCTGGGGATCCTTGCTCTTGAAGATGGTCCGGGTCAGCAAGGCCGAACGCATCACCTCGATCGCGGACTTCATTGCCTCGCGCTACGGCAAGAGCCAGGCCTTGGGCGGGTTGGTGACCGTCATCGCCGTGATCGGCGTGGTGCCCTATATCGCGCTGCAGCTCAAGGCCATCGCCTGGAGCTTCACCATCCTCCAGCACTATCCGGAAGTCCGGATGCCGGACCACTCGTCCCTATCGTTCTGGCGTGACACGGCCTTCATCGTGGCCCTCTTGCTCGCGGCCTTCACCATCCTCTTCGGCACGCGCCAGCTGGACGCGAGCGAGCGTCATGAGGGGATGGTGGCCGCCATCGCCTTCGAGTCCATCGTCAAGCTAACCGCCTTCCTGGCAGTGGGTCTCTTGGTGACGCTGGGGTTTCTCGGTCTGAATGGACCCGAGTTACCGAGCGTCGTGGGTGACGAAAGGCTCGCCAGCATGCTGGAGCCCCTCTTGCAGCCGAGTGTGGCCCCTTCCCAAGACTGGTTCGCGATCTCCTTGCTGGCGGCCCTGGCGGTCATGCTGCTGCCGCGCCAGTTCCAGGTCGCGGTCGTGGAGAACAGCGACGAGCGGCACCTGCGCCGTGCGGTCTGGCTGTTTCCGCTCTATCTGTTGCTGATCAATCTCTTCGTGATCCCGATCGCGATCGCCGGTCTGATCACCTTCCCGGAGGGCGGGGTCGATGCGGACACCTTCATGCTCACCTTGCCGATCGCCTTCGAGCAGCCTTGGCTCGCGCTCCTGGTCTTTATCGGCGGTCTGTCCGCGGCCACCGGAATGGTCATCGTGGAGACGATCGCACTCTCGACCATGGTCAGCAACGACCTGGTCCTGCCGGGTCTGCTGCGCCGGTGGGGCGGGCGCCCGCCCGCCGCGGACCTGGGTCGCTTGTTGCTCAATATCCGCCGCGGTGCCATCGTCGTCGTCCTGCTGCTCGGTTATCTCTACTATCGGTTCGCCGGCGAGGCGTACGCGCTGGTCAGCATCGGGCTCATCAGCTTCGTCGCGGTCGCCCAGTTCGCGCCCGCGGTGATCGGCGGGCTCTACTGGCGAGGGGGGACGCGGGAGGGTGCCTTGGCCGGCCTCCTGGTCGGTTTCCTGGTCTGGATGTACACGCTTCTTCTGCCATCTTTCGCCAAGTCTGGCTGGCTCCCGCCGGTCTTCATGGAGTCCGGACCGGGTGGGGTGGATATCCTGGCACCACTGGCCCTCTTCGGGCTCGTCGGTTGGAACGAAATCACCCACGGTCTCTTCTGGAGCCTGACCGCCAATGTCGGCGCCTTCATCTTGATCTCCTCCTTGCGCGATCCCAACGCGACCGAGGCCGCCCAGGCTCGCATCTTCGTCGACGCCCTTCGTCAGCGTCATCCGACCAGCGCGCCGCTCTGGCGGGGTAGTGCCGAGATCGCCGAGCTGATGGCGCTCGCCGAGCGCTTCCTCGGGGTCGCACGCACCCGCGACGCCTTTGCCAACTATGCCGCTTCGCGCGGCGTCGCCGCCCCGACCGAGCTGCCGGCGGATGCCGGCACGGTGGTCTTCGCCGAGACCCTCCTGTCTGGCGCCATCGGCAGCGCATCGGCGCGAGTCATGGTGGCCTCGGTGACCGAGGAGGAGACGCTGGGGCTCGACGAGGTGTTGGATATCCTCGACGAGGCATCCCAGATCCGGGCCTATAGCCACCAGCTGGAGCAGAAGTCGCAAGCGCTGGAGGAGGCCACCGCCGAACTGCGCGCGGCCAATCTGCGGCTCACCGAGCTCGATCGATTGAAGGACGACTTCATGTCTTCGGTCACGCACGAGCTGCGCACACCGCTCGCCTCCATCCGGGCCTTTTCCGAGATCCTCTATGACGACCCCGAGATCCCGCTCGAGCAGCGCAAGCGGTTCCTCGGGATCCTGGTGAGCGAGACCGAACGCCTGTCGCGCCTGGTCAACCAGGTCCTGGATCTAGCCAAGATCGAATCCGGCCACGCCGACTGGCGCACCGAGGCGGTGGCGCTGCAGCAGGTCGTCGAGCAGGCGATCGCGGCCACCGAACAGTTGATCGAGGATCGTGGGATCCAGGTCAGGCTGGATCTGGATTCGCGGCCTGCGGTCGTCTGGGGGGATCGCGACCGTTTGGTGCAGGTACTGGTGAATCTGCTGTCGAATGCCGCCAAGTTCGCTCCCGAGCGGACCGGTTGTCTCGAGGTTCGGCTCTTTCCGGTCGCGGCATGCTGGCGTGTTTGCGTGGCCGACAATGGACCCGGGATCCCGGACGACCAACTGGACCTGGTGTTCGAGAAGTTCCGCCAGAGCTCGATTGGGGGCCACAAACCGGCCGGGACTGGCTTGGGACTGCCCATCAGTCGCCAGATCATCGAGAATCTGGGGGGGCATATCTGGGCGGAAAACCGGCCCGTAAAAGGTGCTAACCTCTGCTTCGAGCTCCCTGCCCATTCCGCGGAAACTTTGGACTGAAGGCATCACCATGAGCAAGCGCATCCTGATCATCGACGATGAGCCCAATATCGTCATCTCGCTCGAATTTCTGATGATGCGCGAGGGTCACGAGGTGCGTGTGGCGCGCGATGGCGAGAGCGGCCTGGCCGCGGTACGGACCCACCGCCCGGACCTGGTCGTGCTCGATGTGATGATGCCCAAGCTCGACGGTTTCGCGGTCCTGGAGGCGGTGCGTGCGGACCCATCCTTGGCGGGTACCCGCATCCTGATGCTGACCGCCAAGGGGCGCGAGGCCGAACAGAACAAGGGTCTTGCGCTCGGGGCCGATGCCTACATGCCCAAGCCATTCTCGACCCGGTCGCTGGTCGACAAGGTCAAGGAGCTCCTCGCGACGGCGGACTGATGAGTGCCCTAGAGTGGTCTGCGTCGGGTGGTGGAGGCCGGAGCCCGTGGGTTGGCCCGGTCGTTTCTGGAATCGCAAACCGACCAGTTCGAGGCCATGAGAGTGAATCGGGCCGACTTTCTGATCATCGGCGGCGGCATCATCGGCCTCAATATGGCCTTGCAGGCGAAGCGGCGCCACCCGGCTGCGCGCGTGGTCCTGATCGAGAAGGAGTGCGACATCGGGTTGCACGCGAGCGGCCGCAACAGTGGCGTCTTGCATGCGGGTTTCTACTATAGCGCAGACAGCCTCAAGGCGCGGTTCACGCGTGACGGGAACCGACGGCTCACTCGTTATTGTCTCGAGCGAGGGATCCCGATCAATCGTTGTGGAAAACTGGTGGTGGCCAAGGATGCGTGCGAAGTGCAGACACTGGAAGAGCTGTTGCGGCGGGGACGGGCCAACGGTGTCGAATTGTCCAAGCTGACCCGCGCCGAGGCCAGGGACATCGAGCCCCGAGTCAAGACCTGCGACTACGCCCTCTATTCACCGACGACCGCCTCGGTCGATCCGCGGCTGGTCATGGAGTCGCTGCGAGTGGACGCCAAGGACCTGGGGATCGATCTGGTCTTGAATGCCGCCTACGTGGGACGCGGAGATGGCTCGATCAGGACCTCGAGCGGATCCTGGTCGGCCGGTTATGTCATCAATGCGGCTGGGCTCTATGCCGACAAGATCGCCAAGGATTTCGGCTTCGCCGAGCGGTACGCGATCATTCCATTCAAGGGATTGTATCTGTACAGCGATGAGCCGGCGCACGCGCTGCGAACGAACATCTATCCGGTCCCCGATCTGCGCAATCCCTTCCTGGGTGTGCACTTCACGCTCACGGCGTCGGGCCGGATCAAGATCGGCCCCACGGCGATACCGGCATTCTGGCGTCAGAACTACAGCGGATTGGACAACTTCGATCTGGGTGAGCTCGGCGAGATCCTCCAGCAGGAGATCGGTTTGTTCGTGCGCAACCAGTTCGATTTCCGTCGTCTGGCCCTCGAGGAGTTCACCAAGTCGTTCAAGCGGCGTCTGGTGGCATTGGCAGGTCAGTTGGCCGAAGGTGTCGAGCCCAAGGACTATCGGCACTGGGGAACGCCCGGTATCCGGGCGCAGTTGTACGACACCGAGGCACGGCGGTTGGAGATGGATTTCCGCTTCGAGTTCGACGATCGGTCGTTGCATATTCTGAATGCCGTTTCCCCGGCCTTCACCTGCTCGATTCCTTTTGCTGAGTACCTGTTCGAGCACATCGAGGGGCGTCCTCCACCCAAGGAGACCCATCTTGAATAGGCTCTTCGAAATTCTCAGTCCGCCGCGGGCAAGACACCAGCAGAGGCCATCCATGACCCAGTACCAGTCCAACCAGAGCGGTTCCGAGGGCGCCACGCTGCGCGCGTTGGCACGCCGACACCCGCTGGTGGTTGCGCCCGCGACCACGCTACGCGAAACGCTCTATCGGATCAGTCAGGAGCAGGTCGATGCCGCGGTCATTGCCGATTCGGCAACCGGCCTGCCGCTGGGACTCGTGACGCTGCGGGAGATGCTCCATGTGATCAGCTTCGAGGGTGGTGGGCTGGAGGAGCCGGTTGCCGCGCACATGATCGGTGCACCGCTCACGCTCGCCGCCGATGCCCCCACCCATCGTGCCAAGGTGATGATGGCCAAGAACGGCGTCGACCAGCTGCTCTTGACGGAGCCGGACGGGCGTCTCTTCGGCATGGTCACACAGGCCGACCTGCTGGGTACGGGCGCCGCCAGCGACCGGACCCTGGTCACCGCCATCAGCGCCGCCCGGGATATCGAATCCATGACGCGTGCGGCGGACCGCATACGTCGGCGAGGCGCCGAGCTCTTCGGCTCGGGGATGGGTACCGAGCCCTTCTGTCTATGGGTGTCCGGGCTGAACGATCTGATTGGGATCCGTGTCATCGAATTGATCGAGGATGAGTTCGATCTGCCGCCCGTCCCTTGGTGCTGGATGGTCTTTGGCTCGGAGGGACGTCTAGAGCAGACCTTCGCGACCGATCAGGACAATGGTCTGCTCTTCGTCCCCCCGGAGCCCGAGCAAACCCAAGCGATCCGTGACGCCTTCCTGCCCTTTGCCCAGGCGGTGAACCAGGCGTTGCATCATTGCGGCTTCGAGCGCTGCCGCGGCGATGTCATGGCCGGCAATCCAGAGTGGTGTCTGAGCGCAGCCGAATGGCAAGGGCGTTTTTCGGCTTGGCTGAGGGTGCCGGAACCCGAGGCCGTCCTGCGTAGCACCATCTTTTTCGATTTCCGTCCGCTCTACGGGAGCAGCGAGCCCGTCGACCGCTTGCGCGACTGGCTGATCGGCGAGGCCCCGGGTCATGGTCGCTTCTTTCATGCACTCGCCGACCAAGCGCTCAGCACCAGTCCTCCACTCGGTTGGGCCGGACGGTTCAGCTACGACCGCAACCGCGCCTTTCCGCACACGATCGACCTCAAACTCCAGGGTGCCCGCTATTTCACGGATGCCGCTCGTCTCTGGGCGCTGAAACACGGCGTTTGGGCCACCAGTACCGCGGAGCGGTTGCGTGCCGTCGGTCTCGCGCGCTGGTACCCTGGAGAGGACACGGCTGCGGAGATCGAGGCCTTTCACCTGATTCAGCGCTTTCGCATTCAGCAGCAGCTCCAGGCCAAGGACCCGGACGCGATCAACCGTGTCGACCCGGATGGGCTCAATGAGCTCCATCGGTTGATGCTCAAGGAGTCCTTGAAACAGGCCCGTAAGCTTCAATCGAGATTGAGGCAGGAGTTTGGGCTTTAGGCGATTTCTGTCAATGTTCATACCATCTGAGCCGAAGGCGGGCGTCAAGACCGGCCAGGTGGTATGGGAGTTGACAGAGATCGCATCAGTTCGTGAGCGCCTCCTCGACCGCTTCCAGGTCGAGCGCCTCCAGATAGGCCTCCACCGGTTTCTCGTCCGGGATCCCGCGGCCGTTGCCCTGGACCAGGAGGCGGTTGCCGATCAGAAGGCTGATCTCGAACTCGTCGGTGCCGGCCTTGTGCTCGATGGTGCCGCGGTGGCCTTTGAACATATAGGTCTTCATGCCCTCGTTCGCCTGCATCACGAACGGCATCGAGAGGGCCATCGTCAGCATGGGCAACATGGGTGAGTCCGCCATGAGATTGAGTGTGACCTCTGCACCGTCGGCCCGGAAATATCGGCGGCTCAGGCTGGTTCCCGTGATCATGGCCGCGACCCCGCCAGACTGAGATTCGGAGGCGTCTGCCTGCCAGCCGTCCAAGGGTTCCGGCAAGAGGGTCAGAAGCCGTTCCGTGATCTGCTCCTGGATCTTGGCGACGGCGAAGTTGAGTGCCTCGACCGCCGATCGCAGCTCGCCCGATTCATAGGCCTTCTGTGCGGTCTCCAATTGTTCGGTGACCTCGTCCGCCGAGAGGCTCGCAGGCAGGCAAAGGGCAGCCGACAGGGCCAATAGAAGATGTTTCTTGCTCGTCATGGAGTCTGATCCCCTCGTTCGTATGATTATGGGAGAGGGATTATGGCCTGAACGCGCAGTCTGCACCTGGATTTCTCTGCCTCACACGGGCACCTTGGGTCTTTCGAGGTGCCCTATAATGCTTCCCCGTGAATCATCTGATCGAAGTCCGAGACCTGGTGCGACTCTACCCCGGCGTGCGGGCCGTTGACGGCATCAGCTTTCGGGTGGAACGCGGCCAGTGCTTCGGCTTATTGGGACCCAATGGGGCAGGGAAGACGACGACGCTGGAAGTGCTGGAAGGCATTCAGACGCCGACCTCGGGTCAGGTGCGATACAAGGGTCGGCCACTGGATCGCGACTATCGGGAGTCGATCGGCATTCAGTTCCAGGCCACGGCCCTCCAGGATTTTCAGACGGTGAATGAGTCGCTGACCATGTTCCGGCGTCTCTATCGCCGGACGGCGGATCGAGATGAACTGATCGGGCTGTGCAACCTGGCCGAGATCCTGAATCGGGATACCCGCAAGCTCTCGGGAGGGCAGCGCCAGCGTCTATTGCTCGCGATCGCCCTGGTCAATGACCCCGAGCTGGTGTTTCTGGACGAGCCGACGACCGGTCTCGATCCTCAGGCGCGACGCAATTTCTGGGGTCTGATCGAGGGCGTGCGTCGGCGCGGGACCACCGTCATTCTGACGACTCACTACATGGAGGAGGCCGAACGCCTCTGTGATCAGATCGCCATCATCGACGATGGGCGCATCATCGCCGAGGGGAACCCGGTCGCCCTGGTGCGCGAGGCCTTTCCGGCGCGAACCATCCACCTGCCGGAGTCGGCTTGGCCGTCGGGCGTGCCCCTGCCATCCGATGCCGTCCTCCGCGAGGGCGAGATGGAGCTCTTCTCCGATGAGGTGTCGGCCAGGCTGGCGGAGCTGGAACGCGTCGGTGCCGACTTGAGCGAGCTTCGGATCGCCACGCCCAACTTGGAGGACCTCTTTCTCAAGCTCACGGGACATGCACTCAGGACCTGATCCATGTGGAAGCGAATCCTCGCCATCCTGGTTGCACGCAACCGCGAGTTCTATCGGGATAAGGCTGGTCTCGGCTGGAATATCCTGATGCCGATCATGCTGGTCCTGGCCTTCGCCTTGATCTTCCAGGATGAGCAAGAGGACCTGTTGAAGGTCGGTGTCGTCACGCCGGACGGTGAGCTGACAAGTGTGGTCTCGCCACTGCTCGCTCTCGAGCATGTCACCTTCATCCCCCTGGCGACACCAGACGCCGCGCTCGAGAAGGTGGAAAGGCACCAGTTGGATCTCTTGGTCGATCTGCGCGAGACGCCCCTCTACTGGGTGAACGGCAGTTCGGCACAGGGCTACCTGGCAGAACGACTCCTCGCGGCGGCCTATGCGGCGGAGCCGGAAAGGGCGCCGGAGCGACGTGCCGTGAGTGGCGATGCCCTACGCTACGTGGAATGGGCGGTGCCAGGCGTACTGGCGATGAACGTCATGTTCTCCAGCCTCTGGGGCGTCGGCTGGGTGATCGTGCGTTATCGCAAGAACGGGGTATTGCGACGGCTCAAGGCAACGCCGCTCAGTCCTTGGGAGTTTCTCACGGCCCAGGTGATGTCGCGACTCCTGGTGGTGATGGTGGCCAGCCTGGTCGTCTATGTCGGGGCCGCCTCGTTGCTGGACTTCCCGATGCGCGGTTCCTACCTTGCTTTGGTGGCGGTCTATGTCTCCGGTGCCTTCTGTCTCATCAGTCTCGGGCTCATCGTGGCGTCGCGCCTGCGCTCGGAAGAGGTGGCCGACGGTCTGCTCAACCTCATCTCTTGGCCCATGCTGCTCTTGTCGGGGGTTTGGTTCTCACTGGAGGGGGCCAGCTTCGCGGCGCAGGTCTTGTCGCGCCTTCTGCCGCTGACGCATCTGGTCGAGGCCGCGCGCCGGGTGATGATCGATGGGGCCGGTCTTCTGGAGGTTCTGCCGCAGATCGGGCTGCTGGTGGCGGTCGCGTTGGTCTTCCTGACGCTCGCAACCAGGCTGTTCAGATGGGAATAGGCGGGTTCTTCCGGAATCCTCAGGTCCGAGTCGACGTCGTTTCCCGCCCTGGGTGCGGTCTAAGGCGATTTCTGTCAATGTTCATACCATCTGACTTGTCTTGACGCCCGCCTTCAGCGTCGCGCCAGCCGTCACATCGCGCGGCGATACGCCTGCCGACGCTCCTTGAAGGCAGACGCCGATCTGGTGCCATCTGGCATGAGAATTTCCGGCAATCGCCTAACCGTCGCGGGTCAGGGGTTGGCTGAAACCTTTGGCGTCCTGGCAGTCCATGTCCGACATAGGGCCAACGAGTTCGGCCGGGAGGTGCTGCTGGGCGCTCGCGAGCGATACCAGCACGCTGGCCAGATAGGGGATGGATTGCACCACCAGGACAGCAGCCCAGATTCGCACATCGAGCATGAAGGCGTCGGGGCGCAACAGGATCAGGCCTGCGGCGAGCCAGAAGGCGATGACGAAGAGCGCCTCCTCGCGCGTGTCGGCAAGGGCGCGGATCGCGGCCGGGGCCTGCGCCATCTTC
>JANQGF010000210.1 GCA_028277465.1 Chromatiaceae bacterium
TCCCCAGTTTCGTCTTCCCACCTATGTCGTCTATCCGCTGGAGAGCGAATCGGACGTGCTGGAGCCCGCGCTCGCCACCTTGCGGCGGATCGCGGCGGGGTTGCACTAAGTAATGATTCAGAAACAACCCACACACCGTAGGTTGGGCAAAGCGGAGCGTGCCCAACAAGGGCGGCTGGCACCCCGGAGCATGGAACAAGAGCCGCAGCAGTTTGCAGGCTCGTCGCGGCGAGGCGCCGCTCCCACCAAATCGAGCGGCTGGGGTGCTGTTCCAGAGTGCTGCCGTCGCGCGGCAGGTGACCGCCCCTCTCGAGCACCAGCACCCGTTTGCCCGCATTCGCAGGCCGGTAGGCGGCCGCCGCACCGCCGGCTCCGGATCCGATGATGACTGCGTCGAAACTTGGGTTGGTCATGTCGTCCCCGTATCGAGTCGCTGGTTGGCCCTGCCGCATCGCCCTGGTCCCCCAACTGCAGCCGGCAGCACTGAGGGAGGGATGGGCTTGCTCTTCCATCAACCCAGTTCGCGATCTCTATCTTGCGCGCTTTGGTGACGACCGCGCGGCATTTCAACCAATTCGATCCGCCGGTGGAATCGCCAGTGCGCTGCATTTTGAGCCGAGGCCGGAACGCGGGCGATTGACACCCGCCGCCGCTCCGATCAGGCTGTTCGCCGACGGCCAGCGAGCATCGCCTGAGCCGCTGTTATCGTGCCGAGCGATCTAGTTGCGCGGCCTCGGCAACGAGTTGGTCCGACCAGAGCATGAGCCCCCAAGAGATTGGATTGGCCTATGACCGCATCGCCGATTGGTGGCGGGAGCGGATGCTTCATTCGACGGCCGGCCTGACTTGGCTCGACCGTGCCCTCTCTCATTGCGGTCGGGGAGGGAGCGCACTGGATGTCGGTTGTGGATACGGGCGGCTTCTGTCTGGCATCGAGGCGGCCGGCCTCCATTATGTCGGGATCGAGATATCCGACCAGATGCTGCGGCTCGCTCGTTCGGGTCACCCGCGAGCCTGCTTCATGAAGGCCGACGTTCGTCACTGGTGCCCGCCTGGCCCTTACGAGCTGATCCTGGCCTGGGACTCGACCTTCCATTTACCGCTAGGGGACCAGGAAGCTGTCCACCGACGCCTCTGTCGTTGGCTGGCACCTGGCGGCCTCTTGCTCTTCACGGCAGGTGGTGTTCAGGGCGAGGTCATCGGTCAGATGCGAGGCGAGGACTTTTACTACAGTTCATTGCCGGACGCCCAGTACCTGCGGATCCTGAACGAGGAAGGCTGCCGCTGCATCCTGCTGGAGCGCGACCAGTTTCCATTGGATCACATCGTGGTCATCGCCGTGAAGGAGGGGAGGGGCTTAGGTGATCTCCGGAAAAGATCCTACCCGTTGGGGTGAGGAACGAACCCCAAGGCGGCGCCTGTTGGGCTCTGCTCTCGCTCAGCCCAACCGACAACCGGTCGATCTCTTGGGTAAATTCTTTCCAGGAAATCGCCTTAGGCGCAGCCATCTGTCAGGACGGCCTATTGCGTCCGAAATGAGATGTCTTCTTCTCCGCTGCACCCCAATTTATGGTCATCGGCCATTCATCCCGGAGTCCCTTTATGCCAGGTCTCGGCTTCAAGCTCGTCGATCGCAGTCGCGAGGAAATCGTCCCAATAGTCGAGCGTGCCATGGCCGGAGGCTGTCCGCTGGAGGTCGGCTTCTATTTTACCGACCTGGCTGCTCGCCAGTATCTCTTGACTGTCTTGCCTCGGTCCGGGCTCCGGGTCAATGCCCATCTGGATCACCGGCGCTTGAGTCTGCTCGGGATTCAGAGCAAAGAAGCGGAGCTCCGCGAGCAGTTGGAGCTTGCGGCAGCGATCGGGGCAAGCTTCGTCCTGACCCATCTGGGGAACTTCCCGATGGCAAGCCGTCCGGCCTCCCGGGGTCGGCTCTGGGAGAGGCTGGCCCTGGACCTCGACTTCGCCGAATCCATCGCGGCGGACTATGGGCTTGGCCTCCATATCGAGAACACCTTTCATGCGCTCCCTTTCTACCGCGAGCTCTGCGCATCTCTGCTCGGTCAGCGCGGTCGTGCGCTGCATCTCTGCTTCGATCTCGGCCACGCGAAGGTCTGGTCCGAAGAGAGCCTGGCGGAGTGGCTGGCATTCCTTGCGTCGCAGGCCGAGATCGGGGCGCGACTGCACTTTCATCTGCACGCCAATCAGGGGCTCGCAGACGAGCATCTCTCCTTCGTCACCACGACCCGTCTGGGTCTCACTGGCGTGGACGATTTCACCCAGGGTCTCGATTGGTTCCAAGCGCTTGACTTGCTCGATCGGCGTTTTCCCGAGTCGAGCAAGGTCTTTGAGGTCCCGCCCGCCGAGGCGATCGAGAACTACGAGCTGGTCGTCGCCAACTTGGAGAGTCTGCGGGCTCAGAGGGAGGGACCTTGAGCCACCAGCAGAAGAATCACGCGGCGGTGCGATCCAAATGCGCGTAGGGCGGCTCTGTCTGTAGACGAAGATCCTCGAGCGGGCCTCCGACCGTGAAGTGATAGAGCGACTGCCAGCGGCTATCCCGGATGCCCAGCAGGTCATGGACCGCGTCGTCGAAGAAGCAACCGATCCCGGTCCCGCGAACTCCGGCGGCCTCGGCCTCCAGATAGAGTATCTGCCCCAGGAGGCCGCATTCCCAGAAGAGCTCGCGATAATGCCAGGGGCCGTCCTTCAAGGCGGCATCGAATTCGGCCAGCATGGCGACCGCGAAGCAACTGTCGGCGGCGATGTCCTGATGACAGGAAAGCCCTCGGGCCGCGGCGCGTGCATCGGCCTGAACGAGACGCCAGAGAGAGAAATGGGCTGGTGCATTCGAGACTCTCTCCCAGCTCCAGTCGTCCCGCAGAGAGGGGCGCAGGCGCGAGATGGCTGCCTCGTCCCGCAGCAGCACATAGAGTCCTGGATCCACACCCTCGACCCAGTGGACGAACAGCACCAAGTGGATCAGCGGTCGCCGGTTCCAGGTGTCATGCGGGGGGAGTACCGATCGCGGGAGCAGGGCGTCCAGCATGGCGAACCAGTGCTCGGCCGGAAGCTGGGTCGTGCCGTCGAATGCCACGGCGCTCCGGCGTCGACGGATCAGATTGGCCGCGCTGGCGGTGCATTCGATGGGCAGGATGGGGGGCAATGGCGGGGCCTTCTCATCGGTCTTCGGCTCAATCGTCGGACGCTCGCACGCTTGATGAACGGTCTCGATGCCATACCAGTCCAGATGGTCGGGACTCAGCCGATTGGCGACACCCGCGAAGCGACGCGGCGCGGTGAGCAGTGCGTCCAGGGTCGCCTGTGGCGCTTCCTCGTCCCCGACCCATAGGGCCAGATCCGGGGCCTCTCGCTCAGCCGGATCGAAGTCCTGGGCGCGGTCCAGGCCGAGTGCGGCCGCCAGCTCGGCGTCGCTCCAACCGAGCCGCACGACCCGCCAACCCAATGCGGCAGCGGCGTAGCCGACGGCAGCGAGCGCATGCCCCGCGTCATGCTGGCAATAGCGATAGGCGCGGAGTCCGTATTTCCACGCCTCGCGCCAGTGAATGCTGCTCAAGGCCAGGACCAATCCGTTGGAGGGCGACCCCGTCTGCAGTTTCGGCTCGAACAGGGCGCGCTGCTCCAAGCTGTGATCACGGCTGACATAGTGGTAGACGCCGGCCTCCAGATGCAATTGGTCGGTGGTGACCAGATAGCACTCGGTCGGATGCAGATTGCCGCTGGACGGATTGCAGCGAAGTGCCCACCGCGAGTGGCCATAGGACTTCCAGGCCGACAACCCGAACGAGAGCTCCAACAGGACGCCGATGTGCATCAGGTCGAGCGGACTCGGATCGAGCCTCATGCCGGCTCGAGCCGCGGTGAAGGCGAGGGTCTGGCAGTCGGCACCCAGATCCAGATCTAGGGCCGGAGCACCCTCATAGACCCGAAAGGGATCGGGCTGTGTCGCCCAATCGAGACCACCCGGGCCCGGGGCATAACGCTCCGGGTGGTGCTTGCTCTCGTGATGGTACTGGTAGACCAGCTGTAAGGGATCGATACTCATTGAGTTCCAGCCTGCAAGTCCGAATCGATGGAGTCGATTGCCGCGATACCCCGCCTCTTGGCGCCCTGGCCCTTCCTTGTCCCGGCGTCCACGGCCGCGTTCGGCGCGGCGATCGGTTGGGCGCGAGCGTAGCAATTCCATCATGCGACTCAAGCCCAAAGATTTGGCGTCTTCCAGGTCCCCAGTGCGGTAGAGTGAACCTTGAGCGTGAGGTGCGCTTGTCGGCGCTCGTGCCAGGGGGTGCAAGGTGTGCAGGTGGCCGGGATGCTATGGGGGGCGCGGCTCCTCAATTACGTGGGGTATCCAACCTCCGAGGTGTTGGGCCCGGAGGCGACCGCGTGCGCGAGATCGGGGATCATACTGGGATGCAGTGTTCGACAATCAGCTGGATCATTCGCGTCACCGAGCAGCAGCTGGAGCAGACCTCGCTTTGCGGCCCACTGGTCTTGATCTGATGGGAGCAGCTTGGGTGATTTCTGTCAATTCTCACACCACCTGAGTGGGTCGCGTTGGGGGAGTCGTTGCGACGCTGTTGTCGTGGCGCGCAGCGCGGCCTAGACTGCCGGTATGCGCCACGCCATTGACCCCAAGATCGACTGCGTGTTCAAGGCGCTGCTGGGCGCGGACGAGAATCGCCGGCTATTGGTGCATTTCCTCAACGCCATGCTGGGTGGTGAGCTGGGTGCGGCGATCACGGAGGTGCAGATCCTCAACCCCTATAACGAGCGGGAGTTTCTCACCGACAAGCTGAGCATCGTCGATGTCAAGGCGCGGGACGGGCGAGGGCGGCGTTATCAGATCGAGATCCAGCTGCTTGGCTACCCGGATCTGCTGGCGCGTATCCTCTACAACTGGGCCGATCTCTACAGCCAACAGCTCGAGAGCGGACAGGGCTATGAGCAGCTCAAGCCCACCTACAGCATCTGGCTGTTGGCCGATGAGCTGTTGAGCGACCGCGCGGGCTATCGCCACCGCTACCGCCTACGTGATGATGCCGGACGCGAGCTGATCGATCATGGTGGTATCTGGCTGTTTGAGCTGAGCAAGTTTGCCGCCGAGCGGGTCGAGAGTGAGGAGCAACGTTGGTTGAAGTTCTTTCGCGACGGCGAGCGGCTTGACGCAGCGGCGTTGCCGGCGTGGATGGACACGGCCGAGATGAGACAAGCGATGAGCACGCTGAAGGGTTTTTCCGAGAAAGAGCGCGCCTATCACGCCTACCAGGCGCGGCAAGAATACCTACGCGAGCAGCGCAGTCTGCAACGGGCGTTGGAGCAGGCGCGTGCCGAGCTTGAAGCCGCGCGGCAGGCCAAGGAGGCCGCGTGGCAGGCCAAGGAGGAAGCGCTGCGCGAGCAGGAAGCCGAGCGGCAGGCCAAGGAAGCGGCGTTGCGCGAGCAGGAGGCTGAGCGGCACGCTAAGGAAGAAGCGCTGCGCGAGCAGGAGGCCGAGCGGCACGCCAAGGAAGCGGCGCTGGCCGAGCTTGCACGACTCAAGGCTCAGTTGCTAGACGACTCGAGCCAAGCGTGACCGAGAGCGCCTCAGTGGATCACCCGTCGATGCGGGTTCACCGAGTGCCCGCTTATCCCACGGTAAGGAACGATTCAGAAACAAGTGGTGCAACTTGAGCCGCCCTTGTTGGGCACGCTCCGCTTTGCCCAACCTCGGTGTATAGGTTGTTTCTGAATCATTAC
>JANQGF010000257.1 GCA_028277465.1 Chromatiaceae bacterium
GCCACCAGGAGCATCGCCGGGCGATGTGACTGGTGGCGCGACACCGAAGGCGGGCGTCAAGACAAGTCAGATGGTATGAACATTGACAGAAATCGCCTAATACCGCAAAGCCGCGGGGCGATGGCCACGTCGCCCGCAGGGGATGGGTACGGATCGCCTGCTCCAGAACGCAGGACGGATGCAAGAGGACGGCGGCCCAAGGCCGCCGTTGGTTGGTGGGAGCGGTGCCCCGCCGCGAAGAGCGCGCGATCGCGGCGGGGCGCCGCTCCCACGTGATGCTGCCGCATGATGCGCGATGCCGACTCAGCGGATCGGGCGAACCGGTGATCGAGGCCCCAAACTCGTTCAAATGCTCCGTTGTTTTGGCCGCCGGATCCCGGTCATCGTGAAGAGTCATTCCTCGACATTCCGATACTCGTTGACCAATTGCTCAAAGTGAGAGGAACAGGATTCCACCACGGTAGAGCGGCATCCTTGGAGAACACATCCAGTCCTGCAGATGCCACACGCGGGTCGTTGGTAAACCAGGCACGAGTGGCGCGTTGATCCGGAGAATGGCTGCGAGCATGCATGAGATTGTGTTCGGGGTGTGCCGGATTCAGGTCGTCATCGTCCAGGTCCGCGAGGCTCGCGTGAGCAACTGGGCGCTGGATTTGCGACGAGGCTGATGTCCCGCTGGCACTTCCGATCGAACACCGCTTCAGCACATTTCACCTTTGCATTTAGCTCCGTTTGCCTGCTATGATCCGAAATCTTTGTTTGCGCAAGTTCATTATCTAACCATCTCAAAATCACCCGGAACCCTCGATCCGGAGACACTGAAGGACTCTCTATGCCCAGCGTTCGCGTCAAAGAAAATGAGCCATTCGAAGTCGCCATGCGTCGCTTCAAGCGTTCCTGCGAGAAGGCGGGCGTGCTTGCTGAGGTCCGCCGGCGTGAGTTCTACGAGAAACCCACTTCGGAGCGCAAGCGCAAGAAGGCGGCTGCCGTCAAGCGTCACCAGAAGAAGCTGCAACGCGAGGCCCGTCGCTGGGAACGCCCTTACTGAGGTCGAAGCGGCTTCGCGGCAAGGCTTCAGTGCCTTGAGGTTCCAGCCAGCCGATCCCAGCTCAGTTCAGATTCCCGGGCCAATCACGGTCCAGCTCGTGTCCGTTCCGAAACGTCGGGTTTGAGTCTCCGCAACACATAGCTCTCAGCCATGCTCAAGCTGCAAATACAAGGCGATATGAAGGCCGCCATGAAGGCGGGTGACAAGACCAGGCTCGGAGTGATTCGGCTGATCCTCGCTGCGATCAAACAGCGGGAGGTCGACGAGCGGATCGAGCTGGACGACGACCAGGTGCTGGCGGTGCTGGACAAGATGCTGAAGCAGCGTCGCGACTCCATTGCTCAGTACGCAGGCGCTGGGCGCGAGGATCTGGCGGAGGCCGAGCGGTTCGAGGTCGAGGTGATACAAGGCTACCTTCCTGCCGCGCTGACCGATCAGGAGCTCGCCGAGCTGGTCGATGAGGCCCTCTCTGCGACCGGAGCGACGACCGTCAAGGAGATGGGTCAGGTGATGGCTGCTCTGCGCCCGAAGGTCCTGGGCCGTGCCGATATGGCTGCGGTCAGTGGTCTGGTCAGAGAGCGACTGGGAGGCTGAGCGACGCCACCGATCCGGGCCCCGTGTGTGCTCATGGCTGGAAGAATTCCACCCGAGTTCATCGATGAGCTCTTGGCGCGGACCGATATCGTCGAGCTGATCGGCTCTCGTATCCAGCTGCGTAAGGCGGGGAAGGATTACCAAGCCCGTTGCCCCTTTCACGAGGAGCGAACCCCCTCTTTCACTGTCAGTCCGGACAAGCAGTTCTATCATTGCTTTGGCTGCGGTGCCCATGGGTCCGCGATCGGGTTTCTCATGGAGCATGATCACCTCGCCTTCCGCGAGGCGGTCGAGGAGCTTGCCCAGCGGGTGGCCCTGGAGGTTCCGGCGAGCGGTCAACCGGTGTCGGTCGGTCCGGATCACGCACCCCTCTATCGGCTGCTCGAACAGGCGGCCGGCCTCTACCGCCGTCAGCTGCGCGAGCATGCCCAAGCGTCGCGGGCAGTCAGCTATCTGAAGGATCGCGGATTGAGTGGCGAGATTGCAGCCCGCTATGGCCTGGGATTTGCACCGCCCGGCGGTGACTTCCTGCTCTCGCGGCTCGGTGTGAATCAGGATCAGCGCGGGCAGCTACTGCGCTGCGGTCTGGTCGCGGAGCAGGATGGGCGACACTTCGACCGCTTCCGGGACCGGATTGTGTTCCCGATCCGTGATCGGCGCGGTCGCGTCATCGGTTTCGGTGGGCGGGTCCTTGGAGACGGTAAGCCAAAATACTTGAACTCGCCAGAGACACCGCTCTTCCACAAGGGGCGCGAGCTCTACGGTCTGTTCGAGGCCCAGCAGGCTGAGCCTAAGCTTGCGTCCCTGCTGGTGGTCGAAGGCTATCTCGATGTGATTGCCTTGGCTCAGTTTGGGATCACGAACGCCGTCGCCACCCTCGGTACGGCGACCTCGTCCGAGCACCTCCAGCAACTGTTGCGTCGGGTGCAGCAGTTGGTCTTCTGTTTCGATGGCGACACAGCGGGTCGCGCGGCAGCCTGGAAGGCCTTGGAGACGGCGCTGCCCTTGGCAACTGGCCAACAATCGCTTCGCTTCCTCTTTCTCCCGGACGGGGAGGATCCGGATAGCCTGGTGCGGCGCGAGGGGGCGGAGGGCTTCGGGGAGCTTGTGAAGGGGGCGCAGCCTTTGTCCGAGTTTCTGTTCGACCACCTTTCGGCTCAGGAGGATATGACCAGCCTGGATGGTCGGGCCAAGTTCTCGCATCGAGCCAAGACCCTCCTCGATCGCCTGCCCCCCGGGGTCTATCGCGACTTGCTGTTCAAACGATTAGCTGATCTCGCGGGGTTGCCGACCCACTCGAGTGCTGGCCCGACACGCGCCCGGCGTCCGCGGCTTCAACCCGGTCGGCCCCTGCGCCTCAGCTTGATCGCCCAGGCGATTGCCCTCTTGCTGAATTATCCGGAACTGGCCGCCGAAGCGACGCAGGTCGACGAGGATTGGCGTCGCTCGCAGAGTCCGGGTGTCGACATCCTGGCGCAACTGCTTGAAAACCTAACTGTCTACTCAAGTATGAACAAGGCGACCCTGCTGGAACGCTGGCGAGACCATCCCCACTTCGCCTATTTGCAGCGGCTCAGTGTCGACCCCTTCCTCAGGGACATGGATGCGGAAAGTGCCGCCGCCGAGTTCACCGGTGCTCTGCGCCGATTGAGCGCGGAGGTGAGAAAGGAAGAACGGCGTCGACCTTTCAACCAACGCAGTACCTCCGACTGGTCGCCCGAGGTTCGCGACCAGGTGCGACGCGAGGCCGAAGCGGCTAGGGTCCGTCGCGACAGCTCGGAATGACGCTGGGAAGAGATTGGCTTTCTCGCGGATTTCGACTATCTATTGGCGTATTAGATACGAAGCGCGTCTGCAGTGAGCTGGGCCCCGGTATTTGTTGGATTTATACCCCACTCTTGAGATAGCGCAAGTTATTATGCTAAAATGCAAAATTTGCTTGTGACCCATTTTTCGCCGCACCAAGTGTCTTCAAGGTATCCCATGGATCAAGAACAGCAACAGTCTCAACTGAAGCAACTGATCGCCAAGGGCAAAGAGCAAGGGTATTTGACCTACACCGAGGTCAACGATCACCTGCCGCCCGGGATCGTCGAAACTGACCAGATCGAAGATATCGTCCGTATGATCAACGATATGGGGATTATGGTCCAAGAGACCGCCCCAGATGTCGTGGATCAGACGTTGAGCGATTCTGCGGTTTCTGACGACGAAGCCGCCGAGGCTGCGGCCGCTGCCCTTGCGACAGTCGACAGTGAGTTTGGTCGGACCACGGACCCGGTTCGGATGTACATGCGTGAAATGGGCACCGTCGAGCTCCTGACGCGTGAAGGTGAGTTACAGATCGCCAAGCGCATCGAGGATGGCCTCAATCAAGTCCTTACCGCCTTGTCTGTGTACCCGCGTTCGATCGGAAAACTCATCGAGATCTTCGATCGAGTCGAGCGCGAGGAGGCGCGGTTGACCGACGTCATTACGGGTTTCAATGACGGCGAAGAGGAGGTGCAACCACCCGTCTCGCAGCCACCAGTCGTGGAGATCGTCGCGGATAAGACAGAGCTCGAAGGCGACAATGGTATGGATTCCGACACGGATGAGGAAGACGGGTCTGCAACGGTGGTGGACACCGGGCCAGATCCGGAGGATGCGGCGCGGCGCGGCGAGCGACTCCGCGAGCGATTCGCCGTACTCAAGTCGGCCCTGGAGGCCTACGGCCGGGACGACGAGCGCTCCCGCGAAGCGATGGATGCGGTCTCCGAGGTGTTCTTGCAGTTCAAGCTGGTCGCACCCGTATTCCAGGAGCTGGCCGAGATTTTGCGCCAGACGATCGAGCGTGTCCGTACTCAGGAGCGTCTCATCATGGGTCTATGCGTCGATCAGGCCGGCATGCCGCGCAAGCGCTTCATCGAGACCTTCCCCGACAATGAAACCAATCCGGAGTGGCTCGATCAGCAATTGGCGAGTGGGGAGCCCTATGTCGCGCGTCTGGCCGAACTGGCTCAAGATATCCGCCGCGCTCAGCGCAAGCTGCAGGAGGTCGAACGGGAGAATATCCTGACGATCGGCGAGATCAAGGAAGTCAACCGCAAGATGTCGATCGGCGAGGCGAAGGCACGTCGGGCCAAGAAGGAGATGGTCGAGGCCAACCTGCGCCTGGTGATCTCGATTGCCAAGAAGTACACTAACCGCGGTCTTCAATTCCTGGACCTGATCCAAGAGGGCAACATCGGACTGATGAAGGCGGTCGACAAGTTCGAGTATCGCCGTGGCTACAAGTTTTCCACCTATGCCACCTGGTGGATCCGACAGGCCATCACACGTTCGATCGCCGACCAAGCGCGCACCATCCGCATCCCTGTGCACATGATCGAAACGATCAACAAGCTCAACCGCATCTCCCGTCAGATGATCCAGGAGATGGGCCGCGAGGCCACCCCGGAGGAGCTGGCGGCACGGATGGAGATGCCCGAGGATAAGGTGCGCAAGGTGCTCAAGATCGCCAAGGAGCCGATTTCCATGGAGACCCCCATCGGTGACGACGAAGACTCGCATCTTGGCGACTTCATCGAAGACGCGGGTGTCATCTCTCCGGTCGACTCGGCGACGGCGGAGGGTTTGCGGGAGGCGACCCAGAACATGCTCGCCAGCCTCACCTCGCGTGAGGCCAAGGTGTTGCGCATGCGTTTCGGGATCGACATGAACACCGACCACACCTTGGAAGAAGTCGGCAAACAGTTTGATGTCACTCGCGAACGCATTCGTCAGATCGAGGCCAAGGCGTTGCGCAAGCTGCGTCATCCAACGCGTTCGGACAAACTCCGGAGCTTCCTCGACACCGACTGAGCCTTGGATCGCCAGGGATGGCGTTTTCGTCGACCCTCCAACCATGGGGCCGTTAGCTCAGCGGTTAGAGCAGGGGACTCATAATCCCTTGGTCCTAGGTTCGAATCCTAGACGGCCCATCAAATAAATCAGCGATTTACGGCAATACAAGCGCCCTGGATTGCTCTCTGCTCCCCGCTTTGACGCCAAATTGACTCCACTACTGAGAAAACGCGCTACACTGGTCTCGACCGACCTAGGTCAATCCAGACCCAGGTCGAAGCCCTCGTTGAATGGGTTTTCGATGCGTAGTGCACCGACCATGCGGCCATCCTGCATGTCTTCCGAAAGCAGACGGGTAACCCCTGTGGCACGGGCCGCCTCGACCATCATGGCATCCCAGAAGGCGAAGCTATCCGCTTCTTTCAGGCGGATGGCTCCGCTCAAGGTGCGACCATCGGCAACGGCGACGGGAAAGAGCTCCATCCAGTCATGCACCATGGCGGCAGCTTCTGCTGCCGGCATCTTGTCCTTGCGCGTAACGGCATGGAAAAACTCGGCGAGGGCCTGGAGGGTTAGCACGCAATCTGCGTCGGGCAACGCGTCCATCACTGCCCGCGCCTGCTCGTGCCGCGTACCCGCGTCCATGTCGATGCTATAGATCAGGATGTTGGTGTCGACGCTGAAGCGCTGCGTCTTCATCGATCCGGCTCTTGGCATCGACCGCGCTTGTGGAGGACCTCTCGATCGACGCGTGCTCCGCCGAGCGCATAGCCGCGATTCATCCGTTCCCGCAAACGCTCGCGAGCGGCACGCTGGGCATCGGACAAGTGTGGCTGAGCCTCGATGGGCAGCACGCGGGCGATGGCCTTGCCGCGACGGGTGATGATGATCTCAGCGCCCTGCTCGACCCGCTCCAGGTAACGCGAGAGGTGCTGATTGGCTTCACGGATGGAGACAACTTCGCGCATTGATTGCCTTTGGGGGATGTCCTACATTGGCAGACCTTAAGCCATTCAACCAGCTCCCGCAAGACGGGAGTCATCTTTGGACTGCTCGAGGCGAGCAAGCCCGACAGAACGTCCGGTGACGGATGTGGACCGGTCACTGCACGCCAGAGGCTGACTGGCCGCTCGGGGTCGTGAGCGGTCTAATTTACTTGACTCGCGGACTTTCCGCTCCCCGCGTGGAGCGGACGATGGCGGGTTGGCAGCTGAATGGTGCTTGTGGCCGGTTGCTGCGGTATGAAGACCGAAGGGGCCGTGGCTAATTAGGACCCACAAGCCTCGGCGACAGCGGTGGCAGAGTCCGGCAGATGCGGCGCCGATCATTCTGCAAAATCTGGCGAAGCAGTTTCAAGATTCGCCAAGCCCGCCGCCTCTGGAAAGTCTTCGGGAAGCGGCAGGAGGAGCTGGCCACCCCGGGCAATGAAACGAGCAGGCTCTCTCGCGACACCGCTCTGCGGTGTCGCGGGCCGGATGGCGCTCTGCGCCGCGGAGCCCATTAGGCGGTTGACACGAGCTGTCGAACCTGCGCGGCGCAGAGCGCCGGGGAGTGCGTGGCACCGCAGAGCGGTGCCACGAGAAGGTCTGCTGTTTCGGTAACCCAACCCCTTCACCCATGCCCGCGAGCGCCTCACAGCGCGTTCTGTGGTGTCAAATCTGGTCACGGTAACCACCAAGAATAGTCACAGTGCCCGAACCATGAGCACCGCCCCGAAGAAGGCTATGACCAGCGCCGAGAAGATGCGGGAGCTTCGCATCCGAGCGGCCGAAGCGGTCAACGGCACCGAGCGCCAGATTGCCGACCTGCCTGATTCGGCGCTCCTGGAAGCAGTCAGAATCGCTTACCGGGGTGCCAAGACTTTCACCCTGGCTGAGATCACCATAGAAATGATGAAGCGCGCCAATAAGCGCGTGTCGCCGAATCAACGCATGCTGGTTGCGACCATCGATGAGACAATGCTCAATGACCGCCGCACAGATTGGGTGCTTCCCGAGAGCGGTCACAGTAACCGACGAACCGCCCGCTGAACCGGTTACAGTGACCCAAGAGAAGGCCGAAGAGCCAGTGACAGTGACTAAGGCGCCGAGCGCCGAACCCCTCTCCGACCGCGACCGGCGCATCCTGGAGCTGGACGCGCGCGCACGGCTGAAGGGCCACCGTCTCCCGCCCCAGCGCGAGATAGTAAAACTAAGGCGATTTCTGTCAATTTTCATCCCACCTGGCTGGTCTTGACGCCCGCCTTCTGCGTCGCGCCAGCAGTCACATAGCGGCGCGGCGATGCTCCTGCCGACGCTCCTTGAAGGCAGACGCCAATCCGTCGCCATTTGGCATGAGAATTTCCGGCAATCGCCTAATCGCGGACGAGGGCATCAAGTGCTCGGCGGCAACCGTGGGCGCTGTCAGGAAACGGTACGCTGGCAGGAGATGCGGACACGCTCGCGCCAATCCACCTCACCGCTTTCTGAAGTAGACCTCAGTCACGCGCTCAACCGATTCGCCCCGAACCTCGTAGCTGGCGGACGAACTGAAGTCGCCTCTGGCGTCGTCAGGCTCGGCTCGGCTCGGTGACGGTGATGGATCGCTTTGATCTTTTGCCGTCTGCGGTACAGCAGGCCGCCAAGGATCAAGGCAGCGATGTGAATGGCGTATTCCATGATGGCTCTCTCTATCTGGTGCGCGAGCGGATGCGCAGTCCGCTAGATGTCGAATGGACGGTGTTTTACGAGGCCACGCACAAAGGCATCCGGGATCTCTATGCCGACGCCAACATCGTCCGTGCCAGCAATCGGCTCTATGAGGCGATGGGCTCACCCAGGAGGGCGAGCGGCCCGGCGGGCGCGGCGAGAAGCGGCCAGCTGCGGCGTTGCGCGGGCTTGAAATAGGGGCTGCTATTCCTGCGCCCGCGCGCCTTGCATCTGGCCGCTTCTCGGCGCGCTGAGAACGCAAAATAAGGTGAAACGGGGTACTAGCAGCCCGCGTACTGCGCAACCAAGCCCCACAGTACCTTAGGCGAATTCCGAGGACCTTCGTACCGCAAGGAGAGGTATCCGTAGGATGGGCAAAGCCCCTGGTGGAGCCCCAGAAGGATGGCTCATGGCTTTGCGGGGCGTGCCCATCGAGCCTGCTGGTTCGAGGCACTGTACTCGTGCCCGCTCACAATCCGCCAGCATCCACCGATCACGACTCTCCGCGATACGCCAGGAGCCGTGACGAGTTGACCAGGATCCCGAGTGTATGGGCGATATGGATCATCCCGCCCATGGCCGGGCTCAGGATGCCCAGTGCCCCCAGGGCGATGCCGGCCAGATCCGTGCCCACGGCGAAGACGTAGTTCTGATCGGAGGTCCGCAGGGCGGCGCGGCTCAAGCCGCGCACGACGAGCAAGTTACGGATGTCGCTGTCGGCGAGCGCGATATCGGCGACTTCGATGGCGACCTCCGAGCCGCCCGCGCCCATGGCGACGCCGATCTTGGCCTCGGAGAGCGCAAGGGCATCGTTCACGCCGTCACCGACCATGACCAGCGTCTCGCAATCGCGTTGCAGGTACCGCACGACCTCGGCCTTGTCCTGCGGCAGGAGCCCGGCGTGACAGGCATCCAGTCCCAGCTCACGGCTCAACCCCTCGGCCACCGCCGGTTCGTCGCCTGAGATCAGACAGATGCGCGTGACGCCGCCCGCGCGCAACGCCTCCAGGGTCTCCCGCACGCCCGGGCGCAGCTGGTGGCGGATCCCGAGCACCCCCAGGACCTCGCGGTCGAGCGCGACATAGACGGCGGTCAGGCCCCGCGCGCTCAGCTCCTCGCCGGCGCGGCGCAATTGTCGGGTCAGCCGCAGCCCCTCGCTGCCGAGCAGACGGGCATTCCCGATCATCACCGTCCGACCTTGCACCTGCGCCTTGACGCCCTGACCCAGCACATGCTCGCTCAAGCAGTGTTGCTCCGGCTCGACCCCCTGCGCGGCGGCCCGCTGCACGATGGCGTGCGCGAGCGCATGCGGATTGTGCAGCTCCGCCGAGGCGGCCCAGAAGAGAAGGCGGTCGGCGTTTCCGGCAACGACCTCGGTGACCTCCGGTGTCTCCGTGGTCAGGGTGCCGGTCTTGTCGAAGCACCAGCAATCGGCGCTGCCGATCTGCTCCAGGTGGACCCCACCCTTGATCAGGATCTGACGCCGCGCGGCCGTGTGGATGGCCGCGCTCACCGCGGTGGAGGCGGCGAGGATGGTCGAACAGGGGCAGGACATGATCAGCATCACCGTCAGCGCGCGGCTCAGGCTGCGGGTCAGCACCAGGGTGGTGACCGTCGCTAGCGTGCCGAGTCGCAGCAGGCGGGCGGCCAGGGCGTCGGCGCGCTGCTCTAACGGGGCCTTTTGGTCGAGCGAGGCGTCGACCAGGGCGGCGATGCGAGCCAGATAGGTGTCCTCGCCCACCTCCCGCGCCCGCACATAGAGCACGCCCTGCTCGAGATAGCTGCCGGCGAACACGCGCTCGCCGAGCGTCTTGAAGACCGGCTCCGCGCGCCCTGTGATTGCCGCCTCGCTGAGCTCCGCGGCGCCACGCTCGATCTCGCCGTCGACCGGCACCTTCTCGCCCGTGCGGATGACCACCAGGTCGCCAGCGCGCAGCGCCGCCACGGGTGTGCGAATCTCCACGCCCTCGACCAGGACCCAGGCGTCCTTGAGGGAGAGCGCGAGCATCCGATGGATCTCGCGGCGCGAGCGGTTTGCGACATAGGCCTCCAGGAGCCGTCCGGCGTGCAGCACGAAGATGATCTCGAAGGCGGTCAGCGCCTCGCCGACCAGGATCGCCAGCACCAGCGAGAAGGCCAGAAACTGATGGATGGTGAAACGCTTCTCCACGAAGGTCTCGTGCCAGGCGTCGCGCAGCAAGGGGAGGGCACCGGCCAGCGCCACCAGCCCGGTCGGGCTCAGCGGCGACTGTGCTATGGGCCGCTTGAGGAGGTGCTCGCGAATCAGGACATAGGCTAGATAGACGCACAGCAGCGCGAACCCCAGGATGCGCCCCATCCAGGAGCCGCGCTCCTTGTCCTTGCGCGTCGCGCGCCGACAGCCTCGGCATTCGATGGGCGGCCGAGACGAGTCGGGTGCCGTCGCGGCATTCGTCGGCTCTGCCAAGATGGCGAGGATGATCGCCTCCAGCTCGGTCTGGTCGACCTGGGATTCGCGATAGCGCAGGATCAGGGAGCCACAGCCCAGATTGCAGTCCACGCCCACCACGCCCTCGACGGTGCTCAGGCGTCGCTCCAGGCGCGAGGCGAGGGCGAGATTGTGTGCGAGCGGGCTGATCCTCAGCCGCACGCGGCCTGGGATCCGATGGCGCGTCTCGATCATGCCTGTTTCCTCGCTACTAAGGCGATTTCTGTCAATGTTCATACCATCTGACTTGTCTTGACGCCCGCCTTCGGTGTCGCACCACCAGTCACATCGCCCGGCGATGCTCCTGGT
>JANQGF010000258.1 GCA_028277465.1 Chromatiaceae bacterium
ACCAGTCACATCGCCCGGCGATGCTCCTGGTGGCGCTCCTTGAAGGCGAGCCTCAATCCGGCGCCATCTGGTATAAACATTTCCGGCAATCGCCTAAGCGACCGAAGCGCAAGGAACCATTGTCGACAATAATGGTAATGGTTTACACTCTCATTATCGTTGTACATCGACACGAGGGTATCCTCTTGGCACGCATTGGTGTTTTCTTCGGAACTACGACCGGTCAGACGCGCAAGGTCGCAAAGCTGATCAAGAAGCGCTTCGACGACGAAACGATGGACGCGCCAGTCAACATCAACCGGGTCTCCGCGGAGCAGTTCTGTTCCTATTCGCACCTGATCCTGGGCACACCCACCATGGGCGAAGGTCAGCTCCCGGGCCTCGGCGCGGAGTGCGACGAGGAGAGCTGGGATGAGGCCTTGGAGCGGTTCGCGGACGTGGACCTGACTGGCAAGACGGTCGCACTCTTCGGGCTTGGAGACCAGGTCGGCTATTCCTTGGAATTCGTCGACGGCCTACGCGACCTGTACGACTTCGTCACCGACCGCGGCGCCAAGGTGGTCGGGGCCTGGCCCACGGAGGGTTACGATTTCGAGTTGTCCCGGGCGGTCAACGACGAGGAGACGCACTTCGTCGGTCTCGCACTCGATCAAGACAATCAGGCCGAGCTGACCGCCGAGCGCCTGGAGTCGTGGCTGAAGCTCATCGCACCCGACTTCTCCTTGAGCCTCTGACCCGGGACCATTGCCATGACCGAGGTCATCGACGCACAGCAGCTGGTGGCACGAACCCTCGGTCTGCTGTCCCGCGCGGCGATCGAAGGTGTCTGCAAGGGACGGCTCAAGGAGTTGATCCGTCACCTCGAGTGCGTTGCGGGGGACCAGTCACTGGATCCGTCCATTCGGGTCGTTGCAGAGGAACTGGCGGTGGAATGGAATCGGATCCATGAGCGCGAGTTCGGCGAGGCGGGTAACCTGCACTGAGGGGATTCGGTCCGCACAGCGGACCCTACATTGGTGCCTTGATAGGGTCCGCTGTGCGGACCAGACCTCCTGCGTCAGGTTTTCAGACAGCCTCCCACGATCACTCAGCGTAGCCGAATGCCCGGCCGCGGTCCCTTTGGCCGGCCAGGAGCCCCGCCACGTGGACTTTCCGGAAATCGTCAGCAAGGCATCGAGAGCGCTGCTGTGGTGGCTTCCAGTCATCTTGCTCGTCGGGCTCGTCAAGGCACCATGGCTGAAGGAGGCTATCGCGCGGCGCCGGCGCGGCGCCGAGGTCAGGCTGGATCCCGGAATCTATCTTCAGGCTCACCAGGTCGACGTCCCGACGCCAAAAGGTCAGGCTCGGATCGAGCATGTCTTGCTTTCCCGATTCGGTGTCTTCGTGGTGAAGACGGAGACAGCCGCGGGTTGGATCCTGGGCGAGCCCGGAGAGGCCCAATGGACGCGGCAGCTCTACCGCAAATCCAGCCGATTCGAGAACCCCTTGCCGCAACTGGAGCGGGACACGCATGCATTGGCGGCCGCACTCGGGATCCCGGCAGATGACGTCCATCCGGTCGTGACCTTCGTCGGCGACACGGTGTTCAAGACGGAGATGCCGCCGAACGTCACGCGAGGCGTGGGCTTCGTGGACTATGTCACGTCTTTTGAGACACCCGTCTTCAGCGAGAACGAGGTAGCCAAACTGGCGCAGAGACTCCAACGAGGCCTGTCGCCGCCCACCCTTGCGGCGCGCTCGCCAAAGGCTCGGGAGCACGAGCAGCGATCCGATGCGGGCACCATCTGTTCCTGCCCCCACTGCGGCGGCGCCCTGCCCGGGACTCCCGGCGCGCCGACGTCGAAGCCTGAGCCGAGCGCGACAGAGATCGACCGGCTGTAGAGGTTGGGCTGAGCGAGAGCGAAGCCCAACAGGCGCCGCGTTGGGGTTCGTTCCTCACCCCAACTACGGGTTCACGCTTCCTACCCTCGGTGCCCAGGAACTCCACGCGGTCTTCCACCTCGGCCAGCCGCAATCGAAACCCTCTCGGCGCATCACTTCTGGTCGCACCCGATTGCGGAGACCCGGCAAACAAGCACCTCAATCATCATGTCTCCGCCCACGGCCTTTGCGGCGGTCGGGGTTGACGCGCCGCTCGAGTTTGAAGTCACGCCGCTGGCTCTGGCTCCGACGCGGGTTCTTGTAGTCGCGGCGATCGCGCATCGAGCGACGCTCCGGTCCCCGATAGCCCCGGCCATTGGGGCGCTCTTCGATCACCCGGTAGCGCTTCTGCTCTTGTCGACTCGTCGGAGCAACGACCAAATAGCGGTACTCCCTTCCACAGCGCAGGCGGACCTCTTTGTTCTTGCCGGGCATGAGGCGGATATTGACTTGGATGTCCCCGTAGCCGTCATGAGCAATGATCTCCTGGTAGAGAGCGATGAAGGTATTGAAGAATAAAAGGCTTTGATCGCTCACGTCGTCCGTTTGCTGATTGACTGGGATTCGCGCCGCAGGCTTGAGTGACCATACCCTCCGCCGGCTCCGCCAACGCCTCTGACGCAAGGCGCAAGGCGCAAGCCTGTTGGAGTCGCCGACTGAGATATGAACGCGAATGATTTGTGATATTCTTCCGGCCGTCAAGACTTGGCCGAAGGCCGAACGCATGAATCGACAGCGACAGATCACGCGGGACAGAACCGGCATTGAGATCGCTCCGGGATGGGCGGCTGGGCCGGCGGCGACCGCTACCCTGCCCTCGCGACTCCGGCCGCCCAGGCATCGACCGCGAGCCGGCACGCCTTTCCGCGATGGACGATGGGACGCTCCTGTGGCAACGCGGCATCCAGCTTGGAACCGGCGGACATGATCCTCGCCCATCTCCCGGCCGGCTACCTGCTTTGCAGGCTGGCCTATAGGCGCTTTCGCCATCGAATCCCAAGCGATCGGAGATTCATGCTCTGGGGGCTGAGGGGATCGATTGCGCCCGACCTGGACATGCTCTATTTCCGTCTGATCGACCACCAGCAAACGCATCATCACGAATACGTCACGCACTGGCCGATCCTCTGGGGGTCGCTGCTCATGCTCTGGGTCATGGCAGGCGCGCCGGCCACGGCCGCGATCGATCCATGGTTCGACCAGGCTTATCAGAACGGCGAGGCATATCGCCTCACCGCTTGGGGCAAACGCTATGAGGCCGGCGTTGGCGTCGACCAGAGCTCACCGAAGGCGATCCGCCTCTACTGCAAAGCGGCCATGCTGGGAGATGCCGAGGCCAAATATCGTCTCGGCCAAGTGTACGCGTTCGGGCGCGGCATCCGCAACGACCCAGAACTGGCCGCCGCCTGGTTTTACAACGCCGCCCAGTCCGATCACGCGAAGGCGCGGAAGGTGTTGGAAGTACTAAAGATCGAGAAGCGTCCCAAGCGTCGCCCGTCCTGCATGGACGCGCACGGCGAGCGGGTCTCGCCGACCTGGGCCAAGGGAGCGGGAGCCCGCGGCCCGGTTCGGGCGCCCGCGGAGATCGAGCGCCTGGTACGTACGCTGGCGCCGCATTACGGTCTCGACCCGGGATTGGTGCTCGCCCTGGTCGAGGCCGAGTCCAGCTTCGATCCGAAGGCCCGCTCGCACAAGAACGCCCAGGGGCTGATGCAGCTGATCCCGGCCACGGCGCAGCGCTTCGGGGTACGCGACGTCTGGGACCCGGAGCAGAACCTACGCGGCGGGATGGCCTACTTGCGCTGGCTACTGGACTACTTCGACGGCGACCTGGAGTTGGCATTGGCCGGCTACAACGCGGGCGAGGCTGCGGTCGAGCGCTACGGCGGCATCCCACCCTACAAGGAGACGCGGGCCTATGTGGCGCGCATCGTCGGGCGGCTGCAATCTGCACCCTAGTAATGATTCAGAAACAACCTATACACCGTAGGTTGGGCAAAGCGGAGCGTGCCCATCAAGGGCGGCTCAAGTTGCACCACTTGTTTCTGAATCGTTCCTTAACCGCCCCGACGCTCAGCGCAGACTCAAGGCACGCTCGCGCTCTTCGAGCTCCTCGAAGAGCTCGAGCACCCAAACGATGCGCTCGCCAACCCCGGCTGGCGCAGCGGACTGACCGACCGAGCGCGGGGTCGCGGCGACCACCGCATCGACCAGGAAACGCGTCTCGGGCAAGGCAGGAGCAAACACGTAGCGAGGCGAAAGCAGCGCCTTTCCAAGGATGGGTGCAAGGAGCTGCAGCTTGCGTTGTGCCGGCACCACCGCACGCCGGGAGATCGAATCCAGCCCCTGTCGCTCCACCTGACGGCCGATCTCGGCATAGAGATAACGCGCCGCATTGATGCCGGCACGGCAACCCATGGGCAACCCGGCGATACCCACGTCCGAACGTTGGTAGAGCTCATCGGCCGTCTGTAACAGCCGTTGAATCACGGAAGCGACCGCCTCGTTGAAGACTGGCCGCGCCAGCCATTCATCCGGATCGACCCCCGCCTCACGCATCCATTCGCGCGGCAGATAGAGCCGACCGTTGCGCGCATCCTCGCCGACATCACGACAGATATTGGTCAGCTGCATGGCGACGCCCAGATCGCACGCGCGGGCAGCTAGTTGCGCCGAGCGCGCACCCATCAGGGCCGCCATCATGGCACCGACAGTCCCTGCAACCCGTGCCGAGTAAGCGTAGACCCCGGAGAGATCGTCGTAGACACGTCCTTCTGCATCCCATTCGAAGCCCTCCAAGAGGGCTTCGAGCAGCCGCTTCGGCATCGCAAAGCGCACCACGACATCCGCCAGGGCGCGATCGGCCGGATCCTCGATCGGCCGAGCCGCGTAGATCCGGTCGAGCCGGTCGCGCAGACCCTCGAGTGCCCGCGCCTGGGCCCCCGGGGCATCGCCGGCACAGTCGATGGCGTCGTCGGCGATGCGGCAGAAGGCATAAAGCGCGATGGCCGGATCGCGGAATCGCTGCGGCAAGAGAAAAGAGGCCGCATAGAAGGACCGCGACCCACCACGCAGCAGCTCGCGACAGGCGGCAATATCTGCCGCCGAGGCGTGACAGGTCGGATTTTGGTTCGCTTCAGACATGAATCGAGGCATCGGGCACCACCCTATCGAGGACGCGGGCGGAGGATATGACTCCGGGCACACCTGCCCCCGGATGGGTCCCCGCACCGACCAGGTAAAGACCATCCACCTCTTCGCTCTTGTTGTGTGGGCGGAACCAGGCACTTTGCGAGAGGATTGGTTCGAGGCTGAATCCGGCACCCTGGTAGGAATGCAACCTGTCCTTGAAGTCCTGAGGTGTCGTGATCAGCGAAGTCGCGATCTGGCCCTCCAACCCTGGAAGGACCGTCTCACTCAGATAGCGGGCAATCCGAGCGCGATAGGGCTCGGCCGCGGAGGCCCAGTCGGTCCCACTGCCCAGATGCGGCACGGGCGACAGGGCATAGAAGGTATCGCAGCCTTCCGGGGCGAGGCTCGGGTCGGTCGCCGTCGGGCGATGCAGGTAGAGACTGAAGTCTTCGGTGAGCCGCTGACGCTTGAAGATGTCCTGGATCAACCCGCGATAGCGAGGTCCCATCAGAATCGTATGGTGCTTTACATCGGGGTAGCGGCGCTTGGTCCCGAAGTACCACACGAAGAGCCCATTGGAATACTTGGCGCGGGCGAGTCGGCGGTCAGTCCAGTGCCGCCGCTTGTGTCCCGGCAGTAGCTTGTGATACGTCGTGGCCGCATCGGCGTTGGAGACCACGACCCGGGCCGCGATCTCCTCACCGGAGGCCAAGCGCACTCCAACGGCCCGACGGTCCTCGACCAGGATCTCCGCAACCTCCGTGTCGCAGCGGATGCTGCCGCCCTGGCCCTCGATCAGGCTCACCAGCCCCTTGACCAGGGCACCGGTTCCGCCCATGGCCGAGTGGACACCCCACTTGCGCTCCAGGAAGGAGATGAGGACATAGATGGAGGTTACCGAGAAGGGATTGCCCCCGATCAAGAGTGGGTGGAAGGAGAGAAGCTGCCGAATGTGGTGATCCTTGACATACTTGGACACCATGCCATAGACGCTGCGATAACTCTCGAGGCGGGTCATATCAGGCACGATCCGCGCCATATCTGTCCAGGAACTGAAGGGTACGTGCGCCAGATCCTCGAAGCCCACCTTGAAGACGGCCTCGCTCATCTTCATGAACCGATCGTAGCCCTCGACGTCATGCGGAGCGAAGGCTGCGATTTGGGCCTTGACGGCCTCCGGATCCCCGTTGTAGTCGAAGGTCCTGCCATCATCGAAACGGATCCGATAGAAGGGATCCATGAGCTTGAGCTCGACGTCGTCGGCAAAGCGACGACCACAGAGACTCCAGAGCTCTTCGAGCAGAAAAGGGGCCGTGATGATGGTCGGGCCCGCGTCGAAGGCGAAGCCGTCCTGACGATGAACATAGGCACGGCCACCCGGGGCATCCAGCCGTTCGAGCACCGTGACCCGGTAGCCGCGCGCACCGAGACGCACCGCCGCGGCCAGACCGCCAAAGCCGCTACCGATGACAAGGGCATGCGGTCTTGCTTGACCAGAAAGGGTTTCAGTGACCTTAGGAGCCTCGAGTGTCAAGTCGATATTACCCAGTTGACTGTCAACAATGGTTGACAGTATAGCAGGATCCCTGCCGTGTCACCTCGCGGCGATCCGAGAATGATTGACAGACATCAGTGACAAGCAGTTGTCAAGACCCCCAAGCGCCCCGCGATCCCCCGCACGACCTCGGCGACCTGGGTCGGGCGTTCCTCGTGCGCCAAATGCCCGAGACCTGGCAGCACAATCCGCTCGGCGCTCGGTAAACGCCCGCACACCCGCTTGGCCTCGCGTGGAGAGACCGTCAGGTCGCGCTCGCCGACGACCAGAAAGAGGGGCGTCTCGAGTCGAGGCAGCCCCCGCTCGATGAGTTTGAGATCCCAATTCGCCATCATGGACACGCTGGCCCTGACATGCGACGGGCAGCGGACGAGCCGCCGATAGAAATCCACCCCGGCCGGCTCCAGCTTCGAGCCGGTACTCGCGACCAGACGTTCGATGACCTTGCGATCGCCGGCGCGCCAAGCGAAGTATCGTGCGAAGAGCGAGTTGGCCGAGAAGAGCTTGGCCGCAGGCGAGAAGACATGGCTGGGAAGACCGCGCCAAGGCATGAGTGCGCCATTCAGGCTGATCAGCCCCCGGGGCGCGATCTTGGCCTCCAGACAGAGCTGGATCAGGATGGCCGCCCCCGCCGAATGGCCGAGCACCAGCTCCGGCGGCATCCCGAGCGCTCGGATCAGTTGGCCGACCGCGGCTGCCATGCCGGGCAATGACATGCGGTCATACGGGGGTGCAGTGGAAAAACCATGCCCAGGCAGATCGGGCGCGACCAGGGTGAAGTGCTCGGCCAGCGCTGGGGCGAAGTCGCGCCAGGAATGGGTGGCGGCACCGGTTCCGTGCAGCAGAAGCAGCACCGGACCCTGACCCATCTGCTGCAGATGCCAGTTGAGCCCCCCCGCCGTCACGAAGCGGCTCGAGTGCCGATTGGGCCAATCACGGCCGTCCCGTTCCCAGTCGGGCCTCTCACCCATGGGGGGGCGGTCCACTCATCGACCTAGGAGCCTGTCCGACTTAGGGGGATCGACGCGAGGGAATGGGAGAGCGAGGCCATTTCGTTCCGGTTTCGAGGCGCATAGTGGATCTTATGTAACGAGAAAACGGGGCGAAAGGGACCGTTCTCCCGCTTCCGCAGCCGATTCAGCCTAAGGCGATTTCTGTCAATGTTCATACCATCTGACTTGTCTTGACGCCCGCCTTCGGTGTCGCGCCACCAGTCACATCGCCCGGCGATGCTCCTGGTG
>JANQGF010000265.1 GCA_028277465.1 Chromatiaceae bacterium
GGCGAAGGCGAGGGTCGGTGCGGCGATCGCCGAGGCTTCGTGCATGACGAAATCCCGGAAGGCGCTGGCCGCGGGTGACAGACGCTTGCCGCGCCGATAGACCAGGTACCACTGACGCAGGTCGGGGAAACCCTCGGCGTGCAGGATGACCAGGCGCCGCGTCTCCAGCTCCAGCTCGATGGTGTGCAGCGAGACCACGCCCAGCCCCAGCCCAGAGCGCACCGCCTGTTTGACCGCCTCGTTGCGCGTCATCTGCATGCCGTGGCGAATCGCCAGGCCGCGCTCGCTGAAGAAGCGCTCCATCGCCTGGCGGGTCCCGGATCCCTCCTCGCGCATCACGAAGACCTCTTCTGTCAAGCGCTTCAGCGGGATGTGTCGTTCGCCGGCCAGTGGGTGATCCGGGGGCGCGACGACGACCAACGGGTTGTCCATGAATGCCTCGGATTCCAGGTCGATCTCTTCGGGCGGCAGGCCCATGAGCACCAGATCGACCGTGTTGTTCTCGAGCATCTGGAGCAGGGTCTCGCGGTTGGTGACGTCCAGGTGCAGAAGGATGCCGGGGTAGCGCTGGTGGAAGATCGCCATCAGGCGTGGCGCGAAGTAGTTGACCGTGCTTGCCACCGCGATCACCAGCTGTCCGCGGCTGACCCCCTTCAGCGATTCCAGGACTTCTTCCATCTCCTCGAGCGAGTCGTTGATGTTGTGGCTGTAACGGTGTACCTCGCGTCCGGCCTCGGTCAGGAGGATACGTTTGCCGATGCGCTCGAACAGGGGTAGACCCACCTCCTCTTCGAGCTGGCGCACCTGCATCGAGACCGCCGGTTGGCTGAGATGCAGCTCCTCGGCCGCCCGCGTGTAGCTGAGCTGACGCGCGACCGCCTCGAAGATCCGCAGCTGGCGCAGTGAGACATGCACCTTGGGGCCTACCTCGCATTGCGTTGGGGACTCTGGAGACCCGGGCGTCGTCGTGTCGCCGCCAGGGCTCGCCGATCCCATTGACTATAAGCTATAAGTTATATTTAGCATAAGCAATATTTAATAGATATTATAAGGCTATTTCCGAATAATGCCGTCCCAGGTTCCAGGGCGGCAGCAGTCGAGTGGAGCTAACAGATGCCAGGCCGGCTGGAGCCGGCCCTCACCACAGACCCTTTGCGGAGGATTCAGAATGGCGAAGACCTACAACGCGGGCGTGAAAGAGTACCGCGAGACCTATTGGATGCCGGAATACACACCGAAGGACACGGACGTCCTGGCCTGCTTCAAGATCACCCCCCAGCCGGGTGTGCCGCGCGAAGAGGCCGCCGCCGCCGTCGCCGCGGAATCCTCGACCGGCACCTGGACCACGGTCTGGACCGATCTCCTGACCGATCTCGACTACTACAAGGGCCGTGCCTATGCGATCGAGGACGTGCCCGGTGACGACGAGCGCTTCTATGCCTTCATCGCCTACCCGATCGATCTGTTCGAGGAAGGCTCCGTCGTCAACGTCTTCACCTCGCTGGTCGGCAACGTCTTCGGCTTCAAGGCGGTGCGCACCCTGCGTCTCGAAGACGTGCGCTTCCCCATCGCCTATGTCATGACCTGCAACGGTCCGCCGCACGGCATCCAGGTCGAGCGCGACATCATGAACAAGTACGGCCGTCCGCTGCTCGGCTGCACCATCAAGCCGAAGCTGGGTCTGTCGGCCAAGAACTACGGCCGTGCGGTCTACGAGTGTCTCCGCGGCGGTCTGGACTTCACCAAGGACGACGAGAACGTCAACTCTCAGCCCTTCATGCGCTGGCGCCAGCGGTTCGACTTCGTCATGGATGCGATCGACAAGGCCGAGCGCGAGACCGGCGAGCGCAAGGGTCACTACCTGAACGTCACCGCCCCGACCCCGGACGAGATGTTCAAGCGCGCCGAGTACGCCAAGGAGATCGGCGCCCCGATCATCATGCACGACTACATCACCGGCGGCTGGTGCGCCAACACGGGTCTGGCGCAGTGGTGCGCCGACAACGGCGTCCTGTTGCACATCCACCGTGCCATGCACGCGGTCATCGACCGTCACCCGCACCACGGGATTCACTTCCGGGTGCTCAGCAAGCTGCTGCGTCTGTCGGGCGGCGATCACCTGCACACCGGGACCGTGGTCGGCAAGCTGGAGGGTGACCGCGCCGCCACCCTGGGCTGGATCGATCTGCTGCGCGATTCCTACATCAAGGAAGACCGCTCGCGCGGCATCTTCTTCGACCAGGATTGGGGCTCCATGCCGGGCGTCTTCGCGGTCGCCTCGGGCGGCATCCACGTCTGGCACATGCCGGCGCTGGTGACCATCTTCGGTGACGACGCCGTGCTCCAGTTCGGTGGTGGCACCCTGGGGCATCCCTGGGGCAACGCCGCGGGCGCTTGCGCCAACCGCGTCGCCCTCGAGGCCTGCGTCGAGGCGCGCAATCAGGGTCGCGAGCTCGAGAAGGAGGGCAAGGAGATCCTCACCAACGCCGCCGACAGCAGCCCCGAGCTCAAGGCCGCGATGGAGACCTGGAAGGAGATCAAGTTCGAGTTCGACACCGTCGACAAGCTCGACGTGGCGCACAAGTAAGCCGCCGGCGTCCGCGTCCAGCCGCCGGCGAGGGAGCTTGCGAGCGGCGAGCGATAGGTCTCGCCGGTCGGCTGAACCCCAGATGCGAGCCGCCGAGGCGAGAGCGCCTCGGGGCGAGTCCAGATTCACCGGAGTACTAATCAAATGAGCGAAATGCAGGACTATCAATCCAGTCTCGACGACGTCAGCAGCCGTAAGTTCGAGACCTTCTCCTATCTGCCGGCCATGTCCGCCGAGCAGATCCGCAAGCAGGTCGAGTTCATCGTCTCCAAGGGCTGGAACCCGGCCGTCGAGCACACCGAGCCGGAGAACGCCTTCGACCACTATTGGTACATGTGGAAGCTGCCGATGTTCGGCGAGACCGATGTCGAGACCATCCTGGCCGAGGCCGAGGCCTGCCACAAGGCGCATCCGAACAACCATGTGCGTCTGATCGGCTACGACAACTATGCTCAGTCCAAAGGCGCTGAGATGGTCGTCTTCCGCGGCACGCCGGTCTAGTCACCGAGCTCGACCGCGGCTGTTCGGAGCCCCTGCTTCCTCCACGAAGGGGCAGGGGCTTTGTTTTGCCGGTTGCCTCGGCGCAGCTGGCGCTCGAATCCATCGACTGGTGCGCTCGTCGCACCTTCATAGGGACCGCACTCATGTCAGACGTCGACCGTGAGCAATATCTGATCGATCAAGAGCCCTATTATCGTCCCGTTCAAGACGAGGTCGCCATGTACGAGGCGGCCTACGACGCCCGGATGCCGGTCATGCTCAAGGGGCCGACCGGGTGCGGCAAGACGCGTTTCGTCGAGTACATGGCCTGGAAGCTCGGCAGGCCGCTGATCACTGTGGCCTGCAACGAGGACATGACCGCCTCCGACCTGGTCGGGCGCTTCCTGCTCGACATCAACGGCACCAGGTGGCAGGACGGGCCGCTGACCGTCGCCGCGCGGGTCGGCGCCATCTGCTATCTGGACGAGGTCGTCGAGGCCCGCCAGGACACCACGGTGGTGATTCATCCGCTGACCGACCACCGTCGCACGCTGCCCTTGGAGAAGAAGGGCGAACTGGTTCAGGCGCATCCGGATTTCCAGATCGTGATCTCCTACAACCCTGGTTATCAGAGTCTGATGAAGGATCTGAAGCAGTCGACCAAGCAGCGCTTCGGCGCCCTGGACTTCGACTACCCGAGCGCCGAGATCGAGTCCGAGATCATCGCCCACGAGGGCGGCGTGGACCGAGCGACCGCGGAGAAGCTGGTTCAGATCGCGCACCGCAGCCGCAACCTCAAGGGGCACGGGCTGGACGAGGGGATGTCGACCCGGCTGTTGGTCTATGCGGCGCAGCTGATCGGCAAGGGCGTTGCGCCTCAGTCTGCCGCCCAGATGGCCCTGGTGCGCCCGCTGACCGACGATCCGGACATGCGCGATACGCTCGACGCGGCGGTCTCCACCTATTTCTGACCGAGCGCGACCCCAGAGGTGAGCGAGAGGCGAGCGAGAGGAGTGACGAGATGCTAGTGGATATGGGAGACATGCTCCGCCATGCCCATGCCGAGGGGTATGCGGTGGGGGCCTTCGACCTGGTCAGCCTGGACTTCCTGCAGGCGGTCCTCGCCGGTGCCGAGAATCGCCGGGCGCCGGTGATTCTGAGCCTCGCGGAGTCTCACTATGCCTACTTCGACCCCGAGCTCCTGATGCCCGCGGTGCGGGTGGCCGCGGAGCGGGCATCGGTCCCGGTGGCCATCCATCTCGATCACGGCCACTCGCTGGAGGCGGCGATCCGCGGCATTCGCCAAGGATTCAACGGCGTGATGGTGGACGCCTCCAGCCTGCCGCTGGACGAGAATATCGCCCGCACCCGCGCCGTGGTCGAGATGGCGCACGGCTGCGGGGTCCCGGTCGAGGGTGAGCTCGGCTATGTGGCGGGCGTGGAGGGGGAGGACGCGGAACGTCACCCCGGCGAGCTGCGATTCACCGCCCCGGAAGAGGCCGAACGTTATGTCCGCGAGACCGGTGTGGACTTTCTGGCCGTCTCCGTCGGCACCGTGCACGGACGACTGCGGGGCGAGCCCCGACTCGATTTCGAACGTCTCGCGGCCATCCGTGCGCTGATCTCGGTGCCGCTGGTGATCCATGGTGGTACGGGCCTCAGCGAGTCGCAGTTCCAGCGCCTGATCGAGCAGGGTGTGGCCAAGATCAATTACTATACGGCGTTGTCGGATGCCGCCGGGGCCGCCGTGCGTACCAATGCGCAAGTGCCCGAGCGACGCTCCTATACCGACCTGGTCAAGGGCACGCAGGAGGCGATCAGGCTCGAGGTGGAGCGCTGCATCGAGCTTTGGGGAGGTGCCGGCCGGGCCGACGCGGTCCGCGACGCCTGTCGGCCCTGGCGTGAGGTCGAGCACCTGATCGTCTACAACACCCAGGACGCGAGTTCCGCCGAGGTCGATGCCATGATGACGGAGGGACGCAGGGTGCTCAGCGCCATCCCGGGTGTCCGCCAGGTGATCACCGGGACCAGCGTCAAAGAGAACGCCGCCTACCGTCACTGCTGGCTGGTGCGCTTCGTCAGCCCGGCGGTGATCGATTCCTACCGCGACCACCCGGATCATCAGTCCTTCGCGGACCAGCGATTCCGCCCCAAGGCGGCCGATCGGATCTCGATCGATTACCGGCACTCGGTGGATTGAGGACGGCCGCCAGGTCGCTTGGCCTCGCCATCCTCGCACGACTCATCCGCCACCTCTGCTCAGCCAGATTCTTAGAGGTTGACCCGCATGCCTATCGATTTCGCCGACTCTCTCTCCTGCCTCGAGGCCGATCCCACGCATCCGCATCGCCTGGCGCTGGAGGCCAGCTATCACGAGGCGGCACGGGTGATGTCCCCGCGTGGATTGGACCACTATCTCACTGGCGTGCGCGGCATGTGCAGCTTGAACAAGGGTGTGGATCTGACCATGACCTATGTCCAGGAGATGCCGGGGGTCGCCAAGGAGCTGGGCGAGGACATCATCCCCGATATCGTCGGGGCCCTGATGAAGCTCGCCTCGCATACCTCGGGGACGGTGCTCACGCTGGTGATGGGCACGCTTCCGCTGGCGGCGGGCCGGCTCGGCGATGCCGAGGTGATGCGCGGCTATCTCAATCTGCTCCATCAGCTTGCCGGCAAGGCGCCCCGCGGGCTTCGGCCCATGATGGAGAACGTGGACGAGCTGCTCTCCAAGCTGACCCTGGGCGGTCTGCGCCGCTGGGCGCTCTGGGGTGCCCAGGCGCACGCACGCGACCTGGACGGCCAGATGGCCTATTTCGGGCTCAAGACCGAGTCCTCGCGCGCCGTGCTCCAGAAGGAGCGTCGCGGTACCCTCTTCGTCGACAACCAGCGCAAGCTCAATTTCTATCTGCGTGCGCTCTGGGCGCGTGCCTTCTTCATGCGCCCGACCTCGGGCGACTATGAATCGCGCACGGGTCTCAAGCCCTTCATCGAGGATTTCCAGATCCATCTGCCAGACGCCTTCGACGCCTGGCGCGGGATCTCGGGTGTCGAGATCTACCGGGCCGCCGCGGCCCACTGCGCCGCTCACATGGTGTACACGACTCGACCGCTCAGCGCCGAGCAGCTCAACCCGGCACAGCGGATCTTCATCGGACTCTTCGAGGATGCCCGGATCGAGGCGTTGGCGATCCGCGCGTTCCCGGGATTGAAGAAGCTCTGGCTGCGGTTCTTCACTTCGCCCCCGGAGGCGGACGAGCCAGGTGAGCGGCACCCGCTCTTGGATCTGATGATGCGGCTGGCCCGTGCCCTGTTGGATGAGGACTACCGCGACCCGGATGATGTGGTCGAGACCTCCGCGGCGGCCTTTCGGACCGCGCTGGCCGAGCGAGCCGAGGACAACCGGATCAGCTGGGACGCCGGGGTCGACTTCTATAACCGGGTCGTTCAGGTCACGGCGATCCCGAGCCTGCGTATCCTCGAGGACTGGCCGCTACCCTATCGCGACGACAATGATTACATCTGGTACTTCGACGAGAATCTCTTCCTGACACGGGGCACCGATTACTTGCCGGCCTCGCAGCAGCAGGTGCGTCGCAACGTCAGCGTCATGGTGATGGTCAACGAGCTGGACTGCGAGCTGGCCGGCGACGACGCTCAGGAGATCTGGACCCTCTCGACCGAGTTCTGGCTCGATCAGGAGGATTGCACCATCAACGAGCTGGAGGGTAAGGAGCCGGTCTCCGAGCCCTATCACTATCAGGAGTGGGACTATCATGTGCAGCTCTATCGGCCGGACTGGGCGACCGTGATCGAGCGCCGCCAGGACCGCGGCGACCCCGAGTTGATGGACGAGATCCTCACCAAGCACAAGCCGATCGCGAGCCGCATTCGACACCTGATCGATGCGCTCCAGCCCCAGGGCGTCGTGCGCCGGCGCGGTTACGAGGAGGGCGAGGAGCTGGACTTGAACGCTGCGGTACGGGCCATGGTCGACATCCGACGTGGCGTCATGCCCGACCCCCGTATCAATATCCGCGTCACCCGGCATATCCGCGACCTGGCGATCCTGGTGCTCATGGACCTGTCTGAATCCACCAACGAGAAGGTCGGCGTCAGCGAGGGCGAGCCCGGCTACGAGGAGGCACCCAGCGTCCTCGACCTGACCCGCGAGTCGACCGGGCTGCTGGCCTGGGCGATCGATTCCATCGGCGACAGCTTTGCCCTTCACGGCTTCGCTTCGGACGGTCGTCACGATGTCCAGTACTACCGCTTCAAGGACTTCGACCAGCCCTATGACGATCCGGCCAAGTCGTGCATGGCCGGTATGCGGGGTGGTCTCTCGACCCGCATGGGTGCGGCCCTGCGCCATGCCGGTTGGCACCTGAGTCAGCAGCCGGCCCAGAAGCGTCTGGTCCTGCTCATCACCGACGGGGAGCCGGCCGACATCGACGAGCGCGATCCCCAGTATCTGCGGCACGACACCAAGAAGGCCGTCGACGACCTACGCATGCGTGGCGTCCATACCTACTGTCTGACGCTGGACCCGGAGGCGGACCGCTATGTCGCCAGGATCTTCGGCGAGAACGGCTATTCGATCGTCGATCATGTGGAACGCCTGCCCGAGCGTCTGCCCGCCGTCTTCGCGGCCCTGACGGGTTGAGGCTCGCTGGGGATTCAGCGGTCGATTGTCAGGTCTCGGCGAATACCTGCAAGATCGAGAG
Organism: Chromatiaceae bacterium; assembly: GCA_028277465.1. Lineage (GTDB taxonomy): Bacteria > Pseudomonadota > Gammaproteobacteria > Chromatiales > Chromatiaceae > JANQGF01. The sequence goes on from JANQGF010000265.1 coordinate 7,792, forward strand.
ACAGGCAGCGCGGACGGTATAGGAGGCGGCGGTGCTGACCGCATTGAGTCGCAGCCTCGATCTCGATGTGGCAGGTAGTCCCGTGTATTCTCGGATGCGGCCGAATATCTGGGAGTCGTATCGCACGTCGCAGGCATATCCATTGTCGCCGTGTCGAATGAACTCTCCAGCGCCGCCGAACAGCGTAATGACTGGTACGGCGCCGCAGGCCATTCCCTCCAAGGCGGTTCTGCCAAAGGCTTGGTAGTCGGATAGGTCGAGAAAGAGATCCGTCCGACGCAGGACATCTGCGACCTGCTCCCGGGTGAGACGGCCGCGATGGTCGATCCGTTTGTCCAACCTGAGCCCGGTTCGTCTCAGTTCCTCGACCGAGCAGCCGAAGGTGACCAGCTCCATCGACGTCGCGGATCGATCCGCCAGTTGGTTCATGATGCGACAGGTCCGGCGGGGTGCTCGGCGCCTCGTGCTCGGACGAACCATCGCCGAGATGGTCGGCTTCTCGCGGTCTGCCAGGTTGAAGAGTGGGAAGAAGACACGCTGATCGATGCTGGCCTTCACCCGTGCGACGTTCAGGCCGTGATTGTTACGTACCGTCTCGCAGATCCAATCCGTCTTGGCGAAACCCCGCATGATGAGGGGGTAGTCGTAAGAGCGGCGCGCGGCCACCCATTCTTGGCTTCCTTTGGCAAAGAAGAAGGGCTCATAGTCCTGGATGTAATAGAAGAGCCTCGGCCGATTCGCTTTGGGTAGGGCCTCCCAGGCCGTAACGACCTCGGGGACCGAGGTCGCCACGGTCCCAACGGCGACATCACTCTCCTCGAGAAGGGATTGCAGCTCGGCAGGCGACGAATAGACCTCTAATGCGCCGGTGATCTCGGGGAGCGACGCGTAGGCCGTGACGAAGCCGCCATAGTTCGCACGATTGACGGCGATACCTGCTTTCAAGCCCATACGGAGAAAGCCCGCGACCTCTTGCACGACTGAGTTGGCGCCGCCCGAGTAACCGCCTGCCGGCAGTACGAAGAGTATCTTTTCGTTCATATCGCTCACTCGCTCAAGTCGCTGGGACCTCGCCGAGGCGATTCAGCTTGTCTCGGATCTCGTTGAGTGTCTCGCAGGTCTCCATGGTCGCCTTGACCTGATTCATGCGCCCGTCGCCGTAACGCCGAATCAAGACCTCGTGGGCCTGTCTCGCGAGCGTCTCTCGCCGCTCATTGCCGAAGCTCTTGGACTTATGGTGGTAGACATAGACGTGATCCGCGACACGCAACTTGAATCCTGCATCGGCTGCACGAAAACAGAAGTCGTTTTCCTCACCGTAACCGATCGGGAAGGAGATCTCGTCGAAGAGCCCTACTTGGTCGAACACCTCGCGTCTGACTGCGATACAGAAGCCATTGAGTACGGCGACCTCGGGAAACCCCTTCTGCGATAGCCGTTTGACCAGCCTCGCCATGTCGTCTGGTTTGCCGTCGGCCGGGAGGTGGTTGATTGCCCAGCCCGATTCATCCTTGATCTTGGGTATGGATTGCCAGGTGGCCGCATTCGAGAGAGGCCCCACGACTCCAGTCGAGTCATCGGAATAGAGGCACTCGAGGAGTCCCTCCAGCCAGCCATCTGTCACCAGTGTGTCGGAGTTCAGAATCACCAGGCTGCTTCCTGCCGCGGTCTTGACGGCCTTGTTGATGGCGGTCGTATAGCCCTCATTCCTTGCCGCTGTCAGTAGCCTGCACCAGGGGTCATGACCCATGGCCCTGTGGAGCGCCTCGGAGGTGTCGGCGAAGGATCCATCGTCTACGATCGTCATGAGGTGCGGTATGTTGGTCTTGGCCTGGATCGCCAAGAGGCAGTCGAGCACCGTCTGAGTCGCATTGAAGACTGGGACGATGATCTCCGGGACGTCCAGTCGGGACAGGACGCTCCACTCCCTGTTGCGTTCCATTGAGGTATCGTCGGCGAGGCGTGCGGATGCGGCATCTTCCCATTGTTCAGCGACGAAGTTGTCTTCAAACCTGCCGTCAACGATCCTCTGATCCTCTTCCTTATCTTGACCCAGCTCGAAATGGAGACCCGATAGAACCAAATCGGTCCGGCCCGCGATGTCGAAGGCGGCAACCGCTTTTTGAGCGCTGGCCCCTTGAAGCCGCAGAAGGCTGAAGGCCGATGCGGGGATGGGAAGGCTGAGTTCCTGCAGACCTTCAGTGAGCCTTTGAATCCTGGTCGACCAAAGCGTGGTCAGCTCGCGCTCCGCGTCGAGCAAGCCAATGCTGAACACGACATTGGGCTCAGGACCCTTCTTGCGGAGTGCGAATGCGGCTGTCACCGCACTGACGATGAAGAAATCGGGAACCAAGAGCTCGAAGCAAAGCCTGAGATGATTATTGTTCACAGGTGAGCGCAGCCGGATGCCAGTGGCGATGCTGCCAAGCTTCGAGAATTGAAACCCGTCGAAATGACCAGTGGAGAACGAAGAAATGCCGATGACCTCGCCAGAACCCTCTAACCAGATACCGGGCGCAAGCAGGTGCTGACCCGCTGTGAGGTTCCCCGATTGCCTGATGACACCGGCGAAGGTCGGATTCTTTATGAGAAGGCCTGAGACGGGCTGCGTGTCGTTCGACGATGGCTCGCCGATGATCTCGATTGGTGAACCGGTCAGATCCTGGTCGCTACCGGAGGGACGAACCGACAGTCTTTGTTTCTTGCCGCTATAGAGTGCGCTGTCCAGCTCGAAATAGAATGCACAGCTGCCATCGCCGATGCCGGCCTCTTTGAGATCAGGGCGATATTGATCCGCAAGGGTGGTTCCGATGAGTTGGCCATCGAGAAGAACATCGATGGGGCAATAGCGTGCGTTCTCCGCCGTCGCCCATCCGACGATCGAATGACCGTCGAAGGTATCGAGATGCCCTTGGCATTTGGTGAGTGACATAGTACCTCGTTGCAATTTAACGCATCAGAGATTCCAGGTGGTGCCTGACGGGGAAACTGTACCTGAGGAGCAGCCATCGCCGATCAGAGGGCGACTTGGGCGATTTCTGTCAATGTTCATACCATCTGACTTGTCTTGACGCCCGCCTTCGGTGTCGCGCCACCAGTCACATCGCCCGGCGATGCTCCTGGTG
>JANQGF010000268.1 GCA_028277465.1 Chromatiaceae bacterium
CACCAGGAGCATCGCCGGGCGATGTGACTGGTGGCGCGACACCGAAGGCGGGCGTCAAGACAAGTCAGATGGGATGAACATTGACAGAAATCGCCTTAAGCCGCGTTCCGGATTTCACCCATGTATTCCAGCAATCAACCCAACCGCCGCCGTCATGCTCGCACGCCAGTTGGATGCGAGGTCCAGCTTCAACCGCTCGACACCCCACACACGAATAGCAGACTTGGTAGCCATTATTGCTTGTCGCGTGACCTGAGCGTGAGCGGCATGGGACTCCTGGCCCGGCGGCATTATCCCATCCATACCCGCGTCCTCCTCACGCTCGAATGCGAGGACCAGGGGTCGAGCCTCATCACCTCGCGGGCCGGATGGGTCGTCTGGACCGGGCCGCCCGCTGAAGACGGCCGTCGTCACATCGGGATCGCCTTCAGTGAAGGCGACGCCCAAGGCGGAGAACGCGGTCAGAGCCGCTCCATGACGATCTCTTCGCCGCGGCCGCCTCCTTCTCCTTGAACAACACGGAACCGGTGATCGCGCAAGTCTGCATCGAGCGTCATCCTGTGACCCTGGTGTCGCCAGGTCAAATGCAGCCTGTATGCATCGGTTTCCTTGATCTCCAAGTCGCCATGAAAGGCAGGCGACTGATTGCGCAGCCGAATGAGCTTCAGCTGGTCCTGAACGATCGGCCGCTCGAGCCCCTCGCCGACATCCCTCATGGTCAGGTTGGTGCGATTGATCTCCTTGTGCCCAGCGGTCCCTCCTTTGTCCGCCGCGGCATAATCGTTTCGACCCGCGAAGAGGTCGAGATACCAGACCTGCGGGATGCCCGGCATGAACATCTGAATCGCTCGTGCGAGCGTCAGCTTTCGCTCGTCTTCACCCAGTGCACTGAAGAAGGTGGCATTCACCTGGTAATAGGCTATCTTCTTGCCGTCTGATCCATAGAGGTTCTTGACCCTGCCGCCACGTTCGATGATCTTGTCCATGACTACCTGGATCTCCTCATCATCCAGCAGGCCCGGTTTCACAACGCCATCGACCTCCGCGCCTCTCAAGTCCAACACCGGAATCCCATCGTGGCAGCCAAGCATGTTGATGGTCGAGAGCTTTTTCTCCACCACCTCTCGAATCCAACGCAGAAGATGCTCGTTGGTTCCACGGTCCAACGCATCAATCACGAGCCCAGGAAAGAAGAAATCGTAGATGGGAAACCCCTTCGCCGCGACTTCTTCATGAAGACCATAGCCGTATTCAGAATGAATCTCGGGAAACACGATCAGATCATGCTTCCTCGCGATCCCTTTCAAGCGCTCCAGATACTCCCAGGTACCGGGTTTGTTGAAGAAGTTGGCCTCACCAGGCTCTTTATGCAGATAAGCAAAGGCATCCAGCCTGATGATCTTGGCCCCATAGTCCCTTAGTTGCTTCAATGTCTGGTCATAGAACTCCCAGACCTTCTCCGAACGGGCATTCAGGTCCATTTGACCGAGATACTCGCGTTTTCGCTCGACGATCGCGAGGATCTCACTCTTATAATTGGCAAAGCCGTCGAGGTCGACCTTCTTCAAGTCCGGGTCCGCTTCTAGAGAGTCGTTCAGGATCGCGGTAATCTGTGCCGCAGTACTGGCCGTAACGCCCTCGATACCCGCGAAGTCCTGAGGAGAAACTGCCTGATACCTGACCTGTTGGTAGAAGGTATTCCAGTAAGGCCTCTCGGAACCATCTGGAAACGCAACCTTCAAGATCGGAAGACCCGGCTTCCTCATAAAGAGCTTCTGTAAGTGCTCTTCTGCTGGAATGATGTAGCCGTCATCGCCCATCTTACCGTGCGAACGCCAGAATTCGTTCCAGTCGACAAAGAAATGCCTGTATTCCGAGTCATCTCCGTGCTCTATCAGATCTAGAAATTGCGGAGAGGCGACAGAGAGATGGTTCAAGATGAGATCGAACTTGAACATGATGGCGAGCTTGCCCAATTCCTCCAAGTCCTGCCGAGAGACAAGCTCCCCATTGAGATCATAGTCAATGACGGAAAAACCGCGATCCAGGTCGCTATGGAAGAAGGTCGGAAGGATGTAGAAGAGAGAAAACGCGCCCTCAAACTCCGGTCGTTTCAGCATGGCCACGATATCTGCCAAGGTCCCGCCAATACTGTCCGGATAGGCATTCAGCATGACCCCTTGCGGGACCTCTTGCTCGATCGCTTTGGATTCGGCGCTCATGGATCACCCCTATAATCCGTTCTTATCCCATTGATTTTAAATTGATATTCTGCGGGAGGATCATGTTGCTCCGCAGCATCGAAACAAGACAGCCGGTTGATCCAGGTCAAGTCGCCACGCCTGGTTCTGGCAAACCAGGAGGTCGATCTGCTGCCTGGCACCGGGCTTCGGGTAGCCTGCTTGCGCTCGCCCTGCCTCGCTGGACGCACCCAAGCGGTTTCTATCAAAGAACGCAACCGGTTGCTCGTCTTTTTTTCGCCAATCGACTCCAACCCCGAGGCCCGAGCCGAGTCCGACACCAGAACAGGTCGCAGAACTGTTCCAACCCTTTTCGCGTATCTACCGCGACCGACACCGCGAAGGAACGGGCATCGGACTGGCCGTCTGCCGGCGCCTGATCGAGTCGATGGGCGGGAGGATCGGCGTATCGACGCAACTGGACGAGGGCAGCCGGTTCTAGATCGAGCTTCCGACCTCGGGGTCTTCAGCCGCGATCGGAGACGGCGCGCATCCGGAACGAGGCATCCGTGAGGACCCCGGCTGGGGCCCTGTCCGCACCCTGCTCAGATCGAGGACAACCCGGCCAGCCTGAGGCTGACGGAACGCCTCCTCGCGCGATACACGGGATTTCGCACACTGAGCGCTGAGACTGCTCCGCTGGGACTCGCAATGGCCCACAGTCGGCGACCCGATATCATCCTCTTGGATATCAACATGCCTGAAGTCGACGGCTACGCGGCCCTCGCGGAACTGCGTGCCCACCCTTCGACTCGGTGCATCCCAGTGGTTGCGCTGACCGCCAACGCCGCGCAACGAGATATCGAGCTAGGCATGGCCGCCGGATTCGACGCCTACCTGACCAAGCCGCTACAGATTCCCGAGCTGATCGCGACCCTGCAACGCCTGGTCGAAGGCCTGGTTCCCCAAGGATCGACCGTGACTTCAGGGGTCGCCACGGAGCCGGCGGCAAGCGACCACCGGTCACAGCTGGTGTCTGAACGGGGCCCTGGCAAACTCATGCTTCGATGAACTCCAGGGCATTGCCGTCGGGATCGCGACAGAAGAGCGCGCGACGTCCCGAACGACTCAGACTGTAGGGGAGTTCGGCAGCGTCGAGCCGGGCAACCAGGGCATCCAAGCAGGGCACCAGCAGGGCCAGATGCCGATCCCTGCCACCATGGGCGGGCCGGCCGTCGAGCGGATCCGGATTCGGCAGCTCGAGCAGATGGAGCTGATGGGTCCCGATCCTGAGCCAGGCGCCCGGGAATGGGAGGTCCGGCCGCTCGTCCAGGACCTCCAGACCCAGCACCCCCTGGTAGAAACACAGTGCCTCCGAGGTATCGGCGACGATCAGGCTGACATGGTGGATGTCTCGGACGAGCGACACGGAACACCTCCTCGGCATGGAGCCCAATCGGCCCTTGGCCTATACTAGTCGTTTCGTTCGAGCACCGCCGCCAATCGCCCGGCGGTGCCTGAGACAGGCCCTATCATGCGATGAACCCAGACCTGGAGCGTCTTCAGCCCTACCCCTTCGAGAAACTCGCAGCGCTCAAGCAGGGAATCCAACCTCCGCGTGATCGCGATCACATCGCCCTGTCGATCGGCGAGCCCAAACACCCGACACCCAGCTTGATCACGGACGCTCTGACCGAGCACCTGGATCAGCTGGCGGTCTACCCCTCGACCCGCGGATCACGCGCCCTGCGCGAGGCGATCGCGGCTTGGCTGACCCGCCGCTTCCAACTCGCCCCACTCGGCGGCGGATCGCCGACACGAGCGGCGGGCATCGACCCGGAGCGCCAGATCCTGCCGGTCAATGGCACCCGAGAGGCCTTGTTCGCCTTCGCCCAGGCCGTCGTCGACCGCTCCCAGGCACCCCTGGTGCTGATGCCCAACCCCTTTTACCAGATCTACGAGGGTGCCGCGCTCCTCGCCGGCGCCGAGCCCCGTTATCTGGCCTGCCGTCCCGAGACGGGTCTCATCCCGGACTTCGAGGCCGTGGACGATGCCACTTGGAAAGGCTGCCAACTGCTCTATGTCTGTTCGCCGGGGAACCCGACTGGGGCCGTCATCGACCAGGCCAGCTTCGCCCAACTGATCGAACTCGCCCATACTCACGACTTCGTGATTGCCTCGGACGAATGCTACTCGGAGCTCTATCTGCACGCGGACGAGCCGTCGCCGGGATTGCTTCAGGTCGCGGCGGCCGTGGGCAATGAGACCTTCAGTCGTTGTGTCGTCTTCCACAGTCTATCGAAGCGCTCCAACGCGCCGGGCCTGCGTTCGGGCTTCGTGGCTGGAGACGCACGCCTGATCGAACGCTTCTTCGCCTATCGGACCTATCACGGCTGCGCCATGCCCCTGCCCCATCAGCATGCCAGCCTGGCCGCCTGGAGCGACGAGCCACATGTCCGCGACAATCGCGCCCTTTATCGGGACAAGATCGAGGCCGTGCTCGCGATCCTCGGCGCCGTCCTGAGCGTCGAGCGGCCGGCCGCTGGCTTCTATCTGTGGCCGCAGACCCCGCTCCCCGACACTCAATTCGCACAGCGCCTCTACGCCGAGGAGCACCTCACGGTGCTTCCAGGCCGGTTCCTATCGCGCACCGTCGACGGATACAACCCGGGGCGAGACCGCATCCGTCTCGCCCTGGTGCCGCCACTCGAGGAATGCCTGGAGGCGGCACATCGAATCCGTCGTTGCGTCGAACGGCTCTGAGCTCCGATCCTCGTGCTCCTCTCAAGGACTCGGGAGACGGACGGGCTTGAATCAACTGCTCTCAACCAGAGGTATAGCTCCCATGAGCGACCAGCAAGACATCATCCTCGACGCCTTCGAGCGACGCGCCGAGATCACGCCCCGCAATGTCGAGACCCATGTCAGAGACGCCGTCCAGGACACGATCGAGCAGCTCGACCGCGGCACCCTGCGGGTGGCCGAGAAACGCGAGGGCGAGTGGGTGGTGAATGAATGGGTCAAGAAGGCGGTGCTGCTGTCCTTCCGCATCGAGGACAACTGGTTCATCAAGGGTGGCTTCACCAACTATTACGACAAGGTCCCATCCAAGTATGCCGACGCCAGTTCCCGCGAGTTCCGCACCGGCGGCGTGCGCGTGGTGCCGCCTGCAACCGCGCGCAAAGGGGCCTATATCGCGCCGAGCTGCGTCCTCATGCCCTCTTACGTGAACATCGGTGCCTATGTCGACTCGGGCACCATGGTCGACACCTGGGCCACGGTCGGCTCCTGCTCCCAGATCGGACGCAATGTCCACCTCTCCGGCGGCGTCGGCATTGGCGGCGTGCTGGAGCCCGTGCAGGCGGCACCGACTATCGTCGAGGACAACTGTTTCATCGGTGCCCGGTCGGAGATCGTCGAAGGCGTGATCGTGGGTGAGGGAGCGGTCATTTCGATGGGGGTCTACATCGGACAGAGCACCAAGATCTACAATCGCGAAACGGGCGAGATCCTCTTCGGACACGTTCCGCCCGGGGCCGTCGTGGTGCCAGGCAGCCTGCCGGCCAAGGACGGGACCCACAGCCTCTACTGCGCGGTCATCATCAAACAGGTCGACGAGAGGACCCGTAGCAAGGTGGGGATCAACGAGTTGCTGCGCGATATCTGATGATCGAACCGGACGTCCATCGCGAGACCCACGATCGGGAGTACGACGCCTGATGTCGCCCACCACCGCCTTGGCTTGCGATCTCATCGCCCGCCCCTCGGTGACCCCCGAGGATGCAGGCTGTCAGCGGATCATGGCCGAGCGCCTGGCGGCCATCGGCTTTCGGATCGAGCCCATGACCTTCGGCGCCGTGACCAATCTCTGGGCCAGACGGGGGCAGAGGGGGCCGCTCTTCTGTTTCGCGGGTCACACGGATGTGGTCCCCACCGGGCCGCTCGACGAATGGTCGTGCGACCCCTTCGTTCCGACCATCCGTGACGGGCTGCTCTACGGCCGCGGCGCCGTGGATATGAAGGGCTCGCTCGCCGCCATGGTCACGGCGACCGAGTCCTTCGTCGCCGAGCATCCGGACCACCCCGGCTCCATCGCCTTCCTGATCACCAGCGACGAGGAGGGACCCGCCGTCGAGGGGACGGTCAAGGTCGTGGAACGGCTGGAGCAGCGGGGCGAGAAGATCGATTATGCCCTGGTGGGTGAGCCATCCAGCCGCGAACGGCTGGGTGATTGCATCAAGAACGGCCGACGTGGAAGCCTGTGCGCACACCTCAGGGTAGAGGGCACGCAGGGGCATGTCGCCTACCCTCAGCGTGCGAGCAACCCCTTCCATCTCAGCGCCGCAGCACTCTCCGCGCTCTGTACCCAAGTTTGGGACGGAGGCAATGATCATTTCCCGCCCACCAGCCTTCAAATCACCAATGTCAACATGGGGACGGGTGCGGACAACGTGATTCCGGGCCGCTTGGAGGTCCAGTTCAACCTGCGTTTCTCCACCGAGCTGGATCCCGAGACCATCAAGACGCGCGTCCATTCGATCCTCGATACGGGGGGCTTCGCTTACGACCTCCAGTGGCGCCTCTCGGGGCGGCCTTTTCTCACCCCGGTCGGCGAGTTGGTGGCCGCCACCCGCGAGGCCATCAAGGCCGTCAATGGGGTCGAAGCCCAACTCTCGACCGCCGGCGGCACCTCGGACGGCCGCTTCATCGCACCCACCGGCGCCCAGGTCCTGGAACTGGGTCCGATCAATGCCACCATCCATCAGATCGACGAGCGCGTGGGTGTCGAGGAGATCGAGCAGCTCTCGGTCATCTACCGACAGATCCTCAGACGGCTGCTGATCGAATGCCCGATTCCATCCTCCTTCGAGGCGCACGCCAGAACAACCTGAAGGACATCGACCTGGACCTGCAGCTGGGCGAGTTCCTGGTCTTGACCGGGGTCTCGGGCTCGGGCAAGTCCTCGCTGGCCCTCGACACCCTCTATGCCGAGGGGCAAAGGCGGTACATCGAGACCTTCTCTCCCTACGCCCGCCAGTTTCTCGACCGTATGGACCGACCGGCCGCGGACCGGATCGAGGGCATCCCCCCGGCCATCGCAATCGACCAGAGCAACCCGGTGCGCACCTCCCGCTCCACGGTCGGGACCATGACGGAGCTGAACGACCACCTCAAGCTCTTGTTCGCACGTGCCGCCCGGCTCTTCTGCCGCGGCTGCGGGCGCGAGGTCCGACGCGAGACGCCGGAGGCGATCTGGACCAGCCTGAGCGCCGCATCCGCCGCATCCGCCGCATCCAAGGGCGACGACCTGCGCGTGCTCGTCGCCTTCCGCGTGTCGGTCCCGGAGTCTCTCGGCCCTGTGGCGGTCAAGGAGATGCTCGCCCAACAGGGTTACGTGCGCATCCTGCATGAGGACGCGACCAGCCTCGAGGTCATCCAGGACCGACTCCGACTCACACCGGACAATCGGGGGCGCGCCATCGAGGCCCTGGAGAGCGCGCTCGTCAAGGGCCGTGGACGGGCACTGGTCTATCCCCTGGACGCGGACCGGCAACCCGGCTCGCCCTGGCGCTTCTCCACCGACCTGCACTGCCCGGATTGCGACATCTCCTACCGCGATCCCGTCCCCAACCTCTTCTCCTTCAACTCGCCGATCGGCGCCTGCGAGACCTGCCGCGGCTTCGGCCGCGTCATCGGCATCGACTGGTCGCTGGTGGTACCGGATCCATCCAAGTCGTTGCTCGAAGGGGCCATCAAGCCGATTCAGTCGGACAGCTACGCCGGGGTGCAGGAGGACCTGATCGGCTTCGCCCAGCGACGGGGGATCCCGACCGATGTCTCCTGGCGCCATCTCACCGAGTCCGACCGCACCTGGGTGATCGAGGGTGAGGGCGAGGGTGACACCGGCGTCTGGTACGGAATCCGACGCTTCTTCGATTGGCTGGAGGGACGCAGCTACAAGATGCATGTGCGCGTGCTGCTGTCACGCTACCGCAGCTATGACGCCTGCCCAACCTGTGCCGGCGCCCGGCTCAAGGACGAGGCACTCGACTGGCGGATCGGCGAGGGTCTGCTCGGCCAGGAGACCCCGACCCCGCAGGCGGGTTTCCGACCTGCGCGCGTGGGCATGGAGACGGCGGCCCGGACCTCGCGGCCGGGGCTCAACATCCATGACCTGATGTGCCTTCCGGTGGCACGCTGTCGCGACTTCTTCGACGCACTGCGCCTGAGTGGCGGCATGGACCAGGCAATGGAGCTGCTGCTGACCGAGATCCGCACCCGGCTGGCCTTTCTGTGCCAGGTGGGGCTGGGCTACCTGACGCTCGACCGCCAATCGCGGACCCTGTCCGGCGGCGAGGTACAGCGCATCAACCTGACCACGGCGTTGGGGACCTCACTGGTCAATACTCTCTTCGTACTCGATGAGCCCAGCATCGGGCTGCATCCCCGCGACATCGACCGGGTGGTCCAGGTCCTGCGCCGGCTGCGCGACCGGGGCAACTCACTGCTGGTGGTCGAGCACGACCCTCAAGTGATCCTGGCCGCGGACCAGGTCCTGGACATGGGACCAGGCCCCGGCGAGCAGGGCGGCCGAATCCTCTTCCAGGGGACCCCGCAGGGGCTACTGACCGCCCCCGGCTCCCTGACGGGCGACTATCTCGCCGGACGGCGCCGGGTCGCCCCTGCCCGCGCCCCCGATCGACCCCCCCGCGAGGGACCAGTGATCCGCGTGCGCGGCGCCCGCGCCCACAACCTCAAAGGCGTCGACGTCGAGATCCCGCTGCACCGGCTGGTGGTCGTCACAGGTGTCTCCGGTTCCGGCAAATCCACCCTGGTACAGGAGGTCCTCTACAAGGCGGTCTGCCAACGCAAGGGGCATCCGGAGGGCCTGCCCGGAGAGCATGAAGGGATCGAGGGGGACGAAGCGGTCGCCGACGTCCTGTTGCTCGACCAATCCAGCATCGGCCGAACCTCGCGCTCCAATCCGGCCAGCTATGTGGGCGCCCTGGATGTCCTGCGCAAACGCTTCGCCCAGCTACCCCTAGCCAGGGAGCGCGGCTACACGGCCGGCACCTTCAGCTTCAACAGCGGCCAGGGGCGCTGCCCGACCTGTGGCGGAAACGGCTTCGAGCACCTGGAGATGCAGTTCCTCGCCGATGTCTATCTGCGCTGCCCCGACTGCGACGGCCGCCGTTACCGCGAGGCCGTGCTCCAGGTGCGACTCGCGGGGGCCGCGGCCGAGTCTGGAACGGATACTGATGAGGGAGTGCGCACCTGTTCCATCGCCGACGTGCTTGAGATGACGGCCACCGAGGCGCTCGCCTTCTTCGGCGACGATGCGGAGCTGAGCCGGGTGCTCGAACCCCTGCAGGCCGTCGGGCTGGGCTATTTGCGGCTCGGTCAGCCGGTCCCGACCCTGTCGGGCGGCGAGGCCCAGCGACTCAAGCTCGCCGGCCACCTGGCGAAGACCATGCGCCGCAAGGCGCGCGACGGCGGGCTCCTCTTGCTGCTCGACGAGCCGACCCGGGGGCTCCATTTCGCCGACATCGCCATCCTGCTCGCGGCCCTGCGGCAGCTGATCGAGAAGGGTCACTCGCTCCTGGTGATCGAGCACAACCTGGAGGTGATCGCCGACGCCGACTGGTTGATCGACCTGGGACCGGAGGGTGGCGAGGGTGGCGGCGAGATCCTCTGCTGCGGGACGACCCAAGAGGTCGCCGCCCATCCGGGAAGCCACACCGGGCGAGCGCTCGCGTCCTATCGGCGCGACCGGATTCCCGAAGCGGAGCAAATGGATCCGCGGACCGGCCAGGAATCCAGTCCCCGGGGGACCGCAACCCTCGGGCGCGACCCCCTCGAGCACCGAGTGGCCGAGGCGACCCAGCTGCCCGACCAGTCACCGCGTCTGGCCGGGTCGACACCGGGCACGAACGGCACCCAGATCGCCCCCTGCATCGAGATCCGGCACGCCCGTGAGCACAACCTGAAGGATCTGACCCTGTCGATCCCAAGGGACGGACTCACCGTCATCACCGGAATCTCGGGTAGCGGCAAGAGCACACTGGCCTTCGACATCCTCTTCGCCGAGGGTCAGCGGCGCTATCTGGAGTCGCTCAATGCCTACGCCCGCCAGTTCGTCCAGCCGGCGGCCCGCGCCGACGTGGATGCCATCTTCGGCATTCCGCCCACGGTCGCCATCGAGCAGCGCACCAGCCGGGGCGGGGCCAAGAGCACGGTCGGCACACTGACCGAGATCCACCACTTCCTGCGCTTACTCTATGTCAGACTGGGGGTCCAGTCCTGTCCCGCCTGCCACACCCGAGTCGAGCCCATGAGTCGCGAGGCCATCCTGGCGCGCATCCAAGCGGAGCACGCCGGCCGACGGGTCAGCCTGATGGCCCCCATGGTGGTCGCGCGCAAGGGTCTCTACAAAGAGCTGGCCGCTTGGGCCGCCGACAAGGGCTGGCCCATCCTGCGGGTCGACGGCGCACGGGTTCAGACCACCGATTGGCCAAGGCTCGACCGCTTTCGCGAGCACTCGATCGACCTGCCTCTGGCGGAGATCGAGATCGCCGAGGACCTCAGGCCGCGACTCCGCTCCCTGCTCGACCAGGCACTGGACCTGGGCCAGGGGCAGGTGCGGGCGGTGCGCTTGACAGACGGCCACTGGGGTGAGGAGACGGCCTACTCCACCGAACGCACCTGCCCCGACTGCGGGCGCGCCTTCCCCGAGCCCGATCCACGGCGCTTCAGCTACAATTCACGACACGGCTGGTGCCCCGAGTGCTTCGGGACCGGACAGAGGCTCAGCGGATTCGACGCCGAGCAGACCGGGGAGGAGGGGCGATGGCTGGAGCCAGACGCGGACCAGGCTCGCCCCTGCACCAGCTGCGCGGGCGCACGACTCAACCCGGAGGCGCTCGCGGTCCACTTTCGGGGTCTCTCGATCGCGAAGCTCTCCGCCCTGACCGTCGCGGAGGCCGCGGACTTCCTGAGCGAGTTGCGGCTCGACGCGCGTGAGCAGGCCGTGGCCCGCGATCTACTGAGCGAGGTTGGCAAACGACTGAGCTTTCTCGGCCAAGTGGGCCTAGGTTATCTCGCCCTGGATCGGGCGGCCCCCACGCTCTCCGGCGGCGAGGCCCAGCGCATCCGACTCGCGGCCCAGCTCGGCTCCAATCTGCGCGGGGTCTGTTATGTGCTGGACGAGCCGACCATCGGGCTGCATGCGCGTGACAACCGCCTGCTGCTCGAGACCCTGGGTCGGCTGGCAGACAAGGGCAACACGGTCGTGGTGGTCGAGCACGACGAGGCGACTATCCGGCGTGCCGATCATGTCGTCGACCTGGGTCCCGGGGCCGGGGTCCGAGGTGGCACCATCGTCGCACAAGGGACTGCCGAGGACTTGATCGCCGACTCTGCCTCCATCACCGGGCGCTTTCTCAACCGTCCCCGCGTGGGCCTGCGCGAGCCGCGTCCGAGCACCCAAGAGACCGCTTGGCTCGGAATCCAGGGCGCGCGGCTCAACAACCTCCAGGATCTGGACGCACGCCTGCCCCTAAACCGACTGGTGTGCATCACCGGGGTGTCCGGCTCGGGCAAGTCGACCCTGGTTCGAGCCGTGCTGGTCGAGAGCCTGCGTCAGCTGCTCGCCACCAGACCAACGAAGGGGCGAAGCACGCAGACCCAACCGGTCGGCTGCCGGGGGCTCACCGGCTGGAAGGGGCTCAGTCGGGTGCTCGAGGTCGACCAGACTCCCATCGGCAAGACGCCTCGCTCCTGCCCCGCGACCTATGTCGGCCTCTGGGACGCCGTCCGACGGCTCTTCGCCGCCACCCAGGAGGCGCGGATCCTTGGCTGGGGGCCGGGTCGCTTCTCCTTCAATACCAAAGAGGGGCGCTGTCCCGACTGCGAGGGACAGGGCGTGCAGCGACTGGAGATGAGCTTCCTGCCGGATGTGCGCATGAGCTGCGAGGTCTGCGGCGGCAGCCGCTTCGACCGGGAGACGCGCGAGATCCGTTTCAAGGGGTTCGGCATCGGTCAGGTGCTATCGCTCAGCATCGACGAGGCGGTCGAGTTCTTCCATGCCCATCCCCCGATCCACCATCCGCTGAGACTCCTACAGGACGTCGGACTCGGCTATCTGAGCCTGGGTCAATCCAGCCCCACGCTCTCCGGCGGCGAGGCCCAGCGCATCAAGCTGGTCACCGAGCTCGCCAAGGCGGGCCTGGGCACGGATGCCAGCACCAACCGACCGACGCTCTACGTCCTCGACGAGCCGACGATGGGCCTACACATGGCGGACGTCGAACGACTGATCGAGGTGCTGCAGCGACTGGTCGACGCCGGTCACTCGGTCTTGGTCATCGAGCACAACCTGGACCTCATCGCCGCGGCGGACTGGATCCTGGACCTGGGTCCGGAAGGCGGGGCGGGCGGCGGCAGGATCGTCGCCGAGGGTCCACCCCGGCAGGTCGCCGCAACCGACGGGCACCCAACAGCCCAGGCCCTGCGCGAGCATCTGGCCGCCTGAACCCGCGCGATTCAGGATCTCGCTCGGATCTGGACCGCGGGTCCGACGCTCATGCAGGACTCGAAACCCGCGGCGAATGTGATCCGTCAAGGCGCGCGCCCCTCCCGCCGGATTAGACTGCTTCCCCAGAACCCAGGTCGCCAGCGCTCGCTGCCGTTTTCTCTTGCGAATCCGAGCTGGCGGCGTCTCTCGTCAACCCCTCCAATCAGCGACTCAACCTCAGAGGAAAACTCCGATGAAGAAGACCCTTGCGCTCGCGACGACCGCGACCGGCCTCATGGCGGCCGCCCTACTGGTGGCCGCGGATCCAACCACCAACCCCAATCTGGTCGAGGCGAAAGGTATCGCCAAGGAACTCGCCACGCGGCTTCAGGGCGAGCTCAAGGCCGCGATCAAGGAAGGCGGTCCCGTCCAGGCGATCGGGGTCTGCAAGGACCGCGCGCCGGCCATCGCTGCCGACCTCTCCGCAGAGACCGGCTGGACCGTGGGTCGCAGGAGCCTCAAGGTCAGAAATCCAGAACTGGACACCCCGGATGACTGGGAGCACCAAGTGCTGACGGATTTCGAGCGTCGCAAGGCTGCCGGTGAGGATGCCGGGACCCTGGCGCATGCCGAAACGGTCGAGGCCGACTCAGGCCGGGCCTTCCGCTTCATGAAGGCGATCCCGACGCAACAGGCCTGCCTGACCTGTCACGGCACCGAGATCGACCAGGAGGTAACGGCCGCACTCGACCGGCATTATCCTGACGACCAGGGTCGCGGCTTCAAGCTAGGCGACATTCGCGGCGCCGTCAGCCTATCCAAGCCACTCTGAGCGCACACTGACCCGGGCCAAGCTGCGACACCACCGTCGGGCGCCTGCTCGAGCCGCGGCTTACACAGCAGCGGGAGGACGGCGCGGCGCTCGAACTGGATCGGTGCGCGCTGAGCCTGGCTCAGTCGCATCACACTTGGACGGAGCCTCAGCGCACAATTAGACGGTCTCGGAGAATACAAATGGACGGCCATTGCGGATACGATTGGACGGCTGCTAACCCTCCAATCGGACGCAACCTTGGCCGATCCACCCCACACCGGCGACCCGCACGCCAGGCCCTATCTGCGCCGCGGCCTGGAGGCCCCTTTACGCGAGGCCCTGGCCGAAAGCCCCGTGGTCTGTCTGCTCGGTCCGCGCCAGTGCGGCAAGTCCACGCTCGCCACCCACCTGGCCCCGGACTGGGCCTACATCACCCTCGACGACGCTGCCTAACGCGCCAGACCGTGGATCGGTATCTCGGCCTGCTGGAGCGGCTGTTCCTTGTCCGTCGCCTCTCCGCCTGGCACCGTAACCCTGGCAAGCGGCTGATCAAATCGCCGAAGGTCTATATCCGCGACAGCGGGCTCGTAGCGGCCTTGGTACAGCTATCCACTGAAGACTGGTTGCGCGAGCGCCCGATCTTCGGTCAGCTCTTGGAGTCGTTCGTGCTCCAGCAGATCGTCAGCCAGGCCGGCTGGACCAGACCGGACCTCGGCCTGTGGCACTACCGGGACAAGGACCAAGTGGAAGTGGATTGCGTCGTGACCCTCGGCCGGCGGGTCTGGGGGGTGGAGGTCGAGCTCAAGCAATCCGTGGGCGCGGGCGACGCCAAGGGGCTGGGGCGTCTCGCGGCCCTGCGCGGAGGTGACTTCGCCGACGGTATCGTCTTCTACCACGGCCTAGACGTGCTGCCGCTGGGCCGACCGGACCTGCTGGCGGTGCCGCTGGCGCGGCTTTGGGATCATTGATCCGGGCGCAGCCGAAGCAGTGCATTACATCAAGCGAGGACGTCCAACATGGGTATGTCCAATGTTCGATTACCCGACGATCTGATGCAGCGGCTCGATGCGACGGCGACACCTTACCTCGCTGAGTCCCACCTCCTGGAGAACTTTTCGGAGGGGACTCGATCTTGCCCGCACTGCGAGACCCTCCAGGGGAAAAGAGAGGGTCAGAAATCGACACGAAGCAGTCAGTGCGATCTGAGCGCTGGACGCCCGGACCCAGGAACTAAGGTGATCTCCGGAAAAGATCCTACCCGTAGGTTGGGGTGAGGAACGAACCCCAACGCGGCGCTACAGCCGGTCGATATCTTGGGTAAATTCTTTCCAGGAAATCGCCTAAGCGGCCACTCGTCGAGACTGAGCGGTCGCCGAATGGAGCGATCCCTGTTGGTTCATCGCACCTTTCGGGTTACATCCGTTCCTCTGCATGCGACCCCGAGCTCCCCAAGAAATTGGTGGCACACCGCGTCAATCCCCGTCTGCGTGATGACGTAGGTTTGCGCCCATCCGGTTTGAGATCAGGGCTATCGCACGGCCATAGTCGGTGGTGGTGCGAATGAACTCCTCATCTGCCGACGTGATCGACAACGGGCCGAGCCTGCGATGGGACTGCTTGGTGGACAAGGTTCCTTCGAGACCATCATCGACTGCCCCGCGAGTTCGGCCCGCATCCGCAAGCGCCCGAAACTCCGGGGCCAGCGCAAGCTCGGCGGCCATTCCCCCAAGCCCACCGAGCGGGAAGGTGGGGATCCCCCGGGCATGGGCCAGCTCCAACTCCTCTAGGGTGCCGGGCTTGTTCGCGCTCCCTGCCCAGCGCTTGCCACCCATGACGATGAGGACGTCCATCTCGTCGATGAGTCGCTCGCGCATCGCCTTGAGGCTCGCGTTTCGAACCACCGGGTCCTCGACGCCGCGGCCCTCGCGACCGGGTGGAATGACCGCATCCACCAAAATGAGGCTCAAGACGCCTTGGTACCTGAAGTCCCTGAGGTGCCGGGCCAGCGGGGTATCGGCGAAGAGTCCGGAGAGGACCAGAGTCACGACGGGCTCCCCTCGTTCCTCCGCATAGGGCTCGGCTTGAGCGAGGATGCGGGGGGTGAAGCTCGGGTGTGAGCCGTGGACCAGGTGTCCACCGCCTCTGAAGACGGTGTCGGCCAGGGTGGTAACGGCGTTCAGGATGTCCCAATCGAGCGCACGTCCGCCCCATTCCTCCGGCTCCGGGATGGCGCCGGAGAGGCCCACGCGGACTCCGGTCAGACCGGGGTCGAGGGAGTCGATGTCGATGGATTCTGTCATGGCTGGGATTAGGCTCAAATGTCGGCCTGGAATCGATTGAGAAAAGTCGCCAGACGGCCGGGATCGATGAGGCGCAAGATTGGGTCCTGATCGAAACCATAGTCTCGGGCGAGCCGGATCAGCTCCGGGCGCGGCAGGGGCGGCTCATAAACGAAGAGCCTGTGGTTGAATCGGTTGATGGCACGACTTGGTCGTGCACTGGCGTGCTCAGCGTCGTTCTGTCCATATTCCTGCAAGGCGCGCACCGCGTGGAAGAATCTGGGGCTCACCGCGGAGCAGTGGGAGAGCAACCGAGTGAGCGAGGCACCCTCGTCCGGCTTGGTGGCGGCATAGAGCTGACGCCGACCATCGAGGATCGTCCAATCGAAGCCTGCCGATTTGAAGGTATCCTCCACCTTGTCCGCGAGTGATCGCTGGGAGCGCAGGAGCGCGCTCAGATAACCCTCCATGGCGACGAGGAGCCCGTTCAGCAGATCTTCGCCCAGGCGCCCCACGACCCCGTCGGCGTCGACCTCCACCTCCACCCGATGAGAGAAGAGCTCGGCCGCATTGGGAAATCCCGGTCTCGCGGCCTCTCCCGAGGTGTCCTTTTGGCGCAGAACCACCGGGAGTATGGGCACAAAGCCCCGAATGGCGGCATCCACCTCCCGCCAGATCCACTCGGAGTGACGGGCCTCCGGCGTGTCGAGCAGTAACAGGAGGTGCGCGCCGCCGACATGCCTCTCGATCTCCGACTGGACGATGTCACCGCAATGGAGCCGCTCCGCGTCGAGCCAGGCGTCGTAGCCATTGTCCTCGAGATGAGCGGTCACCTCGGCGGCCAGGGCCTTGCCGTCGACCTGGCGGTGAGAGACGAAGACCTTACGATCGTCGCCCCGCAGCCAAAGACCGAGTAGCGCACCGACCCGGCGGGCGATCGCCTGGCCATCCGCGCCGCAGGGATCGACACCACGGATGGATTTGACGGCATCCAGGGGCTCGGGTGGTCTCGAGTGATCCGCCAGGGTATGCACGGGGACGATACGACAGGCCCGACCGCGATCGAGCGAGGACTGGATCTCCTTGCGGACTGCCCCGTGCAGCGCGTCGGGGAGCGGGTCATCGGCGAAGACGACGATGAGCAGATCGTCCCATCTCGGCCACATGGGGTCCACCGCCAGATCGTGGACCCCTGGGGCAAGATCTTCGAGCCTGAGATCCGGATAGGCAACCACCAGGGTCTCGCGCAATGCCTCGGCCTGAGCTTGGGCACCAGGGGTGGAATAGAGATGGATCACGCGCGCCTCCCGTCACTCTCGAGCATACCGTGTTCGCAAGGTTAGACCATGGAGGCGGTCACAGTCACGGTTGCCGAGAGACGGTGACCCAATGGAGCCTGCTGGCCTCGGCCTCGTCCACCCGGGCGTCGGGTAGCGGATCGATCACCAGTATCACGCGCCACTGATTTCTCTCCTCGACGCTGATGACGATTGGCCAGGTCGTCGATGCCTGGCGCGATGGACAAGCTATGCAGCACTTTGGTGCGACCGAATGCCCCGAAGCGCGAATCTCAGCGACATCAGCGCCGTCGTTGCATAGAAGCGCTCCGCAATCAGGGCGGTGGGGCTGCCATCCGAGGAGAACGACAAGCCGATGACGGGCTTGTCACTCTGAGGCGGCCTCAGTCCGCTCAACTCCTCGATCAGGTGCCACAGGCGACGGTACGCATCCAACCGGCCCCGGCTGGCCCCCTTGCCCATCTCGGTGCCGGTCTTGACCAGGATCGTGGTCTTGGCGAGCAGCTCCGGGTTGCGGGCCAGGTGGCAGAGCTCCCAGCGCAAGCCTTCGGACTCGGTCTTCGTCACAGGATGCTCTGCGTCTTGGGGACATCTGCGCACCTCAGAGCCCTGCGTGCCCCGCATATGGTCATCGACCACCAGGATGATCCGCTGCGACTGCTGGGCAAGCTCCTTGACCTTCTGCGCCTATCCCCTTTTCTCGATGGGCAAATCGGGCTCGTTCGCAGCGGAGAGTCGCATCGCTCCGAAAGACACCTCTTCGTCTTTGCCCAAACCAACCGGCACGCCGTAGACCATACCTTCAGCAACCAGGAGGTCATCCAAGTGGCCACTCAGCCAAACGCTCGGAGACAGTGCATTGCGGATCAGTCTCCACTCGGCAGGCGGCAACACGACACTGTCGTCGCTGGCCAATCGGAGAAACAGGATCGCGCTGCCAGCATCCGGTGTCTTGAGATCGGCCTCAAACCGCTCCATCGCCGATCGGGCGAGTGAATTGCGAACCAGACGAGAGAACCAGACACCGATCCAAGGAAGTAGGAAGAGCGAACCCAAAGCGAGCACGGATATCCCGAGGGCATGCTCCCATGCGTTGACCTCGATGCAGCCCTTGAGGTCGGTCTCTGCCTTAACGCAATCGATCACGCGTACGAGAGCCAGGAGATTGTCCAGATAGGCCGCCCCACCGACATGCCGTAGCTTGAGAACTCCGCCGGCTCTTACAGAACTCACCATGACGCCCTGCTCGTTTCGGTTTCACGCACGTTACAACGCTGACCAATCCGGAACGGCTTTTCGAAGCGATACCAGCTCTAAGGGGCTGCGTCCCCATCTGGCCTATGACATACCCTGTGTACGCTTCACCTCTCTTGTTCGCCTGTGATCGCAGTTCCCTACCGCAAGCACCGCTCCGCCAGAGGCGCAACACGCGGTAATGGTGGGTGGTTAGCCCTTACCATGCCAGGACTTTCACCCGGCCAGATGCGCCCCGCTTTCGCGGCGCGCTAACGGTGAGGCTAAAGCGGCCGCGCGGTAGAGGGCCGCAGATTGAGCTACGACGTGTCTTCGCGGCTCGCTTTGAGCCTGGTGTTATACGACAGCCTTTCATTTTAAAAGCGACAAACCTTGAACGTGCTCCGTTGGAACTCTGCAGCGTGGCTCAGCCTGCGCAATGCTTGAGCCGTGC
>JANQGF010000272.1 GCA_028277465.1 Chromatiaceae bacterium
ATCCGCCCCTCGGCCTCGAGCATCGTCCCGCTGATATCCACGGTCACTTGCAGGGTCACTGCATGTCCGTTCTGGGCAATGAGCTCGGCGGCCATGGGGCGTCTCCAAATCTGCGTGTATGGACCATGGAGAAAGTATGGCACATGATCACATTTTTTCTAGGTAGCACCCCTCCGGCCAAGCCATCCAGTCGCGAATGGCACCACTTCACGAGAACCCATTTCCAGCATGACCGCCAGCCCTACGAAGTCGCCGGCACCATCGCCGCCTGGCACCGCAATGCCGGACATGCCCATCAGGTTGGCCCGCTGGATCCTTTCGGGAGGAAGATCAGGGGTGCCGACGCGCACCCCCCTTCTTCCATCTGCTCTGCCACCTATTCGCGCCACGATCGCCCAGGATTCGCTAAAATAGCGCCGTGTCTGAGCGCAAGCTGAGGGGTCTCTCCGACTTGGGCTGGATCGGCTGCGGAAGCGGAAGAGCGGTCCCTTTCGGGGACCTTGAAGAATCCCCTCCCTGGGGTTCTTCAAGACGCGAAGCGACAACTGCGATTTCCACTTGTCTTCATTCTCAAGCGCTCAGGCGCTTGAAATCGGACGGGCTCCTTGCGCAGCACCAATCTTGTACCGATGGATCGCGGTGCGCGTAACCCGTTGAATCAGAGCGTGTTTGCTGTGGATCGGTTCATCAAAGCGAAATTGGTGCTGCACTAGCCCACCCCTTTATCGTGCTACCGTCGTGTCCTCACGGCAGTGGGGACCGAGCGCAGCCTTCACCGGAGATCATCGCCCTCGTGGGTCACCACGCGGGAGCGGGCGCAACGACGAGCGCCGTCAATCTGGCCCTTGGTTTGGCGGCATTCGGTCGCTCCGTGCTGCTGATGGACCTCGATTCGCAAGGGCACGCGAGTCGCGCGTTCGGCTACACTGGAACTACTCGCGGCGGCACGGAGAGCGCCTT
Source organism: Chromatiaceae bacterium (assembly GCA_028277465.1). GTDB lineage: Bacteria > Pseudomonadota > Gammaproteobacteria > Chromatiales > Chromatiaceae > JANQGF01. The sequence goes on from JANQGF010000272.1 coordinate 961, forward strand.
GCGCGAGGCCGTGATCTCGCGCGACATGATCGTCGCCACCAAGGTCACCGAGATCTACCTTGCGCCCAGTGGTCCATGGCTAGCCGACATCGAGAAGGAGCTCGCCCCGATGGACGACTGCTACACGCGTCTCTATCAGGCGCTCGCGACCCAGCCCTGGCCCTGAGCGGTGTCCTAGGATCGCGGCGATCTGAAAGGCGGACGCGCCGACCTTGGCAAGATTAGGAGCCGCAGCTATGACGAAGGTCGTGAATGCGCAGGTTCTCGACCTGAACGGCTTCCTTGGCGCGGTCCCATGCCTTATCGATTGGTGGCGCACGATGGGCGGCGGTCCCTGGAAAGACGCGAGTGGTCGTCCAGGCGCCGGACCTTGGCGCGAGTGTCGAGGAGCGAGCGGACCTCGCCCAGCAGAGGCACGCGCCGATCGTCGCCGTTCTTGGTGGCGCGCAGCAGGATCGAGCCGGCCTTGAGATCAACGTCGCGCCATTCAAGCTTGAGCAGTTCACCTCGACGGGCGCCGGTGGCCAGGGCCAGCCGGACAAAGAGTCCGAGATCCGTCTAGGTCGAGGACTGATCGCAGGCTTCGAGCAGCCGGTCCCGTTCGTTGTCTTCGAGGCAGCGGCCGAAACGACTGTTGTTCTCCTTGCGCTGCTTGATCCCGGCAGCCGGGTTGATATTGATGCCATACCAGCCCGCATCGATCGCGGTCTTGTAGAGCGTCCCGATTGCGGTCTTGTAGCGGTTCAGGGTTGCCGGCGAGAGCTTGCGGTCGGTCTCCGTAACCGTGTTGCCGCCCTGCTTAGCCGTGCCCTCTGTGAGTCTTGCAAGGCCGTCTCGGAGGGTGTCGTCGGAGAAGTCGGAGAGTGCGCGGTCTCCGTACTGCTCCTTCCACCACGTCATGCGGGCCGGAAGACTCTGGTCCTTGCCCTGGTAGCCGTTCATGAAACGGTCGATCAGGTCAGCGAGGGTATGGCGCCGCAGCTCCCCACCGAGCACCTTGCTCCAACGGTCAAAGTCGGCCTCGACCTTGGCCGCGAAGTCTTTGGCCTCGGTCTTCGTGCGGAAGTATTCAGGTGAGAGGGTTTGTCCCTTGCGGGTGATGCGGGCCTGCCAGGGTTTCCGCCCTGCCGTCCGTCAGCTTGCGGATGGATGCCATTGAACCGGACTCCCGAAGTCCGGTCGGTTAGAATGTCTTGAAGCCATTGCCGAACCTCTGCACTGGGTTGGGTAACGGTCAGAAGCCTCGTGGAGTCGTCAGCACCTCGGGGCTTCGTCGTTTGTGGGCTCAGAACAGCACCACACGACACAAGTCTAGCGCAGTCTTCTTGAAGGTCTTGGCTCAGAATTAAGCTTGGCAGGAGTCGCGAGTTTCGTCTGATTTCTTAACTTACTGATTTACTTGGCGGAGAGGGAGGGATTCGAACCCCCGGACCCTCGCGGGTCAACGGTTTTCAAGACCGCCGCTTTCGACCGCTCAGCCACCTCTCCATCGGACGTTCAGAAACGAAGGGAACGCCTACTTGGCCGCCATCGGATCACCCACATATCCGAGCGCGTAAGCTTATCTCAATGTTCGAGGTTTGCCCAACATCGATCGAGCTTGCGCGTTCGAAATCCTCATGTATGCTTTTGGAACTCGGAACCCCGGCACCGAGTCTTAGGACTCGGTGACAATGTCAAATCAATGGATTAGCAGGAGTGAACCGAATCATGGCCAATCCGAACCTGACCGCGGTCCGCGACGCTCAGTCGATCGTCGCCGCCAACAAGGTGCTGAAGAACACTTATATGCTGTTGGCGGCGACATTGGGCTTCAGCGCCCTGACCGCCACGCTGTCCATCGTGCTTGCCGTGCCGTCCTGGACCTACCTGGCATCCGTGATCGTCGGCATGGTGCTCGGGATCTTCGTCCTGCCCAGAACCGCCAATTCGGCGGCCGGCATCGGTGTCATCTTTCTGATCACCGGGCTGCTGGGTTTCGGGCTGGGCGCCATTCTGAGCCTCTATCTCGCCCTACCGAATGGTCCTCAAACGGTCGGGCTCGCCTTCGGCGGGACCGCGGCCATCTTCTTGGGCCTGTCCGGTTATGCCCTGACCAGCAAGCGTGATTTCAGCTTCATGGGCGGCTTCATCTTCGCCGGCATGATGGTGGTCATGCTCGCCATCATCGCTAACCTCTTCCTCCAGATGCCGGCGCTGTCGCTTGCGATCTCTTCGGCCATCATCCTCTTGATGAGCGGCTTCATCCTCTTCGACACCAGCCGGATCGCGCGGGGCGAGGAGACCAACTATATCATGGCCACTTACGGCATCTATCTGAGCATCTTCAACATCTTCATCAGTCTCTTGCAGCTGCTCGGGATCCTGGGCGACGACTAGTCGCCACTGGAGCGATTTCGGCAGACCCGACCCCGGCCCGATGCCGGGGTTTTTTTCATGAGCACGACCGCCCCGAGTGGAGGACCACATGGAGCTCTTTCTGAAGATCGCCGCTGCCGCCCTGCTGCTGCTGATGCTCTTCTACCTTTGGCCCGCCTTCAAGCGTTGGCAGGAGCATGGACCCAAGGCCCAGAAGGGCGACTGGCAAGCGGCCTTGCTACCCCTCGGCGCCGTGGTCTTGTTCGTGATCCTGCTGATCGCGGCCGTTCGCTGAGATACCGCCCGAACACGCGCGCCACGTCCGGGCGTCGACGGGTTCTGGCCGCTAACGAATCCGCGACGAGGAGCGTCGGCTGCTCGCCGCGACGCAGCAGCGTAGAAGCCGCATCCCGATTACCGATGTGAATTGGGGGCGCAGGGCCCTCCGCGATCACCTCATGTGACGGGTCGCCAGCCTGAGCGACCAGACCAATGTCCACGCCTGGACAGCTTCGCACGGCAGGGCCTCGTCCGTAGAAGCAGGACCTGAACCATCGCGTGGCTCCATAATCGCCAAACCGGACGCAGTTCTCGTTCTAGGCGATCGCTTCTTGGTCCCACGGTCCATTTGATGCTATCTGTACTCCATTCGTCCACCCCGACGTCGCTCGCGTCTGTCTCTGTTGTCGAGGTTCTGGAATAACCCTAAACTGCATGAGGTTCACGCTTGGCGTGCAGCAAAACGGGCAGCCAAAGCGCGCACCGCGTCTCACAATAACGAAACCCGGGAGGATGCTGCGATGACGAAGAAAGAGGTCTTGGCGCAACTGCGCGCCGCAAAAACGGCTCACATTCAGTGGCGCGCCTATGCACAAGCACTCATTGCCGGACTACCGGTCGAGCAGGATCAAGTCCCTGTCATCCATACCAAATGCAAGTTTGGCACTTGGTACTATGGCGCGGGACAACAGCTTTCATCATTGAGCGCCTATGAGGCGATCGAGGTACCGCACGAAGTGCTGCATCAGATCTATATGAAGATCTTCAAGCTTCTATTCGGTGAAGACGATCGCTCTTGGCTGAAGAGCTTATTCGGCTCGAAGGGGAAGATCACCAGAAAGAAACAGGAGCAAGTGGAAACACTGATGCAGAACCTGTTGTCGGTATCCAAGACCCTGCTCGAGGCCATCAACAGCTTGGAGCGCGAGGTGATGTGCATGTCCGACGAAGAGATCGCCAGTCTCTATTAGTAGAACGTCATCAAGGCGTCGCTGTGCTCGGTTCGCAGGCCCCCTCTTCTCGGCCTCCGAGGAGTGCCAGGGCCGCGTTCCGGGGGCCGCGACGCCCCCGCGCCGTCAACCCGACAGCGCCTCCATCCGGATTCGCGTAACCGCCCCTTGCACCGTGTCCAGGGCCTCGATGCGAGAGATCGCCTGATTCATCCGACCCTCGACCACGCGATGGATCAGCATGACCAGATGGACATGGGTCTCGCCCTCGGCCGGCTCCTTCTGTTGGATCGCCTCGATGCTGATGCCTTGCTCACCAAGAATGCTGGCGATGCTGGCCATCACACCCGGCTGGTCGCGTGCGGACAGGCGCAAATAGTAGGCGGTCTCGACCGACTCCATCGGCAAGACCGGGGTATCCGTCAGCTCGTCGGGCTGAAAGGCAAGATGCGGCACCCGGTTGTTGGGGTCCGTCGTCAGGGTCCGGACGACGTCGACCAAGTCGGCAACCACGGCCGAGGCGGTCGGGAGGGCACCGGCACCAGCACCATAATAGAGCGTCGGCCCGACGGCGTCGCCCTTGATCAGGACTGCGTTCATCACGCCGTCCACGTTGGCGATCAGCCGGCGCTCCGGAATGAGGGTCGGATGCACGCGCAGCTCGATGCCTCCCGACGAGCGCCGGGCGATCCCGAGATGCTTGATGCGGTAGCCCAAATCAGCGGCATAAGCGACATCCATCGCGCCGACCCCGGAGATCCCTTCGGTGAAACAGCGCTCGAATTGCAGCGGGATGCCGAATGCCAGTGACCCCAAAATGGTCAATTTGTGTGCAGCATCGATCCCTTCCACGTCGAAGGTCGGATCCGCCTCTGCATAGCCCAGCGCCTGCGCCTCGGCGAGCACGGCGGCGAAGTCGCGACCCTCATCGCGCATCTCGGTCAGGATGAAGTTGCCGGTACCATTGATGATGCCGGCGATCCATTCGATATGATTGGCGGCCAACCCCTCGCGCAATGCCTTGATGATCGGGATACCGCCGGCGACCGCCGCCTCGAACCCCACCATGACGCCCCGTTCTCGGGCCGCGGCGAAGATCTCGTTGCCGTGACGGGCGATCAGGGCCTTGTTTGCGGTCACCACGTGCTTACCGTTGGCGATCGCCGTCAAGACCAGCTCACGGGCCGGCGAGTAACCCCCGATCAGCTCGATCACGACCTGTATCTCAGGGTCATTCACCACGGCAAAGGCATCGTCTCCGATCTGTCGGATGATCTCCAGACCCTGAATGCGGGTCGGATCAAAGGCCTTGGCCGCGGCTCGCGCCATCTCGATACCCCGCCCCGCGCGGCGCTCGATCTCCCGCGCATTGCGAGTCAGCACGGTCACCGTGCCACCACCGACGGTCCCCAGACCCAACAATCCGATCTTCACCGGTTCCATGCATCTCCCCTCATTAACTGACTGGAATGGTCCGCCCGCTCCTGCGACGAGCCCAAAGCATCAACAATGAGCGATGAGATCGAACGTCGTCAACCCGATCTGGAGATCGCCTCAGACCGCTGCCTCGCCGCGCTCGATCGAGACACCGACATCGACACCCGCGCCGACCGCACCCGGCTTGGTGAGCCGTAGACGCACCCAGGGAACGCCGAACTCCTCGCGGAGGATACGGGCGCAGTGCTCGGCGAGGCTCTCCACCAGCTCGTAACGGCTCTCGGAGACCAAGCGGGTCAACCGCCGCGTCACCGCATCATAGTCCAATGCATCCTGGATCCGGTCGGTCACGGCAGCGCGCGAGATGTCACTCGCCATCTCCAGATCGAGTACGACTGGGCGAAGCGTCTCTTTCTCCCAGTCATGGATACCGATCATGGTCTGGATACGTAGACCGCGGATGAAAACGGTGTCCATGATGGGCTCCGGGGCAGTGGGTAATCCCCCTATCTTGACCTGAGCAGGCATCCCGGGTCCAATGGCGCCCCATGTTGACCGCCATCCCCCTCATCCTCGCCGCCTACCTACTCGGATCGGTCTCGAGCGCCATCGTCGTCTGCCGTCTGATGGGGCTACCAGACCCCCGCACCCAGGGCTCCAACAATCCGGGCGCGACCAATGTGCTGCGCATCGGAGGCAAGAAGCCCGCGGCCATCACCCTGCTCGGCGACATTCTGAAGGGCGTGCTCCCCATGCTCGTTGGCCATCTGTTCGGCGCGGGGCCGGCGGTGCTGGCGGGTATCGGTCTGGCGGCCTTCCTGGGCCATCTCTATCCCGTCTTCTTCGGCTTCCGCGGGGGCAAGGGCGTGGCGACGGCACTGGGCGTGCAGCTCGGTCTCTATTGGCCGATCGGCCTCTGTGTCGCAGCAGTCTGGTTGTTCGTCGCCAAGGTGCTCAAGATTTCCTCGCTCTCCGGCCTGGTCTCCATGGCGCTCGCACCCCTCTTCATCTGGTTGTTCTGGCCCGAGCAGACGCTCGTCGGCATGCAGCTCGTCATTACCGGCATACTCGTGTGGCGGCACCGCCAGAATATCCGCAACCTGATCGAAGGGACCGAGGATCGCTTGACGAGTAAGCTCGACTAGTACCCCGTTTCGCCTTATTTTGCGTTCTCAGCGCGGCGAGAAGCGGCCAGATGCAAGGCGCGCGGGCGCAGGAATAGCGGCCCCTATTTCAAGC
>JANQGF010000273.1 GCA_028277465.1 Chromatiaceae bacterium
TTGCCGGAAATGTTCATACCAGATGGCGCCGGATTGAGGCTCGCCTTCAAGGAGCGCCACCAGGAGCATCGCCGGGCTATGTGACTGGTGGTGCGACACCGAAGGCGGGCGTCAAGACAAGTCAGATGGTATGCACATTGACAGAAATCGCCTTAAGAAATGGTCATGTCAGGAACTATCATCCGCCGGGACCGGCCCATAGCTTCCACAGGTCACTGTGATCCACTTCCGATTGGAGTTCTCATGCGCCCAGGATTCATCGCCATCTTGATGATGCTAATACCGGTTCCTTTCGCAGCAGCGGCGAGCGTCTATGAGCGCCAGCTCGACAACGGCCTCAAGATCCTGGTCGAGCCGGATCGTCGAGCGCCCATTCTCACCTCTCAAATCTGGTACCGGATCGGATCCAGCTATGAGTACGGGGGGGTCACGGGGATCTCACACGTCCTCGAGCACATGATGTTCCAGGGGACCGAGCACCTGGATCCCGGTGAGTTCTCGCGTATCGTGGCCGAGAACGGCGGCGAGGAGAACGCCTTCACCGGCCGCGACTACACCGCCTACTATCAGAATCTGGCCAACGACCGGCTCGAGATCGCCTTCGAGTTGGAGGCCGAGCGCATGCGGCATCTCACCCTGGGTGAGAAGGAGTTCCGCAAGGAGCTGGAGGTGGTCAAGGAGGAGCGTCGCACCCGTACCGACGACAATCCCCAGGCGAAGACCTACGAGCACTTCGCGGGTGTCGCCTTCAGTGCCTCTCCCTACCGCAATCCGGTGATCGGCTGGCCAGATGACCTGCGAGAGTTGCGCGTCGAGGACCTGCGCGACTGGTATCGACTCTGGTACGCGCCGAACAACGCCATCCTGGTGGTGGCCGGCGATGTGGACCCGGAGGAGGTCTTCGCCCTCGCCGAGAAGCACTTCGGTCCACTCCAGGCCGAGCAGATCCGTTTACCCAAGACCCGGTTGGAACCCAAGCAACTCGGCGAGAGGCGACTCGAGGTCAAGGTCCCGGCCAAAGAGCCTTACCTCCTGATGGGCTTCAAGGTACCCTCCATCGCCGACGCGGATCCGAGCTGGGAGCCTTATGCCCTGGAGATCCTGGCCTCGGTGCTCGACGGGGGCGACAGCGCCCGTCTCGCTCGCGAGCTGGTCCGCGACCGCCGGATCGCCGCCTCCGCGGGCGCCGATTATGGCGCCCTCAAGCGCTTACCAGGACTCTTCCTCTTCGACGGTGTCCCGGCCAAAGGGCATGAGGTCGAGGAGCTCGAGCAGGCACTCCGTGCCCAGATCGAGCGCGTTCAGAAGGAGCCGGTCGATGAAGAGGAGCTGGAACGGGTCCGCGCCCAGGTGGTTGCGAGCAAAGTCTATGAGAAGGATTCCCTCTTTACTCAGGCGATGCAGCTCGGCCGACTCGAGGCCATGGGTCTCGACTGGCGACTCGCCGATACCTACGTCGAGCGGCTGGCCGCGGTGACGCCCGAGCAGGTGCAGGCCGTCGCCAGGAAGTATCTGACACCCGATCAACTGACCGTCGCCGTGCTCGATCCCCAGCCGATGAAGGAGGATCGATCGGCGCGTCCCACAACTGGGCTGGGAGGGCATGGCCATGTTCGATAAAGGATTCTTCTCGCTCCGACTTGGCCTTCCGATCTGGCTGGCCGCGGGGCTGCTCCTAGTGGCCGGCGTCGCGCAGGCCGCACCCGAGATCGAGAGCTGGCAGACACCCGGGGGTGCCCGGGTCCTCTTCGTCCCGGCGCCGGAGATCCCCATGCTGGACGTTCGCGTGGTCCTGGACGCGGGCAGCGCCCGAGACGGCGACCAGGCGGGGCTGGCCTCCATGACGGCGGCCATGATCACCGAGGGCGCAGGCGACTGGGATGCCGATGCCCTGGCCGCTCGGTTGGAGCGGGTCGGTGCCATCCTGAGCGCCAGCGCGGACCGTGACATGACAGCCGTCTCGCTTCGCACGCTGACCCGGCAGCCAGCGCTGGGCACGGCGGTCGAGACCCTGGCCGCCGTCTTGACCGCACCCACCTTCGACGCGAAGAATCTTGAGCGGGTCAGGGACAACCGGCTCACCTCGCTCAGAAGGGGCGAGGAGTCCCCCCGTACCGTGGGGCAGAAGGCATTCTACCGGGCGGTGTTCGGCGCTCATCCCTACGGGTCGCATCCAGCGGGAACCCCGGAGACCGTCGCTGCCATGACCCGCGAGGACCTGCAGGCCTTCCACCGCCGCTATTACACGCGTGCGAACAGCCTGGTCGCCATCGTCGGGGCGATCGATCGCGCCGGGGCCGAATCCTTGGCCGAGCGCATCACTGCGGGGCTCCCAGTCGGCCAGCGGCCGCCTCCCTTGCCCTTGGTCAGTGATTTGGCGGGCGCCACGCTCGAACCGATCCCCTTTCCCTCAACTCAGACCACCGTGCTGGCCGGCCAACCCGGGATGCGGCGCGGCGACCCGGATTACTTCCCGCTCTATGTGGGCAACCACATCCTGGGTGGCAGCGGCCTGGTCTCGCTCCTGATGGAGGAGATCCGCGAGAAACGTGGACTCTCCTATAGTACCTACAGCTATTTTCTGCCGCTGGCCCAACCCGGACCCTTCCTGATGGGTTTGCAGACCCGCAACGACCAGTCCGACCGGGCCCGAGAGATCCTCTTGGGGACACTGAAGGAGTTCATCGACCGGGGGCCGACCCAAGAGGAGCTGACGGCGGCCAAGAAGAACATCACGGGTGGGTTCCCGCTGCGGATCGCGAGCAATGCCAACGTCGTTCGTTATCTCGCCGTGATCGGCTTCTACGGGCTCCCACTCGACTATTTGGACCGCTTCACGGCGCGCGTCGAGGCGGTCACCGCCGAGCAGATCCGCGACGCATTCGTGCGCCGAGTCCACCCGGAGCGATTGGCCATCGTCACGGTTGGCGGCCCGAGCGAGCGCCTGTCCTGGGCCCGTGGTGACTAGCCACCAAGTGCGCATCATCGGCGGCCGTTTTCGCGGCCGGCGTCTACCCATCCTCGATCGCTCGGGCCTGCGTCCGACCCCGGATCGGGTCCGCGAGACCCTGTTCAACTGGCTGGCACCCGTGATCGCCGGTGCCCGTTGTCTCGATGCCTTCGCCGGCAGTGGTGCACTGGGCTTCGAGGCCGTCTCGCGGGGCTGCGGCGAGGTGGTCCTGCTGGAACGCTGCTCCTCCGTCGTCGCCCAATTACGAGCCAATGCGCGTACACTTGGCGCGTCGGGTGTCGAGATCAGGCAGACCGATACCCTGCGCTGGCTGGCCGGCTCCGCGACACCCTTCGATGTCGTCTTCTTGGATCCACCCTTTGCCGAGGGCCTGCTGGGCCCCACGGTGGAGGCCATCGCCGGTGGGCGTTGGCTCGCACCCACAGCCCACATCTATCTGGAGACGTCCAGCGGAAGTGACCTTCCGGCCATGCCGGAAGGCTGGGAGCTGATCCGCGACAAGAAGGCGGGCCAAGTGCGCTATGCGCTCGCCGTTCGGCGGCAGGCGGATGCCATGCCCTGAGACACTCAGGCGATTTCCTGGGAAGAATGTACCCAAGAGATCGACCGGTTGTAGGTTGGGCTGAGCGAGCGCGAAGCCCAACAGGTGTCGCGTTGGGGTTCGTCCCTCACCCCAACCGACGGGTAGGATCTTTTCCGGAGGTCACCTCAGGCACTAGTACCCCGTTTCACCTTATTTTGCGTTCTCAGCGCGGCGAGAAGCGGCCAGATGCAAGGCGCGTGGGCGCAGGAATCGTCGGCTCTATTTCAAGA
>JANQGF010000391.1 GCA_028277465.1 Chromatiaceae bacterium
CACATCGCCCGGCGATGCGCCTGCCGGCGCTCCTTGAAGGCAGACGCCAATCCGGCGCCAGCTGGCATGAGAATTTCCGGCAATCGCCTTACGCCAGAAACCCCACAGCATTCGTCTGTTTTCAACCCCAAGGGATCGCCTATCCTCTTCTCCCATGAATATCCTGCTCGCCAATCCCCGTGGTTTCTGTGCTGGTGTCGACCGTGCCATCGGCATTGTCGAGCGCGTCCTCGAGCTCTATGGCACACCCATCTATGTCCGCCACGAGGTGGTGCACAACCGCTATGTGGTGGAAGATCTCCGCCGCCGTGGCGCCGTCTTCGTCGAGGAGTTGGATGAGGTCCCGGATGACGCGACGCTCGTCTTCAGCGCCCATGGCGTCCCCCAGGAGGTCCGGTGCGAGGCCGAGGCGCGCGGGCTGCGAGTGTTCGATGCCACCTGCCCGCTGGTTACCAAGGTCCATTTGGAGGTCGCCCGTCATTGCAAGAAGGGCGTGACCGTGATCCTCATCGGTCATCGAGGACACCCGGAGGTGGAAGGCACACTGGGACAGTGCCTGGGTGAGGATGGGACCATCCATCTGGTGGAAGGCGTCAGCGAGATCGCAGGGCTCCAGGTCCGGGATCCCGAGCGCGTGGCCTATGTGACGCAGACCACGCTCTCGATGGACGACAGCCGCGACATCATCGCGGCCCTGCGGGCGCGTTTCCCGGCCATTGAAGGACCCAAGAAGAGCGATATCTGCTACGCCACCCAGAACCGGCAAGACGCCGTCAGGGAGCTGGCCGCGCGCTGCGATCTCTTCCTGGTCGTCGGCTCGCCCAACAGCTCCAACTCCAACCGGCTGCGTGAACTGGGGGAGAAACAGGGATGCGCCTCCTACCTGATCGACGGTCCAGAAGACATCCGCCGCGACTGGCTTGCGGGGTCCCCCCGAGTTGGCCTCACCGCGGGCGCATCCGCACCCGAGATATTGGTGGAACAGGTCATCGCACGCCTCCGGGAGTGGGGTGCCGTCCGTGTCGAAGAGCAGGAGGGGATTCGCGAACAGGTCGTCTTCCCGCTGCCACGCGAGCTGGCGGCCAAGGTGGCCACATCTAGCGCGCAGCCCGAATGACTCGCGGGCCGATGGACAGCGTGAAAGATACGCGATGCGTACCCCACGCTTACGCCGGATGTTCGCGGTAACATGGCGGTTGACTGCACCCCGGAAGATGAAACGGGCGCCGCTGCAGGCGGCGGGGGCTCCCCCTCGCCCCGGCCCTCTCCCCGAGGGGAGAGGAGGACGTGGTGCGCCGGCGGCGCGAGTTTCACGGTAAGGAGTCTCAGGCGATGAACCATGTGCTGGTCATTGGAGGCGGCATCATCGGACTCCTGACCGCGCGGGATCTGGTCCAGGCAGGCGCGAAGGTCACTCTGGTCGAAATGGGCGAGACCGGCCGTGAGTCCTCCTGGGCCGGCGGTGGCATTGTGTCGCCCCTTTACCCCTGGCGATCCCCGAATGCCGTTACCGCCTTGGCCCGGTGGAGCCAGCAGACCTATCCGGGACTCGCGACCGAGCTACACGAAGAGACTGGGATCGACCCCGAATTGACCACCAGCGGGATGCTGATTCTGGACACGGAGGAGCAGAAGGAGGCACTGGCCTGGGGTGAGCGACATGGGGTGCAAATCGAGGTCGTGGGCCTCGCCGAGCTCCATGCAGCCGAGCCGGGGCTGGGGCTGAGACCGGACCATGCACTTGTGCTGCCTGAGATCACCCAGATCCGCACCCCTCGGCTCGCCAAGGCCGTTCGCCGCTCCGTGGAGAAACGGATCCAACTGCGGGAGCGCGAGAAGGTCGTCGAACTCCTGATCGAAGACGATCGCGCGCTCGGTGTTCGCACCCCGAAAGGCACCATTCCCGCCGAGCAGACCGTGATATGTACCGGCGCCTGGACCGCCAAACTGCTCGAGCAACTGGGGACCAAACCCGATATCCACCCGGTGCGCGGCCAGATCATCCTCTTCTTCGGGAAGCCCGGCCAAGTCAATCACATCACGCTTCACCGAGAGCGCTACATCATCCCACGGCGGGACGGACGCGTCTTGCTCGGCAGTACCCTGGAGGAGACTGGATTCACCAAGGCCACGACGGCCGAGGCCAAGGAGGAGCTCTATCGGGCGGCGGTCGAGATGTTTCCCTTCCTCAAACGGACACCCATCGAAGACCACTGGGCCGGGCTGCGCCCCGGTTCCCCCAGCGGCATCCCATACATCGGCGCCTACCCGGGCATCCAAGGCCTCTATTTCAACGCCGGCCATTTTCGCAACGGTCTAGTCACGGGTCCCGCTTCTGCCCGCCTCGTCGCGGATCTCCTACTGGGCCGGGAGCCCATCGTCGACCCCAGCCCTTACACCCTGAATGCCGAACGTTGAGTAGCGGATGGAACGACCGGGATTCATCCCAGTGCCGCCTGGACGCGCGCAATCGCGAATAAGCGCTTGAGCGTGTCGCGCGGAATGGCCTAAGATTACTTGCTTAGTCGCCGATGTAGCTCAGTTGGTAGAGCAACGCATTCGTAATGCGTAGGTCAGCGGTTCGAATCCGCTCATCGGCTCCAGAATTCAACGACCTAGAAGCGCATGGACGCGCGTGGGTCGCCTGAAAATACCTCAAAAGCGTCCCCCGGTATCACCCATACTGTCACCCAACGGGATGCCTCGAAATCGGCACCCTCACGCGAGCCCCAGTTTCTTCAGCCGATAGCGCACGGTCGATTCAGAGATATCGGTCAGGCGCTCGATGGCCCGCGGGCCATGTCCGGCTTGATGCAGCTCCAGAATGCGCCGGTCGCGGGCGGAGCGGGTCTCGTTACCATGTAGCGGTTTGGCCTTCTCTTCGTTACGCTGTAACCCTTCATCCGTCTGGCCGTTATCGTGTAACGCTGCATCGTCCCCTCGGTGACGCTGTAACGACTCCTCGTCCTTGTTACCCTGTAACGCCTCCGCCGTCAGGGCCTTGATCCATGTACCGGTTCTGCTCGGCGCCGGTGAGTCCATCGAGAACGCGTACCTGAGTCTCGAGCAGGGCGCGCTCCAGGGCCTCCCGCTGGCTGACACCGTGGAAGGACGCCAGGCGCTCCAGCGCGCGCTTGGCGTGCAGACTGACGAGGAGGTGGATCCGCTTACACTGCCCATCCAGCTCTCTCAGGTGACGCTCGCGGTATCGGCGCTGCCGTTCAGCGTTGGTCATGGCCATGATAGCGCTCTCTCTGTTATGGCGTAACGAGCGCATAGGCCGTTATGGTGTAACAGTCAAGCGTTACAGGCTAACGACTTCGATGCCATAGACGGCGCTGTGAGGCGCTCGCGGGTATGGGGTAAGGAACGGTTAGGGATCGGTGAGGGCAGGGCGGCGAGCACGGTTACGGCGATCGCAAGGCTGCACTAGCAACGCGTATCACGTCCTTTCCGAGCTCAATGCGCAATAGGCGATCAGTTTGCGCCGTGTGTTAGGTTTGTTTTCGTTTTAAGTACCTTAAAAATAAGATATTTGAAGTTTCGCCTTGACAATCTCCAGCATAATATTGATAATAATTTCATATAAAGTTGACAAAGGGACGGTTATGGTAGGTGTAAGAAGTCGAGGCGAAGCGATCCGCAAATTCATTGTAGA
>JANQGF010000027.1 GCA_028277465.1 Chromatiaceae bacterium
CCCGGAGCATGGAACAAGAGCCGCAGCAGTTTGCAGGCTCGTCGCGGCGAGGCGCCGCTCCTACCAAATCGAGCGGCTGGGGTGCTGTTCCACGGTAACATTGCAGGCGGATTCTAATATCCCGTTCCAACCTCTATTTCACTCGGGAATTCGAAGGATTGGGATTCTCAAATATCTGATGGTTTATAATTGATGCTCATAAGGTTGCAATGGGCCCGTCGGGGCTCTTTTTTGTTGAGCCCGAAGCCTTAGGCGATTTCTGTCAATTCTCATACCACCTGGCTTGTCTTGACGCCCACCTTCTGCGTCGCGCCGGCAGTCACATAGCCCCGCTGTGCTCCTGCCGGCGCTTCTTGAAGGCAGACGCCAATCCGGCGCCAGCTGGCATGAGAACTTCCGGCAATCGCCTTAATTGCAGAACATCCAGAGATGCGACAAGACCGCAGCTGACCGGTCCTTTCAGGCTGGACGCGGTTTCAATCGAGGTTGATCCATGGATTTGTCCAAGGTTTCTCGGGGCGATAACATCCCCCACATCATCAACGTCATCGTCGAGATCCCATCCCACTCGGAGCCGGTGAAGTACGAGATGGACAAGGAGACCGGCGCGATGTTCGTCGATCGTTTCATGTCGACGGCCATGCACTATCCCTGCAATTATGGCTATGTCCCGCACACACTCTCGCTGGACGGCGATCCGGTGGATGTGATGGTGATGACCCCCTATCCCTTGATACCCGGATCCGTCATCAAGTGCCGTCCGGTCGGGGTCCTCAAGATGACCGACGAATCGGGTGACGATGCCAAGATCCTCGCGCTGCCGATCGACCAGTTGTACAAGGGCTATCGCGAGGTCGAGAGCTTTCGCGATTTGCCTCAACATCTGCTGGATCAGATCGCACACTTCTTCGAGCACTATAAGGATCTCGACGAGGGCAAATGGGTGCGCGTCGGTGGTTGGGGCGGCCGCGAAGAGGCCTGTCAGGAGATCATGGCGAGCGTCAAGATGTTTGAAGACGCACCTGAGAAGCCGGCCTTCTGATGGAGCTGACCCACTTCACCCGCAATGGTGAGGCCCATATGGTGGATGTGGGCGACAAGGTCATCAGCCGTCGTCGCGCGGTGGCAGAGGGCCAGATTCGGATGGCCGCCTCGACCCTTGCCTTGATCGAGCAGGGGGGACACAAGAAGGGCGACGTGCTCGGGATCGCCCGTGTCGCGGGCATCATGGGCGCGAAGCGGACTCCCGACCTGGTTCCACTCTGTCATCCACTGAGTCTGACCCGGGTCGCGATCGATCTCGAATTGCGTCACCAAGACCCCGCCGTCTATTGCCGTGCGACGGTTGAAACCAGCGGTCGGACCGGGGTCGAGATGGAGGCGCTCTGTGCCGTCCAGGTCAGCCTCTTGACGATCTACGACATGTGCAAGGCGGTCGATCGGGGCATGAGCATGACCGACATCCGCCTGCTGGAGAAGGCCGGCGGTCAGTCCGGGCACTGGGTGCGCGAGCCGGACCCAGGCTCGAGTTAGATGAATCCCTTCTATCAGCGCGCCCGCTTTCTGACTGCTGCGGCCCGCTTGGATCAGGCGCCCGCCGATGCTGGCCGCGAGGTCGCCTTCGCCGGCCGCTCCAATGCGGGCAAATCGAGTGCGATCAATGCACTCTGTCATCAGAAGCACCTCGCCCGAACCAGCAAGACCCCGGGTCGGACTCAACAGCTCATCTTCTTCGAGCTGGATGCCGAGCGGCGTTTGGTGGACCTCCCAGGCTATGGCTACGCCAAGGTCGCCGAGACCTTGAAGCTGCAATGGCAGAAGCACCTGGCGGAGTATCTCGAATTCCGTCGCTCGCTCGCGGGCCTGGTCATCGTGATGGACGTTCGACACCCCTTGACGGACTACGACCGGCAGCTCTTGGCCTGGTCGCGACGGGGTGTGCCCTCGGTCCTGTTGCTTCTGACCAAGGCGGACAAGTTGAAGCCAGGCGCGGCGCGTGCGGCGCGACTCGCCGTGGAGCGTGCGGTCGCGCGAGAAGGCCGACGGATCTCCGTGCACTTGTTTTCGGCACCGCAGCGAGAGGGTATTGGCGCGGTTCAGG
>JANQGF010000058.1 GCA_028277465.1 Chromatiaceae bacterium
TAGCATTCGGCGACCGAGTGAACACGTCATGCACGACCGCGTCCAGGTCTCCTTGTCACTGAAGACACGCCGTAACAGCTGCCTTCGCACCAGACAACATTAGGACGAGCTCAGACGCAATGGAGTGCCACCGATCCTCGTCTCGCGGCGAAGGGCAACGCGGCCTTCCAACCCCAACTTCTCGGAGAACCCCCCATGCCTCGACTCATCAGCCCGCTCGTGCTGCTCCTGGCCGCCACGGTCGCCCAGGCCGAGATCCAGACCAAGGTCGTCAATTACGATGATGAGGGGACAGCCCTCCAGGGTGTCCTCTACTGGGACGATGCGCTGCAAGGGCAGCGCCCCGGTATCCTGGTCGTCCATGAATGGTGGGGCCTGAACGACTATGCGAAGCGGCGCGCGCGGATGCTCGCGGAGCTCGGTTACGTGGCCTTCGCCGCAGACATGTACGGCGCCGATCGCGTGACCGACGACCCGGAGCAGGCCAGCGAGTGGATGCAGGAGATCACCGCCGATGTCGACCTGTGGCGCCAGCGTGCAGGGCTCGGACTGGAGCAATTGCGCAAGAACGCTCTCGTCACCACCAGTGAGATCGCCGCGATCGGCTATTGCTTCGGCGGCGGTACGCTGCTTCAACTGGTCTACGGTGGTGCCGAGCTCGAGGGGATCGTCAGCTTTCATGGCTCGCTGCCAGCCGCACCGGAGGAAGCCAAGGGCAGGATCGATCCCGAGATCCTGGTGTTGCACGGCCAAGCCGACACCTTCATCGCACCCGAGGTGGTGACCAACTTCCAGAACAAGCTGGAGGAGGCTGGCGCCAATTGGGAGATGGACATCTACGGCGGCGCGCGTCACGGCTTCACGAACCCGGACGCCGGGGATTACGGAATCGAGAACCTGGAATACGATCCCCAAACCGACAGCCGCTCCTGGCAGCGGATGCAGAGCTTCTTCGACGAGCTGTTCGGCCCGCCAGGTCGCGGTTGATCGCGAGTCGAGCACCGCACGACTTCAGCCGGCGCTCAAGGATCGACCTTCAACCGCGATCTCCCGAGTTCCTCCAACGTCAGGGGTCGACTGAAGAGATAGCCTTGGAAGGCTTGACAGGAATGCGCCTGGAGAAACAGCTTCTGTGCCTCCGTTTCCACACCGGCGGCGACGACCTCCAGTCCAAGCGCATTGCCCAGGGTGATCACGCTCCTGGCAATGGCGGCAACCTTGGGGTCGGTCTGCAGGTCACGGACGAAGAAGTGACCGAGCTTCAGCTGATCGACCGGGATGTTCCTGAGATCGGCGAGGGCCGAGTGACCGGTGCCATAGTTGTCCAATGAGAACCGTAGGCCGCACGCCTTCAGCGCCTCCATGCGAAGGATCGTGGCCTCCGGGTCCTGCGACAAGAGGCTCTCGCTCAGTTCCAGATTGAGCCGGCGGGGATCGGCCCCCGTCGCCTCCAGAACCCGTAGGATCCGCGCGATGAAGTCCGCATCGCGAAACTGCCGGGGGCTGATGTTGATGGAGAGCGTTAGCTTCGCCCATTCCGGATGGCGCGACCATGCTTGGAGCTGGGCACACACTGATTCCAACACCCATTGGCCGAGCGGCAGGATCAGACCCGATTCCTCGGCCAGCGGAATGAAGTCATTCGGGGCCAACAACTTACGGTGGGGATTCTCCCAACGGATCAGGGCCTCGGCACCGATCAGGCGGCCGTCTCCATCGACTTGGGGTTGATAATGGAGAAGGAACTCATCCTGCCCGATGCCCTGGCGCAGCTCTTCTCTTAGCACTGTCCGGGTATCCGCCGATGCCTGCATGCTGGGGTCGAAGAAACAGAACCGCCGGCGCCCGGATTCCTTGGCCCGGTACATGGCCAGATCGGCCCGGCGGAGCACCTCTTCGGTCGGCACCTGTTGTCCCTGAAACAGGATAATGCCGATGCTCGGGGTGCTCTGATGCAGCTGACCCGCCAATTGGTAGGGCGCCGTGAGCGTGGCCAGAATCTTGGAGGCGATATCCGCCGCCGGCCGCTCGGCCGCGGCGGCGTCCACACCCAGGTCCTCCAACATCACCACGAACTCGTCGCCGCCGAGACGGGCCACCGTGTCCAGGTCACGGACCGAGCCGCGCAGCCGCCGAGCGACCTCCTGCAGCAATAGGTCACCCACCGCATGGCCGAAGTTATCGTTGAGGTCCTTGAAACGATCCAGATCGATGAAGAGCAGTGCACCGACTCGACCAGAGCGCTCGCCGACGAGGCAGGCATGATCCAGACGGTCGAGCAGGAGCCTGCGATTGGGCAACAGGGTGAGTGCGTCGTAAAAGGCAAGATGACGAATCGCCTCTTCGGCGGCCTTGCGCTCGGTGATATCGTGCAACGTGGCCACA
The DNA here is from genome assembly GCA_028277465.1 of Chromatiaceae bacterium. Lineage (GTDB taxonomy): Bacteria > Pseudomonadota > Gammaproteobacteria > Chromatiales > Chromatiaceae > JANQGF01. Next base: position 2,386 of record JANQGF010000058.1, read on the forward strand.
TAGCGGGTGACCTGGCCAGCCCCCTGCCGCAACGCGGTGATATTGAGCCACTCGGGATAGACGTCGCCGCTCTTGCGGCGATTCCAGATCTCGCCTTGCCATGACCCGGTGTGCAGGATGCTGGACCACATGGCGGCGTAGAAGTTGGCATCATGGCGTCCAGACTTGAGCACACGAGGTGTCTTTCCGATCACTTCTTCGCTCGCGTAACCGGTCATCTCGGTGAAGGCCCGGTTGACGCGCAGGATGGTCTCGTCGCCATCCGTGATGATGATCCCCTCCTGGGCGTCGAAGACGGTGGCGGCAATCCTCAACTCGGTTTCCGCCTGCTTACGCTCGGTCACATCGATATGGACGCCGATCATGCGTCTCGGTACCCCTTCCAAGGTCCTTTCGATGATCTGCCCCCGATCCAGGACCCATCTGTGGTTGCCGTCGCGACAGCTGATCCGGTGCTCGGTCTCGTAGAAGGGTGTCTCACCTTGCAGATGGCGCTTCAATTCTCGATCGACCGTGTCCCGGTCCTCGGGATGGACACGACTCCTCCACTCGCCCATGCTGGTGTCGGTGTAATCCTCGGCGAAACCCAACATCTTCTTCCAACACGGCGAGTAGAAGACCTTGCCGGTATCGATCTCCCAGTCCCACATGCCCAGGCCGCTCCTCTCCAGAGCGAAGCGCCAACGCATCTCGTTGGCCTGGATCAGCCGCTGTTGCGCCTCGGCCCGCAGCCTCAGGCGCGCGTTCTCTTTCAGATAGCCCTCGATGCGGGCGGACGTGGCGGCCAGAAAGAGCAGAAAGATCAAGACGACTGAGCCCAGGGCGAAGGCCAACGTCTCTGGCTTCAGCAGGAAACCGAGCGACAAGGGGGCGAGCATGGGTACGACGAAGTAGAGGGTGGCGACCCGATCGGTCGCCAACGCCGTGATCGCGCCTGCACTCACGCCGGCCATGGCGAAGGCGACGAAGGCTTGATAGACGGGATCGCCCGACTGACTGAGGACCAGGCTTCCCAACCCCCAGCTACACCCGCCTGCCAGGGAGGCGAGACGGAAACGTCGCAACCATGCGGAACCGGATGCCGCACCCCGACCTGCAGCGCGGCGATACATGAGCACCAGGAACGCCCGCCCAGCAAGGACGACGGCGAATGTCCCGAGCCAACCCAGCAGCCACTTTCCTGGCACCACCTGCCAATGCACGACCACCATGATCAAGGCGGCAACTGCCCCGACGGCCAATGACAGAGGCGAGCCGGCATAGAGGAAATCGACCTTCTCCACCTCCAGATCGCGCGCGCTCACGAGACCGGAACCCATCGCTACGTGGACTCCGGCGTGGACGGAAGTGCCGCGGAGCGAGAAGCGGAAGGACGCTCGGGTCGATCAGTTGAGATTAAGACAGCGGATGAAGACAAGTGCAGGCCATCCCTGTGTGCGTTCGGCCCCTCATATTAGTGCGTGTACCTTCCCTTTGTCCACGCTGGAACGCCGCAATGGGCAACCGCAGGCCCCGACCCCGCTTCGAAGCGGTCGACGACGCCTGAGGCAGACAGAGACGAGCGATCGAAGAAGGGGAGACCAGGGAGCGGAGCGAGAACTCTTGATCAGACGTGCTGAGGGAGTCGACAAGACCCGAACGAGGACATCAGAGTCGATTCTGAGCCGTATCTGGTAGGACGATGTTGAGCTCCAGCACCTCGTGAGAGTCTTCCTGCTCGTAATTGACGGACACCGCACTCATATCCACGTCGACGTACTTGCGGATGACCGCCAGTATCTCTCTTTGCAGCTGAGGCAAGTAAGACGGGCATCCACGCTCACGCCGGTCATGGGCGACCAGTATCTGGAGCCGCTCCTTGGCGACACTTGCCGAGCCTTTCGAGTGCGAGGAGCGGAAGTAGTCGAGCAAGCCCATGGGTTACCCTCTGAATAGACGGGATAAAAAGCCCTTCTTCTCCGCGTGAAGGAACCTGTGTGGCACCTCCTCACCCAGATAGCGCGAGACCATGTCCGCGTAAGCCTGCCCTGCGTCGCTCTCCCGGTCAAGGATCACCGGAATACCCGCATTGGAGGACGTCAGAACCGCCTTCGATTCGGGAACGATGCCGAGCAGATGGAGTGAGAGGATCTCCTGCACGTCGTCGACGCTCAGCATCTCGCCGCTGTCGACGCGCTGAGGATCGTAACGTGTCAGTAGCAGATACTCGCGGATCGGTTCCTCGTTGGCTTCGGCCCGCCTCGATTTGCTCGACAGGATTCCCAACATGCGGTCCGAGTCGCGGACCGACGAGACCTCCGGATTGGTGACGACCACGGCGTCATCGGCGAAGTACATGGCCATGGTGGCACCATGCTCGATACCCGCCGGCGAATCGCAGACGATGAAATCGAACGTCTGCGCCAACTCATCCAGTACCCGCCCCACACCCTCCTTGGTGAGCGCTTCCTTGTCGCGCGTCTGAGAGGCCGGCAGGACATAGAGATGGTCGCAACGCTTATCGCGAATGAGGGCCTGATTGAGATTCGCCTCCTCATTGATCACATTGACGAAATCGAAAACGACCCGCCGCTCGCACCCCATGATCAGATCCAGGTTGCGCAACCCGACATCGAAATCGATGACCGCCGTGCGCCGGCCCCGTTGAGCCAACCCCATGGCCAACGCGGCCGAGGTGGTCGTCTTCCCGACCCCGCCTTTGCCCGAGGTAATTACAATGATTCTCGCCAAAATCACGCCCTCCTCAAAGGGGTCTGTCCCATTGTCTGGCCCTGGATGCCGTCAGAGTTTCTCGATTCGTAGGATCTTTTGATCCAGAAAGACCTGGACCGGAACGCCACGCATCTCCACTGGAATGTTTTCGCTGACTCGGTAATGCCCGGCGATGGAAACCAGCTCGGCCTGCAGATCCTGGCAGAAGATGCGGGCCTCCAGGTTACCGCTCATTCCGGCGAGCGCACGCCCGCGCAGTGGACCGTAGACATGGATATTGCCATCTGCCATCAACTCCGCCCCCGAGCTGACGGCGGCAATGATGGAAAGATCTCCGCCCGCGGCGTAAACACGCTGCCCGGACCGCACCGGACGCGTGATCAACATGAAACCGGGATTGGCGCGCCGGCCGGGAAGGAGCCCAATCGGCGCATCGGAGCCTTGGGGCGCGGGCGCTCTGGATTCGGATTCTCGCTCGGCGTCCTTCGTCTCTTTGGCGGCCTTCTTACGGCGCAGGTAGGAATCCCGCAGCACCGCGAGCTCCAGTGCCTCGGCGGCGGCGTTCTGCGCCGGATTGCCCCCCCGCACCCCGAAGGGAATCATGCCATAGCCGCGCAGCAGGCCCACCAGCAAGGGGAACTCGACCTCGCCGGCACCTTCCGGGAGGGAACCCAAATCGATAACGACGGGGGTATTGTGAAAAAAGTCGGGCGCCTTTTCTACCTTGGTGCCCAATCGGGCGGCCACCGCTTCGACGTCGGTATCGAGCAAACGGATGATGGGTAGCGTGAAGCTCGCTGCCTTGAGCTCGAAACTTGAGGACACATCCGACTTGGGCTTTTCTTCGTTCACGGCCATGGTTGTGAAATCGGGCGTCCAGCGCCCTTCTCTCCCGATGTATCGAAACAGATGTCGCCCCTCGCATGCCCTTTCAGACGAAGCAGTCCGCCGCACTCATGTCGAGCACTGCCTCGCAGGCCGCCGGATTATGGCCGATTCTGGTAGGAAAGTGGGAGAGCGGCGCAATTCTTTCCCGATTCCAGTGATAGAGCAAGGAACGATTCAGAAACAAGTGGTGCAACTTGAGACGCCCTTGTTGGGCACGCTCCGCTTTTCCCAACCTACGGTGTATAGGTTGTTTCTGAATCATTACCAAGCCTCTTCATCTCGAATCGGAAGCCAAACTCCCGCGCCGCGACGACCCACCAGCGGCGGATCATACCCGGAGGCACCCTCACAAGATTGGCGCATGAAAGAGAAATGGTGCGACCGGATCCCTGGCGGTCCACGCGATCAGGGCCAGCCACCGATCTCGGAGAGGCTTGTCGCGAGCGACGGTCAACCGGGTGGCCACTGCATGGGCCGTCCACCTAGCACATGCAGGTGCAAATGAAACACGGTCTGACCCGCACCGGCATTGCAATTGACCACGACCCGGTAACCCGATTCGGCGATGCCCTCCTGAGCCGCGACCCGGGCCGCGACCAGGAACAACTTGCCGAGCAGCTCGGCGTCCTCTGGCTGAGCCTCATTCAGGGTCGCAATGGGTTTGCGCGGGATCACCAGGACATGGACAGGCGCCTGCGGACCAATGTCCCGAAAGGCGACGACCTCCTCGTCTTGGTAAAGGATATCGGCCGATACCTCGCCCTTGGCGATCTGACCAAAGATGGTATCTGGCATGAGCTTGCCCCCCTTTCGATCGCAACCGGCACGCGGTCGGTCACATGGAAACAGAAGATTCTTGCGATTCTCGTGTCTGGCGAACAACCGACGAAAACAGCGCCCCTCCTCTCTTCACACACGGCAAAGAGAATGCGGGAAACGCCGAGCTTGCCAAGACCGATCCAAACCAGAAACATCTCATACCGCGCTGGGCGCGGTTTAAAAGTCGCGACGCCCGGCGAAGGCGAGCGCCAGGGTACCACCATCCACATAGTCGAGTTCGCCGCCGAGTGGCACACCATGGGCAATGCGGGTGACCTTGACCCCTTGCCGAGCGGCACATTCGGCGATGAAATGGGCCGTCGCGCCACCCTCCACGGTCGGGCTGACGGCCAGGATCAACTCGCGGATCGGTTCTTCGCTCAGGCGTCTTTCCAGGCCATCGAGCCCCAACTCATCCGGCCCGATGCCATCGAGCGGTGAAAGCCGCCCCCCAAGCACATAGTAAAGGCCGCGAAAATCGGTCGCCTGCTCGACGGCGAGGACCTCGGATGGCTGCTCGACCACACAAACCAAACCTGCATCACGCTTCGGGTTGGCGCAGATTCCGCACAGTTCGCGCTCGCTCAGAGTCCGGCAGCGCCGGCAGCGCTCGATCCTGGTCATCGCCTCCGCCATGACCCGCGCGAGTCGGGAGCCACCTTCCCGGTCGCGTTCCAGCAGATGGAAGGCAATGCGCTGAGCCGATCTGGGACCGACACCTGGCAGACAACGCAGGGCATCCATCAGCTGATTCAACAGCGAAGGCTCGACCACGGCCGACATGTACTGCGCTGCGCCTAGAAGGGAAGCTTCATCCCTGGGGGCAAGGGCATCCCGGCGGTGAGCTCGGCCATATTCTCCTTCATCTTCTCGGCGACCCGCTGGGCGGCCCCATTGATCGCTGCCGTGATGAGGTCCTCCAACATCTCCTTGTCATCGCTCATGAGAGAAGGATCGATCTCGACCCGCTTGGCCTGGTATTGACCGTTGAGCGTGACCTTCACCATGCCGCCGCCGGCCTCGCCGACGACCTCCTCTTGCGCCAAGCGCGCCTGCGCCTGCTGCATCTCTTCCTGCATCTTCTGAGCCTGCTTCAGCAGACCGCCAAGTCCAGCTTTCATAAGGACTTACCTCATTGTTACAAAATAACGAGCAGTGGCGCTCATTGAGCCGGACCCGCTCGGGATCAGGCGTGAAATCCGCTCGTCCGACCCTCGTCACCCGTGATCCAGTCGACAGGATCCGAAGGCGTGATACTCCCAGGGACCCATTCGGCATCGAACCGTTCGCGCAGCTGCTGTGCAAGCGGATCGGCCTGCATGGATGCCACGGCAGCACGCTGGCGCTCGTCCGCCTCCCGGATCCGACGTTGCGCGAGGGTCTCCTCGGAGGGCCGCGCAACCTGGATATCCAGAGTGAGCGATCCACCCAGGGCCTCCTCGAGGGCCGCTCGCAGCCGCGACTCGGCACCAGGCACTCGCAGATGCTCGGCCGCGGGATCCAGGCTCAGGGCCAGCCGGGTGCCCGCCCACTCCAGGAAACCGCAATTGTGCGCCAATTGGCTCGCAATCCCACCGACCGGAAGCCGCGCCACCAGCTGCTGCCAATCGTCGGCCGACCGCAAGGCACCCGCCTGCCCTTGCAGCGACTCGGATCCTGGTGGTGTCTGGGGTCCAGCTAGCGTCAGCTTCGTCACGCCGCCAAGCGGCGACGCGTCCGGGGTCCGAGCATCCACTGCGGGCGCACTCCCGGAGGAGTGCGCGGGCTCGCCTTGGCCCGCCGCGCCCCCCCGCGGCCGTTGGGCCGGCGTCACCGGCGATTGAGAAACACTGGGTCCCTGGGCCGGCCGAAAGGCCAGCGCCCGCAGGAGCACCATCTCGAAACCAGCGCGCGGGTCCGGGGCGAGCGGTAGATCCTGCTGGCCGGTGAGGGCCACCTGATAGAAGAGCTGGGTATCCTCGGGGGACAGAGCGGCGGCGATCGCCGCCAACCGAGCCCGGTCCGGATCGTCCATCACAAGGGTCGCGGGGAGCTGTTGAAAGAGCGCGAGCCGATGCAGGAGCGCGATCAGCTCGCGCAGCAGCTCGCCGAAATCCGGCGTCAGTGCAGCGACTCGATCCACCTGATTCAGCAAGCGCGCACCGTCCGCAGCCGCCAAGGCATCCAGCAGGTCGAAGGCCAGGTCCTCGCCGACCGTGCCAAGCATGGCCCGCACCTCTTCTTCGGCGACCCGTCCGCCGCCAAAGGCGATCGCCTGATCCAGTAGGCTCAGTCCGTCTCGCATGCTCCCATCGGCAGCCCTCGCGAGCAATGGCAGTGCTCTCGGCTCGAAGTCCAGCCCTTCCTGCTCCAGGACATGACCGAGACGGTCGCGGATCTCTTCGGGCAGCAGTCGGCGCAGATTGAACTGGAGACAGCGCGACAGGACCGTCACGGGCACCTTTTGGGGGTCCGTGGTCGCGAGCAGGAACTTGACATGGGGCGGCGGCTCTTCGAGAGTCTTCAACAAAGCGTTGAAGCTATGGGTGGAGAACATGTGCACCTCGTCGATCAGGTACACCTTGAAGCGCGCCTTCGCCGGGGCATAGGGGACATTGTCGAGCAGCTCGCGGGTCTGATCGACCTTGGTGCGGGAAGCGGCATCCACCTCCAGCAGATCCACGAACCGGCCACCATCGATCTCACGACACGCAGAGCAGACCCCACAGGGCCTGGAACCGATACCCTGCTCGCAATTCAGCGCCTTCGACAAGACCCGTGCCAGGGTCGTCTTGCCGACCCCGCGTGTCCCAGTGAAGAGATAGGCATGATGGAGCTGATCGCGATCGAGTGCATTGGACAAGGCACGCACCACGTGCTGCTGCCCAACCATATCCTCGAACGCCTTGGGGCGCCACTTGCGGGCGAGCACCTGGTAGGACATGCGCGACTTGAAGGGGCCAAAGTTGGGTGAAGAGAAAGCCAGGCGTGGGTGCGGGTCCAAGTGGGCAACGCCCTTCCCTCATCTGTCCAAGCCCTGAGTGGACCGGCCGTCGGGCTCCGCAGTCGGCGGTGAGGGCGGCGGCCGACGCCAGCCGCACCCCGGCACACGCTTCAACCGCTGCGGCTGCTCCCTTCCGGGCCTGACCGGGTTCACGGCATCGCGTTGCGAGGGGACCGGCGCGAGCCACCATGACACGTTCTCCCCGGCGAGCCCGGAGACCAGCCATGGAGACTAACAAAGAGCCCCGAGGAAGACAAACCCCGCGCGGTCGTCCGGCTGTCGTCGGTCGCCATCACACCAGTATCGAATGGACGGCGCAGGGTGTCGCGGTACCGACTCGGAAAGAAGGCCAGGCACTGGTAGAGTGGCGACCTCGCGACTAGGCTCGAGAATCGTCACACACCATGCTTCGCATCCCATCCCTTGCGCGGATACTCCTCGTCCCCTTTTTGATGAGCGGGCTCCATCCAACGCGGGCGGAACAAGCGGCAGATGGGCCTCGTCGCGATCTCTGGGAGCAAACCCTTGAGACCGCCACCGGCTGGTGGCGGGAGTCCCGTGATTTCGCGGACCAGGCCATGGAAGACGCGCGTCGTCTATTCGCCGACGAGCAGGATTTCGGCCGAGTCTGGGAGTCCGTCGTCCCCAAGCTGGAAGACGCACTGGAGCTCGAAGAACGTCAGGCGCAGCTACCCGAAAGGAGCTGGCTCGGCGCCGATCGCCTGTCCAACCGCGCTGCCATCGATGAGCTACTCGACGAGGCGGTCGAGGTGCTGTCCATCGCACCGACCCAGCGCTATCGCGACGACATCCAGATGTTGCAGGGACGGATCGCATCGGCACGTGCCGAGATTGCCGAGTTTCGCCGCAAACGGGTGTCGGCTCCGGCTGCATCGACGCTCGAGAAGACGGTCGCGGACTATGATCGATTGATCCGACAGCGCGAGACCGAGATCGAGCGGCTGAAGGGACAGATGGCGGACTCGAGGGAGACGTTCGCGGAGGAGCTTCGCGCCATGGGGCTCGCGCTCAGCGAGGAACAGGTCGGGTTTCTGCTCTCCACCGTGGTCGGCGACCACATGGTGGATCTCGGCATCCTGTTCGACAATGTGAAGGCGATCACGCTCCAACTGGAGGAGCTCGTCGTCCAGAGCGGCGAGGATCTGCAGAGCGCGCGACGTTATTACGGACTCTATGTGGTGCTGCTGAAGGCCCTCGATCGCATGCACCTGCAGATCGAGGAGGCGATCGGCGAGCAGTATCTGCCCCAAATCGATTCCATCGTCGCCCGGGCCGAGTCGCTCGCCGGCGAGACCCGGCACCTGCTGCACGAGTCGCCCGACAAGGCGGCACTGCTGAACGCCAACCTGGAGGCGCAACAACTGACCATCGAGGCCGCCACTGTCTACCGCCAGTATCTCGACGATCAGTCGCGAGAGATGGAGCGGGCAAGGCGCAAGCTCGGCAACGACATCGCGGCCGCGTGGAACACCTACGAGACGGTTCGAGTCTCGGGCGAGCTGGTCGGACTGGTCAAATCCAGCCAGCAGCTACTCGAAGGTCTGATGACCCGCCAGGTCCCCGCCCTACGCCCATTCGAGAACCTGGAGATGCAGCGTGAGCTCGAACGACTGACGCAACAACTACGCAGCCCCGCCACATCGAATCCACCGCTTCAGGGCCGATAGGGATAGGGCTCGGCGCGACCCAGTGCGGTGTAGCCGAAGACGATCTTACCCCGCGTGCCATCGTCCAAGGCCAGCTTACCGATGCCGTTGCGCCCGTCTCTCGCCAATATGATGTCGGCCCAGCCGCTGCGGCCGTCGTCGCAGTAGACATCGAAGACCGCGTCGACGGACCCGCCAAAGGCGTTGTAGCTGCCACGGCAGCTGGTGCGCCCATTGGAGACACGGAAGTCCGCCTGAAAGGGCGTCGAGTCATAGTCACCCATGTAGACCTCGCCCCCCATCATGACCGCAAAGGGGCCGGAGGTGGAGTGGCCAGCGGGCAAGGTGTCCGGCCGGGGCCGTTCGAAATAGTCCAGCACCTGACTCAAGCAGGACGGATAGTCCTCCGGATCCAGATGCTCGCACAAACGCCGACCATAATCCTCGGGCGAGACCGTCGTACTGATACCGCCCTGATGGTTCGGCAGAAGCAGCCCGCAACCCCCGAGCAAGGTGGACAGAAAGGCAATGACGACCAATCGAAACATCGGCGTGACTCCACTTAAGCCATAGCAGGCGAAGGGTTGTAAAGTGTAGCCTGATAGCACCCTGCAGTCTGTTGCGGGATACTCGGATCGAGACCTGCTCGAATGCAGACCTGGATCCTTTCCAGCTAGAGTGCGGGGTGGTGCACCCCTCATGTCTTCAACACCGACATGGAGTGACTCAGATGAGGCCTGGATCAGAGTTCTTAAGCTTCCATCCCTTGCCCGTCCGGAGCGGGGGGTTCCTTGCAGGCATGGGGCTCCTGTCTCTCCTGCTGCTGACCGCCTGCGCCAGACCACTGATGCCTGACGAACCGCTGCCCCAGCAGTTCGCGGTACTCGGTTGTCTCGAGGATTGCCGGGTCACGAAAGAACGCTGCGACCAGCATGCCCGCTACGACTACCGCCAGTGCCAGGCCGGCTATGCCAGGTCGTTTCAGGACTATCGCTGGTGCCTCGCCTCGGCCTGGACGTATGAGGATTGCGGGTACCCCTGGTGGTCGTGCGCCGAGAACCTCTACGGCTATTGCAGCAATCGCCAACTCGAATGCGAGCGCGCCTGCGAGGGGGCTGCATATCCGGATGCCGCCACGCGGTGACCCAGCTCGACCAGCAAGGCCTCTCCGCACTGCACGGGCTTACCCCAGCTCGGTGTTCATCGGGGGCCGCATCCGCTCGGGTCATCCAGGCAGCTCCATCGTGAGACGCGCCCCGCCGCCGGGCCGGTTGTCGGCACTCAGTCGGCCGCCATGATCGGCAAGGATGCCGTAACTGATCGAGAGTCCGAGCCCAGTGCCCTGACCGACCGGTTTGGTCGTAAAGAAGGGATCGAACACCCTGAGCAAGTCGCCCTCCGGGATTCCAGGCCCATTGTCCTCGACGGTCAAACGCACCCCGTCGCCCTTGGTCCCCGCGCCCTGGGGCTCTCCGCCTGCCGTCTCTCCAGTCTCGCCGAAGCGACTGAGTCGGATCCGAAGCTCGGGGTCTCGCCTCCCCTCGACCGCATCCAGTGCATTTTCGACCAGATTCATCACGACCTGGTGGATGTGGCCGGCGTGCCCCTCGATCTCCAACCGCCCGGGCAGATCCAGCTCCACCCGAACCGCCGGGTACTTGCCCTTGGTGACCCAGTGGACCGCCGTCCGGACCACGTGGACCAGATCGAAAGGTGCCCGCTCGCCCTGCTGGCCGCTGGAGAAGCGTCGCAGGTCTTGGACCAGGTCTCGCACCCGCTCGGCACCTTCGAGGGTGCCTCGGATCAAGGGGTCTAGATCCTCGACCAGACGGGTGATCCGCAGCTCTGCCTTCAGCGCCCTGACGTGCTCAGGCGGATCGGAGGCATCCACGGCCGCGCAGTAGGCGCGTAGGCGTTCGCGATAGCGTGCGAGCGCGTGGATATTGCCGTAAACGAAGCTGATAGGGTTGTTGAGCTCATGCGCAACGCCCGCCACGAGACGCCCCAGCGAGGCCATCTTCTCCGCACTGACCAGCTGCCCTTGGGCCTGCTTGAGCTCATCGTGGGCCTGATTCAGCGCGCGATAGGCGCGCCGCAGCTCACCCACCGGCCGGCCGATCAGCACCATGCCCACCAGACGTCCGCGGGCATCGTAGCGGGAGGTGCAATTCACGGCCAAGGGCACCTCCTCCGTCTCCGTACAAAGGATCAGCTCGCAGTCGTGCACCGCGTCCTCGCGGACCTTCTCGGCGAAGCTGTTCGCCAAATCGCGGCAATCGGGGGTCAGCAGGGATTGAAACGACCGCCCGATCAAGGTCTCTTCGAGCTGACCGGTCAGCCGCTCCAAGGCCGGGTTGACCTCCTCGACCCGACCCTCGATATCGCAGACGATGAGCACATCCGTCATCGAGGCCAGGACGCTCGAGATGAATTGATGGGCCGCCTCGAGCGCGCTGTTCTTCTCCTCCAGCTCGATCTGGTAGCGCATCAGATCCGCATAGGTCTCGTCCATCTTGCGGACGACCTCGACGCAGAGCGCACCCTGGCACTCCTCCGGAAGGGTACCTCGACCGGCCACATCGGCATCGCGACCAATGCCGTTACTTGTCTCCCGGGGTCCAGGTCGAGCCTTGCGCATCAGCGACTCCGACCCTCGCCCGATTCACGAGACAGGAGGCATGAGGCCTCAGGATGCGCGGCGCCAGGTCGTGCCATTCGCGCCATCTTCGAGCAGCACGCCGGCCGCGCTGAGCTCATCCCGAATGCGATCGGCCTCGGCCCAGTCCCTCGCCGCCCGGGCCGCCATCCGCCGCTCGATCAGAGACTCGATCTCCACATCGGCCAGCCCGCCATTGGCGACGCCACCACGCAAATACTCCTCGGCATCTGCCTGCAGGATGCCAAGCACCCCTCCCAAACGACGCAACTCGGCGCCCAGTGCGGCTGCGCGGGCCGCGTCGTCGGCGCGCAACCGGTTGACCTCGCGCGCCAGATCGAAGAGCACGGCCAACGCCTCGGGCGTGTTGAAGTCATCGTCCATGGCCGCGGCGAAGCGGCGATGGAAGGCCTCGCCGCCCGCCGGCTCGGCCGCCGCCAGACCGCGCAAGGCGGTATAGAGCCGAGTCAAGGCGCCGCGTGCGTTGCGCAACTGCCCCTCGTCATAATTCAGCGGGCTGCGGTAGTGGCTGGTCAGGATGAAATAGCGGACCTCTTCGGCACGGTAGCCTTCCAGAATCTCGCGGACGGTGAAGAAGTTGCCCAGCGACTTGGACATCTTCTCCTCGTTCACCCGCACGAATCCATTGTGCATCCAGATATTGACGAAGGTCTCGCCAGTGGCGCCCTCGGACTGGGCGATCTCGTTCTCATGATGGGGAAACTGCAGATCCGCTCCACCGCCATGGATGTCGAAGTGGTTGCCAAGGGCGCAGGTGCTCATCGCAGAACATTCGATGTGCCAACCCGGCCGCCCGGGTCCCCAGGGCGAATCCCACGCCGGCTCGCCGGGTCTAGCGGCCTTCCAGAGGGCGAAATCCAGTGGATCACGCTTGGCCTCGCCGACCTCGACCCTTGACCCTGCCCGCAAATCGCGTGGATCCTTGCCGGAGAGCGTGCCATAGCCTGGGAATCGGCCAACGGCATAGTAGACATCGCCGTTCTCGGCGACATAGGCGTATCCCTTCTCGAGCAGGACCTGAACCATCCCCAGGATCTGCTCCATGTGCTGGGTGGCACGCGGCTCCTGGGTCGGCGGCAGAACCCCGAGCGCCTCGGCGTCCTCATGCATAGCCTGGATAAACCGCTCGGTCAGCTCCAGGAAGGGCTCGCCCTGCTCGGCCGCACGCCGAATGATCTTGTCGTCGATGTCGGTGATGTTGCGCACATAGGTGACCTCGTAGCCCGAGGCCTGCAGATAACGGTAGACCAGGTCGAACACCACCATCACCCGCGCGTGCCCCAGGTGACAGTAGTCGTAGACGGTCATACCGCACACATACATGCGGACCCGACCAGGCTCGATGGACCGGAAGCCTTCTTTCTTGCGGGTCAGGCTGTTATAGATCTGAAGCATCGCGACGAGTTGATCCAAGATGACCGAAGACGAGGCACTTATGGTAACAAAGGCATGGAATCCAGGGTTAACGCGCCTTTCACGGCCGAAGCGAAGTACGTAACATGGAGTGACCGATTCAACACCACTCGGGCGGTTGCTCACCGCTGCTCGGCGCGGCCCGAGTCCGGAGCCAAGACATGATCAAACTCACCACCAACCATGGCGACATCCTGATCGAACTGGACGCCGACAAGGCCCCCAAGACCAGCGCCAATTTCGAGCAATACGTCCGCGACGGTTACTATGACGGCACCCTCTTCCACCGTGTCATCGACGGCTTCATGATCCAGGGTGGTGGTTTCTCCCAAGATTTCGTCCAAAAGCCGACACACCGTCCGATCGAGAACGAAGCCAAGAACGGGCTCAAGAACCTGACCGGCACCCTCGCCATGGCGCGCACCACCGACCCCCATTCAGCCACCTCCCAATTCTTCATCAATGTCTCCGACAACAGCTTCCTGGACCACCCGGGACAGGACGGCTGGGGCTACTGCGTCTTCGGCCGCGTGACCGACGGCATGCAGACGGTCACTTCCATCAAGGGCGTCAGCACCGGCGACCGTCACGGTCATCAGGATGTTCCCGTCGAGGACGTGATCATCGAGAAGGCGGAGATCCTCGACTAGCGAGAGGCCGATGGCGCCGGCCATCCCGGCCCTCGCTTCGCTCCCCAGCGCGACACGAGGTCGCCCTTGCAGTTATTGAACCTAAACCGCGCCTAGCGCGGTATGCGAAGTTCTTTGATTTGGATCGGCCTTGGCAGCCATGACAAGCATCGGCGCTGTCGCGGTTTAAGAGATTAAAAAATATAAAATTTAAACCGCGTCTCCAGCAATGTCGATGAACCCCCCCAAAGCCAAGCACAAAATGAAGACTACGCATCTCGCTCTGGACGCGGTTTAAGAAACGGCGGTTAGGCGGCCCCCAGGGTGCGTTCCGCGCCGTGGCAGGCAAGGCGCAACGAGGCGGAATCGTCGACTGATTCCAACATGCCCCAACGTCGCCGAACGCGGCGCGGGGCGCGCACTTGGGGTGCGGTCGCATGAAGCGAGAAAGGTCATTTCTACTTCCGCCTTCATCCGCGATGCATGAGCGGCTCATCCTGAACCGCGCCTCGGTCTATGCATTTTGTCTGTTACACCAACTGGGATCAGCTACCGAGCAGCGCCAACGCGCTCTTCGCAAAGCGCGCAAGTGACAGCGTGTTTTTCTCCCGACCATGGTTCGATAATTTCACTGCAACCGCGCTCAACGCTGACCAGTGCCTGTTGCTGGCCTGCGTCGTCGAGAAAGACAGCGTGCTGGCAATACTGCCGCTGATCCGGAGGACCAACGAAAACCTATACTCCCTCGTAAACCATTACACGCCTCTGTACACCTTCCTGCTTGCGGATGACGACCAGCAGCAGGTCGCCACCTGCTTGGCCGAGGGCTTGCTTAAACTGCCTTTCCTCATCTTGCGCTTGGAGCCGATCTCCGATTACGACCGAAATATCGACAGCTTGCAACGGGCAATGGAGTCAGCCGGATTCTCCTGCCATCGCCTTTCACGCTTCTACAACTGGGTCCATCGCTTGCAAGGACAGTCTTATGCCGAATACATGGCCGCTCGCCCTGCCAGAGTACGAAATACCATAGGCCGGAAACGCCGCAAGCTCCAGCGTGAGCATGGCTTCGACATACGTCTCTTTGCCGGCGAGCAGCTCGAACGGGCAATAAAAGACTATAAGGCCGTCTACAAAGCCAGCTGGAAAGCAAATGAAACCGTTCCCGGTTTCGTCGAAGGGCTCGCACGCAACTTCTCGGACACAGGGTGGTTGCGACTCGCCATCCTCTATATCGGCGGACATCCTGCGGCGGGCCAGCTTTGGCTTGTGGCGCATCGCAAGGCCAGTATCTTCAGGCTGGCCTACGATGAGTCGTGGAAACACTATTCACCAGGTTCCATTCTTACCGCATACCTGATGGAACATGCTATCGATATCGACGAAGTTGACGAGATTGATTTTCTGACCGGCAATGACCGATACAAGCAGGAATGGATGACAGAGCGCCGACAGCGATGGGGACTGGTCTGCGAAAGGAGGCGCAAGCCCGCACCCGGGATTACTCTGTTGTTCAACTCGCTCAAGTCTATTTTTCAGGGTCAAAGGCCCGGGTGACACGGCATTATTCAAGCCCTGAAAAGCCTTCCGCCTTTAGAAATGACAATCATCGTGATGACCTGATGATTTTGGCTAATCGCGGGGAAAACATCATTCGACGCCATCCAGGAAAACACATTTTGCTTTCATTTCGGTTGCCTTCCTTCGCGAAGGCTTGACAGCGTCGCTCCGCCGCGATAGTTTTCTTCTGTTATCTCCTGCAGTAGCTACATTGGCTTCCTAAGTATAAAGGTGTCTTATGAGCGAGCAAAAAAAGACCCGTCCCAAGGTTCCCGACGGCCACAGCCGATTTTTCGTAACCCGTCAGAAGCAGCCCAATGAGAAGGGGTATGTTGGATACGACGTCATTTGGGAAAAGTTCCAGAAAGAGGCCGAGTATCAGACCCCGAAGCATCCCTAAGGCGATTGCCGGAAATGTTTATACCAGATGACGCCGGATTGAGGCTCGCCTTCAAGGAGCGCCACCAGGAGCATCGCCGGGCGATGTGACTGGTG
>JANQGF010000170.1 GCA_028277465.1 Chromatiaceae bacterium
CCGGAGCATGGAACAAGAGCCGCAGCAGTTTGCAGGCTCGTCGCGGCGAGGCGCCGCTCCCACCAAATCGAGCGGCTGGGGTGCTGTTCCAAGGTAACCGTCCCGCGCGGCGCGGTCGGAAGCTGGCCGCCGGTCGGCTGCGCAGCGGTCCGAACGAACAAGCATATCCTGCGATACCAGGAAATCAGATTCGCCTGCCAGCAGCCGTCGAGACAGGGGTCGGAGCCCGAGCAGCCGGTTCTGAGACCCTTGGCACCTCCGCCCGCGCTCCGCGTCCCGTCACACTCGTGAATCCGCAGCCCATGGGTTGGGAAGAGACAAAGAAGAGACGAGTGGCCTGCAAACTCTGTCATGAAAATCCAGTATGATTCGCAGATTTATCCGACAGGTCACGAAACTCAACCGATGGTTAATCGTCTGTTCAAAAAGATCTTCGGCAGTCGCAACGAACGGCTCGTCAAGACGTTGATGAAATCCGTCGCGCGAATCAACGCGCTCGAGCCCCAAGTGTCGCAACTGTCGGATCAGGCGCTGGCCGCGCGAACGACCGAATTTCGCGCGCGTTTGGCCGACGGTGTCGATCTGCAGAGCCTGCTCCCAGAGGCATTCGCGGTCGTGCGCGAGGCCGGAAAGCGCGTGCTCGGCATGCGGCATTTCGATGTCCAGATGGTGGGCGGTATGGTCTTGCACCAGGGCAAGATCGCCGAGATGCGGACCGGTGAGGGCAAGACCCTGGTCGCCACCCTGTCCGCCTATCTCAACGCCCTGCCGGGCAAGGGTGTCCATGTGGTCACCGTCAACGACTATCTGGCGCGTCGCGATGCCGTCTGGATGGGCCGTATCTATCATGCCCTCGGGCTGTCCGTCGGGGTCATCAATTCATCCGGCGGTCTGGGGCCCGACATGGCCTCGTATCAATACGACCCGGATCATGAACCGCCCGAGGGCCAGGGCCACCGTTATCTCAGACCGGTGACCCGCCGCGAGACCTACGCAGCCGATATCACCTACGGCACCAACAACGAGTACGGCTTCGATTATCTGCGCGACAACATGGCCTTCACGCCCGAGCAGCGTGTCCAGCGCGATCCCTTCTATGCCATCGTCGATGAGGTCGACTCCATCCTGATCGACGAGGCCCGCACCCCCCTCATCATCTCGGGGCCGTCCGAGGGCAGCACGGATCTCTACAAGCAGATCAACGGCCTGATCCCCCGGCTCAAGCGTCAACCCCCCATCACCAACGAGGAGGGTCAGCCGGATTTCGGCCCCGGCGACTACTCGGTCGACGAGAAGCTCCGCCAGGTCTACCTGAGCGAAGAGGGTCATGAGAATGTAGAGCGGATGCTGGTCGAGATCGGTCTGCTCGAGGAGGGCGATGGGCTCTACGACCCGAGCAACATCGTGCTCATGCACCATGTCTATGCGGCGTTGCGCGCTCATGCCCTCTTTCAGAGGAACGTCGAGTACATCGTGCGCGACGGTCAGGTCATCATCGTCGACGAGTTCACCGGTCGCACCATGCCTGGGCGGCGCTGGTCGGAGGGTCTGCACCAGGCGGTGGAGGCGAAAGAGGGGGTCGCCATCCAGCCCGAGAACCAGACGATGGCCTCCATCACCTTCCAGAATCTGTTCCGGCTCTATCCCAAGCTCTCGGGCATGACGGGAACCGCCGATACCGAGGCCTACGAGTTCCAACAGATCTATGGTCTGGAGGTGGCCGTCATCCCGACCAATCAGCCGATGATCCGCGATGACCGCGGCGATCTAGTCTATCTGACCCAGGAGGAGAAGTACCAGTCGATCATCGCGGACATCCACGACTGTGTGAAGCGCGGTCAGCCGGCGCTGGTGGGGACCGCCTCGATCGAGACCTCGGAGCTGGTCTCGGGCCTGCTCAAGGCAGAGCAGATCCCGCACGAGGTGCTGAACGCCAAACAGCACGAACGCGAGGCGGGCATCATCGCCCAGGCCGGCCGGCCGGGGGCAGTGACGATCGCGACCAACATGGCCGGACGTGGCACCGACATCGTGCTCGGCGGCAATCTGGAGGCCGAGCTGGACGCGGCGGGTCCCGACGCCGATCGGGACGCGATCCGCGCGGACTGGAAGGGGCGCCATGCCCAGGTCGTGGGTGCCGGGGGTCTGCATGTGGTCGGCACCGAGCGGCACGAGTCGCGTCGGATCGACAACCAGTTGCGTGGTCGCTCCGGCCGTCAGGGCGACCCCGGGTCATCGCGTTTCTATCTGTCGCTCGAAGACAACCTGATGCGTATCTTCGCCTCGGACCGGGTCGGCAAGATGATGCAGCGTCTCGGCATGGAGAAGGGTGAGGCGATCGAGCACCCTTGGGTGACCAAGGCGATCGAGAACGCCCAGCGCAAGGTGGAGGGGCGCAACTTCGATATCCGCAAGCAGCTGCTCGAGTATGACGACGTCGCCAATGATCAGCGTCAGGTGATCTATCGCCAGCGGCGCGATCTGATGGACAGCACGGATGTCTCGGACACCGTGGTCGCCATGCGCCAGGATGTGCTCAAGCGGCTCATCGATTCCTACATCCCGCCCGAGAGCCTGGAGGAGCAATGGGATGTCGCCGGACTGAGCGAGGCGTTCGGCGGCGATTTCGGCGGCGACTGGCCGATCCAAGCCTGGTTGGACGAGGACGATGAGCTGCACGAGGAGAGCCTGCGCGCGCGGATCCAAGACACCCTGGTCGGCGCCTATCGGGAGAAGGAGACGATCATCGGACCCGAGAACATGCGCCAGATCGAGAAGGCCGTGATGCTGCAGACCCTGGACACCCAATGGAAGGACCATCTCGCGGCCATGGACTATCTCCGGCAGGGTATCCATCTGCGCGGTTATGCCCAGAAGAATCCCAAGCAAGAATACAAGCGCGAGGCATTCCAGATGTTCTCGGCGATGCTCGATAGCATCAAGCAGGATGTCGTGGTCACCCTGGCGAAGTTACAGGTCCAGGTTCCAGAGGGCGTCTCCGGTCAAACGGTGTCCCCCGAGCCGCCGCCCGGGTTCGCCCCGACCCCGGCCCAGGACCGCCATTTCGAGTTCAAACACGAGGTCTTTCGTGGCTTCGATGCCCCCGCAAAGCCGGACCAAGAGCGGGAGCGGGTCGCTCGGGCCTCGGGCGAGACGCCGCAACAGCCCTATGTCCGTGAAGGCCGCAAGATCGGTCGTAACGAGCCCTGTCCTTGCGGATCCGGGAAGAAGTACAAGCAATGTCACGGGAGGGCGAGCTAGCGGACATGGACGAATCCGAGCTGCCGTTCGAGTCGGTCTCGGGTCTGCGTCTGGCCGCGGTCGCCGCCGGGATCCGCTACCAGGGGCGCGACGATCTCGCGGTGTTCGAATTGCGGACAGGGAGCCAGTGTGCGGCGGCCTTCACCCGCAACGCCTTCTGCGCGGCGCCGGTTGCGTTGGCCAAACGTCATCTGGCCTCTGCGACGCCGCGTTATCTCCTGGTCAATGCCGGCAACGCCAACGCGGGCACCGGCCGGGCGGGGCTGGACGACGCCCGCTCCTCCTGCGAGGCGCTCGCCGGTCTGGCCGGATGTCGGCCCGAGGAGGTCCTGCCCTTCTCGACCGGTGTGATCGGTGAGCCATTGCCGGTCGCACGCATGACGGCGGCCCTTCCAGGCGCCCTGGAGCGGCTCGAACCCGGCGCTTGGCCGGCCGCGGCGCGTGCCATCATGACCACCGATCGCGTCCCCAAGCTGGTGTCGCGCCGATTCGAGCTCGACGGTCGGCTGGCGACCCTGACCGGAATCGCGAAGGGCGCCGGCATGATCTGCCCGGATCTGGCGACCATGCTCGCCTTCCTGGCCACCGATGCCACGGTCGCACCTGGGCCCCTGCAGGCCTGTCTGAAAGGGGCCCTGGAGGGCTCGTTCAACGCCATCACGATCGATGGCGACACCTCGACCAATGACGCCTCTGTGCTGGTCGCCACCGGCGCATTGGGCAATCCGCCGATCCAGGATGCCGCTGGCGGGGCCTTGAGTGCGCTCCAGGCGGCCGTGGAGTCGGTCTGTCAGGAACTGGCGACGGCCATCGTGCGCGACGGCGAGGGGGCCACCAAGCTGGTGAGGGTCGCCGTCGAGGAGGCCCGGACGCGCGAGGAGGCCCGGCGGGTCGCCTACACGGTTGCACATTCACCCTTGGTCAAGACCGCGCTCTTCGCCTCCGACCCCAACTGGGGCCGGATCCTGGCCGCCGTGGGTCGGGCCGGCATCCCGGATGTCGACATCGAACGGGTCCGGATCCATTTGGACCGAGTCCTGATCGTCGAGTCGGGCGGGCGGTCAGCGGGTTACACCGAGGAGGCGGGTGCCGCCGTCATGGTCAAGCCCGAGATCCCGATCCGGATCGCGCTGGGCCGCGGCTCCGCCCGCGCCGAGGTGCTGACCTGCGACCTCTCTTACGACTATGTCCGTATCAATGCCGAGTATCGTACTTGAGGCGCGTCCGGGACGAGGCATCTGCCCGACCATCGTGGCGATTGCCGCCTGGGCCGCGGATTATTTGCGCAGTCGCGATGCCTATCCTCGGTCTTTCAAGTTAGCCTGGTTGGCCGCGGCCGAGTGGAGACCCTGGGCGCTCTGCGATCGATGGCCTCGGGATGTCTAGCGGGAAGTGGATCCATGTGATGGCTGGGGCCATCGCCGATCGCGCCGGCCGCATTCTCGTCACCCGCCGCCCGGATCACGTCCATCAGGGCGGCCTGTGGGAGTTTCCGGGCGGTAAGCTGGAGCCCGACGAGTCGCCCGAGCAGGGGCTCGCGCGCGAGTTGGACGAAGAGCTCGGTGTCCAGGTCCGGTCCAGCCGACCACTGATTCGCGTCCAGCACCAGTATGGCGACCGCCATGTCTTGCTCGATGTGTGCCGGGTGGATGCCTATCTGGGTGTCCCGGCCGGCCGCGAGGGCCAACCGCTCGCCTGGATGGAGCCGGAGGCCATGGATCCGGCTGCCTTTCCGGCGGCGGATCGACCCGTGATCAGCGCCCTGCGTCTGCCGCAACGGCTCCTGATCACGGGTCCGGACCCCAGGTGCTCGGACACTTTCCTGTTACGCCTGGCCCGGGCACTGGATGCGGGGATCCGGCTCGTGCAGCTGCGTGCGCACGCGCTGGACGACCGCGCTTATGCGGCCCTGGCCGAGGCGGTCCACGCGCTCTGCGAGGAGCGGGGGGCGCGGTTGCTGCTCAACCGCGCGCCCCGTCGGGTCTCGGTCGTCCCCCGTCACGGCCTGCACCTCGCCGCGCGGACGCTTCTGGATCTGGAGGAGCGACCTGGCGCGCCGACCGAATTGGTCGGCGCCTCCTGTCACGACGCGGTCGAGCTGGAGCGGGCGGCTTGGCTCGGGCTCGACTACGCGCTGCTCTCGCCCGTGAAGCCGACCGCGAGCCACCCCCACGCCGTGCCACTCGGCTGGAGAGGCTTCGCCGAGCTGGTGGAGCCTGCGCGATTGCCGGTCTATGCCTTGGGCGGGCTGCTCCCCTCGGATCTGGACGCGGCGATCCAATGGGGCGCGCAAGGGGTCGCGGGGATCCGTGCTTTCTGGCCCCACGGGTGAGCCGGCGGCTCTAAGGAACGATTCAGAAACAAGTGGTGCAACTTGAGCCGCCCTTATTGGGCACGCTCCGCTTTGCCCAACTACGGTGTGTAGGTTGTTTCTGAATCATTACTAAGGCGATTTCTGTCAATGTTCATACCATCTGACTTGTCTTGACGCCCGCCTTCGGTGTCGCGCCACCAGTCACATCGCCCGGCGGTGCTCCTGGTGGCGCTCCTTGAAGGCGAGCCTCAATCCGGCGCCATCTGGTATGAACATTTCCGGCAATCGCCTAACCCGGCGAAGCCGGAACCAAACAGGCTCGATCGACTATCGTTCTTGGTAGCCGTCCCAGCACCGGAGCCGAACGATGAACCCCTTTGTCGAAG
>JANQGF010000192.1 GCA_028277465.1 Chromatiaceae bacterium
CCTCTTCTTGCAGGGTCTCCAGCGCCTCGTCCAGGTCGGCCGCCGTCTGGACCCGCAGGCCAAGGCGTGACAAGTCAGATGTCAGCTGGACCAGGGTCTTGACGTCGCGCTCGATGATGAGGACCCATTGATCGCCGAGGGTGGGTGCGGGACCCAGCGCCGGCCTCGGCTCGATCTCGGTCTCGACGCCAGCCACCGGTAGGGGTGCGGGTTCGTCTGCAACGGGCCCTGTCACCATCGGGTGCGCGGCCCTGTCGGCCGAACGAGGCATGAGGAGGGAGAAACGCGCGCCCGCGCCAGGGGTGCTCTCCACCTCGATCCGCGCGCCCAGCAGGGTCGCCAGCTCGCGGCTGATGGAGAGTCCGAGCCCGGTACCACCGTAGCGGCGTCTGGTGGAGCCATCCGCCTGCTGGAAGGCCTCGAAGATGATCGCTTGTTTGTCGTTCGGAATGCCGATCCCGGTGTCGATCACACTCAATGCAACCGGCCTGGCCTGGTCGGGGCGCGCATCGACCTGGAGGCTGACCCGGCCTTGGTCGGTGAACTTGACGGCGTTCGACAGGAAGTTCTTGAGGATTTGCCGCAGCTTCTCGCGGTCGGTGTAGAGACGCGATTCGGCCTCTGGGTCGATCGTCAAGGTCAGCTCCACGGGTTTGTCGGCCAACATCGGCCCGACCAGCTCGATCAGCTCTTCGAGCATGGGGCCCAGCTCCACCCAATCCAGCGTCACGTTGACGTGTCCGGCCTCGATCCGGGAGATGTCGAGGATGTTGTCGATCATGGTTCGCAGATCGCGTCCCGCCTCGTGAATCACCTGGGCCTGGCGGCGTTGGGCCGGGTTGAGGCCACTGGTCTCGGCGGCGAGCATCTTGGAGAGCAGCAGGATCGAGTTCAGCGGGGTGCGCAACTCGTGGCTGACATTGGCCAGGAACTCTGACTTGTAGCGGTTCGATCGTTCCAGCTCCCGGGTATGCGCCCTGGCCGCACGCAGGTGTTCCGCATGCGTCTCGGCCAGCGCCGTGAGTTGTGCGCCGAGCTCGTGGATTTCGCTCGGCCCGCGCCAGCGAAAGCGCAGTGGGCTGCCGTTGCGCAGGATCTGGCCGATGCCGCCGGTGAGCTCCTGTCCGAAGTGCTCGGCCCGCGCGGCGATCCAGCGCGCGAGGATCATGACCACGACGACGAGAAGGAAGACGATCGAGAGCACCCGCAGCATCAGCGCGTCGCGAAAGGCGTCGATGGGCGAGGGGTCCACGGCTCGACCGACCCAGAGTGGTACTCCGTCCTCGGTCAGGAACATGGGTACCCAGAGCAGTTGTCGGCCCTGGCGGCCCTTCCAGAGCGCCAATTTGCCCTCGGCGAAGATGTCGGCGAGCCCGGGGAGCGCCTCGAAGGCCTCGGGTTTGCCGCTGGCCGGCTGGCCGGGGCGCAGATAGCTGCCGTCATGGTTGACCCAGAGCGTATCCCGATAGAATTGGGCCAATCCACCGACGTCGATGGTCAAGACCACTACGCCCCGGGCGTCCTTGGCCTGGTCGCCGCCAATCCGGCTCAAGAGATTGAGCGTCATCAGCTGACGTGGATCCTCGGCCCCGGACTCGGGGTCGATACGGATTCGGCTCACCATGACCGCACCAGGCTGGAGCTCGAGACCGGCGAGCAGGAACTGCCGGTTCGGGACCTGCGGCGGCTGTGGGGTGGGTCGCCATTCCTGGCTATGGGCGTCGCGGGCGAGCCAGAAGCGTTCCATCCCGTCGTCG
Source organism: Chromatiaceae bacterium (assembly GCA_028277465.1). Classification (GTDB taxonomy): domain Bacteria; phylum Pseudomonadota; class Gammaproteobacteria; order Chromatiales; family Chromatiaceae; genus JANQGF01. Next base: position 1,758 of record JANQGF010000192.1, read on the forward strand.
CCGACGAAGAGGATCTGGATGACGTCGCGCTGGTCGGCCAGGATCTGGTTGATCCAAGCCGTATAGCGGGCCCGGGACAGATCGATCTGATCGGCATCCCCTTGCTGACCCAGGATCAGGCCCGGCTCGGGCAGCTTGGAGAGCAGGCGGATCATCTCATGGCGGCTGGCGAGATGCTGATCCAGGTCGCGGAAGTCGGCGCGCAGATTCTGCAGATAGGCCCGCTGATAGAAGAGCGCGGTGCGGTCGAGAACCAAAGGCAGATTGATCACCACCGCCAAGATGAGCGGTGTGAGTCCAAACACCAGCAGAAAAAGCAGAATGTATCCGCGCAGCTTCACCCGAGGAATGACGAACGGCCGTGACCCTAGAGTGCTTGCGCGAGCCGCAGCACCTGGGCCGCATGGCCTTTGGGCTTGATATCGTAGAGGGCATGACGGATCAGTCCGGCCTTGTCGACGACGAAGGTCGATCGCATGATCCCCATGCGCTTCTCGCCGTGCGCCTCCTTCTCGCGCCAGACTCCGTAGGCCTCGCAGGCCTCGCCGTCGGTATCCGCGAGCAGGTGCACGGTCAGGCCATATTTATCGCGAAAATGGCCGTGACTACTACAAGTGTCTCGGCTGATCCCGATCACCTCGGTCTCCGCGGCCTCGAACTCGGAATAGAGATCCGTGAATTCGAGCGCCTCCATGGTGCAGCCGGGGGTATCGTTCTTCGGGTAGAAATAGATGATGCAGTTGCGGTGGCCGATCACATCCTCCAGATTGACCCGCTCCATATCGGCGTTGGGCAACGAAAAGACAGGGGCCTGGTCGCCTGGCTGCAGCATCGTGGAATGCTCCGGTGGTGGGGGTGTCGATCTGGAATTTAGGCACCCGGCGCCCCTCAGTCAACAGTTCGCCCGGCGGGCGGGGTGGTGGTGCCCGTCTCGACTTGCGGTAGCCGCACGCTGGCGACGGTTCCGCCGCCGCGGCGCAGGCCCAAACGCAGCTCCATCTGGTTGGCGAGCGCGAGCTGATGGGCCACCGAGAGTCCCAGACCGCTGCCGCCGGTTCGGCGGCTGCGTGAGCCCTCCAGCCGGTAATAGGGTCTCAGTACCGCCTCGCGCTCGGCCTCCGGGATCCCCGGCCCCCGGTCGAGGACGAAGAGCACGGGTTGCGATGACTTGCAATCGAGATAGACCTCGACCAGGTCCTGGCTGTAGCGCAATGCATTCTCCAGCAGATTGCCGACGATGCGACGCAGGGCCAGGGTGTCCACCCGATAGGGGCAGGCAGGCCCACGCTGCCAGATGATGCGAGGCCGGCCTGCGACCAGGTCCTCCACCAGTGCGCCGAGGTCCACCTCCTCGCGCCGTCCGGCCCCCAGGGTCTTACCGAACTCGATCGCCTGTGTGATCAGGGCATTCATCTCCTCGATGTCGCGCTCCATGCGCGCGACGAGCGCGCCTGCCGTATCGTCGGGCAACATGGCCACCGCGAGCCGCAGCCGGGTCAGCGGGGTCCGAAGGTCGTGGGAGATCCCTGCCAAGAGCATGGTGCGATTCGCGAGGAGCTCGCGGATCTGACGGCTGGTCTCGTTGAATTGACGGGCCAGGTTGGCCAGCTCGGCGGGCCCCGTCTCCGGCAGCGGGTTCGGCGAGTTGCCGAGCGCGACCTGTTCGGCCGCCGCCGAGAGCCGTTTGAGCGGCTGAGTGACCCGTCCTGCCAGGATGGCCGTGGTGACCAGGATCAGGAGCGCGGCGACCCCGAAGATGACCGACAGGGCCTGCAAGGGGCGGGTCCCGACACGACCGCGGGGAAATCCGGTCCAGAGCGTCTCGCCGTCCACCTCCAATGCCACCCAGAACCAGCGCTCCCCATTCGCCAGGCTAGTGACCATCTCGACCGGCCGGCCGAGGTGTTGGGTCAGCGCCTGTTCCACCTGGCGCAGATAGGGGAAGAAGAAGCGGTTCGGGTTCGTCAGTGGGCGTTCCTCGGCGAGCCGGATCTGGTACTCGCTGGCCAGTCGGGCGCGGTACTCGTCGCGCAGATGCGGCGGCAGTTGCTGCAGTGTCCGCGCCGAGAGCACCATGATGCTCGCCAGGTCCACCGCGGAGCGTTGGGCGACCGGGACCAGGGCATAGTAGAGGATGGCGCTGAAGGTCACGAGCGCGAAGAGCCCGAAGGTGATGATCAGGGTCAGCAGCGCGCGGCCGAAGAGGGTTGCCGGGATCGGCTGCCACCCGAGTCTCATGCATCGCCCGCGGGCGTAAACATATAGCCCTTGCCCCAGATGGTTCGGATGAAGCGTGGATGCTTGGTCTCGGGCTCGATCTTGGCCCGCAGTCGTGCGATCTGGACGTCGATACTGCGGTCGAAGGGGGAGCGCTCATACCCCTTGAGCAGGTCCAACAGACGGTCGCGGTCGAGCACGCGATCCGGGTGCTCGGCCAGCACCCGCAAGAGATCGAACTCGCCCGAGGTGAGCCAGATGGTCTGATCGCCTCGACGCAGCTCATGCTGGGCCAAGTCCAAGCGATAGGGTCCGAAGTGAATGACCTCCTCGTCCTCCGGCTGGTCGCCCCTTGGGCTCGGCGTGCGACGTCGCATGACGGCGCGGATCCGTGCCAAGAGCTCGCGCGGGTTGAATGGCTTGGGCAGATAGTCGTCGGCGCCGACCTCCAGGCCGACGATCCGATCCACGTCGTCACCCCGCGCCGAGAGCATGATGATCGGCACGTCGGTCTGGGTGCGCAGCCGCCGGGTCAGGGTCAGGCCGTCCTCGCCGGGCAACATCAGATCCAGGATGATGAGGTCGGTCTCATGGTGGTCCAGCCAGGCATCCATGGCATGGCCATCCTCGGCGCCGGAGACGGCGAAGCCCTGGCGCGCGAGATAGTGGCTCAGGAGCGCACGCAGCTCCGCGTCGTCGTCGACGACCAGGATTCGCATGGGGTCATCAGGCATGTCGAAGGGGGGCTCCGCTCCGGCGTTTAGGAGCCTGTCCGACTTAGGGGGATCGACGCGAGGAAGTGGGAGAGCGAGGCCATTTCGTTCCGGTTTCGAGGCGCATCGTGGGTTCTATGTAACGAAAGACCGGGGCGAAAGGGACCCTTCTCCCGCTTCCGCAGCCGATTCAGCCTAAGTCGGACAGGCTCCTGGGGCGCCGAAACAATTTGTTACAACATTAGCGGCTACCGAAATACTCTATTCACGCCCTTGATGCAAGATGCTTCCAGACCCGCGGATCGAGGCCGCGGCCCTCGGCCGACTTGCCGGGCAGGTCGCCGTATTCAGAGGGTCAGGGAGCAGTTGTTCTATCCCACGGCATTCGGAGACGCATGCATGAGCTTCGACGCACTCACCATCATGGGGATCTCGGCCGTCGCCCTCTGTGGCGGCTTCCTCATCCTGCTCGTCAACCGCAACGGTGCGGGCACGCCTCCCTCCAAACCTTTGACCGGCCCCGAAGAGGGTTGAACCGCTGACCAGCGGTCCTGATTCGGAGCCGTCATTCGGGCAGCAAGCCAATTAGGCCGCAACGGCAGACACACACCCTGTCGCTGCGGCTGCTTTTTCACTCTCGCCTCGCCAACGGGGCTCCAGAGGGTTCGCCGGCGAGCACTGGTTCTCGGTGCCATTCGCCGGGCGTATGCACCAGCACCTCCCCACCATCTGGGTGCCAATCGGCGAGCACCGAGCGCACCATCAGTCGCCCGTCGATCGCTCGTGCGTGCTCGGCCGGTCTGTGGGTGTGTCCATGGACCAGCCGCCTGGCCCCGAATCGCTGCAGATATCGGGCGACCGTCCTCTCATCCACGTCCATGATCTGATCCGGCTTGTCGGCGGTTGCCGCCCCGCTGCGGCGGCGATAGTCCGCGGCGAGCGCCCGCCGGCTCGCCAAGGACCGCCAGAGGAAGAGGTGCCGCACGATCGGGTTGCGGATGCGGCGGCGGAAGCGCTGGTAAGCGAGGTCTTGGGTGCAGAGCAGGTCACCGTGCATCAGCAATGTCGGCTCCCGGTCGAAATGCGCCAGGGTAGGGTCCCGCAGCAGGGTGCAGCCGGTTGTGCGGCTGAAGGCACGCCCGATCAGGAAATCGCGGTTGCCGTGCATCAGGGCGCACTGGGTCCCGGAGGCGGTCAGACGGCGCAGCGCCGAGCACACCTCGGGGTGGGGCGGTGCCATGTCGTCGTCCCCGATCCAGGCGTCGAAGAGGTCGCCAAGGATGTAGAGCCGGCTCGCGCGCTGGGCGCGGCCGGCGAGAAACGACAGAAAGAGCGCCACGGTCTCCGGGCGCTCCGCTGACAGATGGAGGTCGGAGATGAAGAGGGTCTCGGCGGGGCCATCCGGGCAGGGGCGGGCCATCTATGGGACGCTCGGCTTTGGGTATCGATCCTGGCTCGTGGGGCCATGCTAAACCAGTCCTCGGTTCTGGACGAGGTCCGTTTGCGCCGTCGGCGCTTTCGGATGCAGACGGCTTTGTGGCTCGTCGCGACTTCATCGCCATGGAGTGTAAGAAGTGTTGGGTCCGCCGTGCGGACCAGACCACTTGATGGAGCTGAGCGGAGACGGCGTCATGACCGACGGGTGGTGTTCCAGGTCTGTTGTATTTTCCACACAAATAATCGATATTGAATTTCGGGATACAATAATCCAACGGATCTGGAGCACTACCCGCCATTCGTTCGTTCTCGGGCGCGAGGTGTTCGTGCACCGCCACGGCATGCCGCCCAGGCCCGCGGAGTACATGTGCGCGAGTCCTCGTGCCCAGCACCGAGCGCTGGCCGGAGCCCTCGCCGAGTTGGCCCGCCGCTCTCCCCTGCGCGCCGAGACGATGGCGCAGGCCCTTCAGGCCGGTGTCTACACCGTGCAGGAGATCGCCGACCATTTCCGCGTACACTCCTCCACTGTCTCCCGAGCCGTACGCCGCTCTGAGCGCGGGACTGATCCTGTGGCGGGCCTCCCAGCCCAATCGAAACGAGCGTGATCGCAAGGCCTGACCTCGTGACCCCTGAAGTTGACCCACGCAAGAGACATCGGCAGTCTTCGCCCAGCCACCACAGGCACCGATCCGGTCCCCTGGGCCGCGCAGTCGCCCCCGGAAGCGATGATCACGCCCCGCGCGTTGCGCGGTAGCCACACCGGATCCTGTTATCGATCCACAACGAGGTAAGACATGGATCATCCCGCGGTGCATTTCACCACTGTATTGATGGCATTCTTCGCCATCATGAATCCGATCGCCAACGCCCCACTGTTCATCGGCCTCACGGAGGGTATGAACGCTGCCACGCGGCGCAGTGTCGCGCTGCGGGCCGTGCTGTTGGCCTTCGTCATCGTATCCGTGTTCTCGGTCTTCGGGCGGGAGATCTTCGCACTATTCGGTATCACGCTGCCGGCCTTCCGCATCGCCGGGGGTCTGCTGGTCGGGCTCGTGGGCTATCATCTGCTCCAGGGCCAGGAGTCGGCAGTCCACACGCCGAGCAGCGACGACAATGAGGCGAGCCGCGAGGCCGCCCTCGGCGTCGCCATCTCGCCGTTGGCGATGCCGATCCTGGCCGGGCCCGGGACCATTGCGACGGCCATGAGCTACGCGGCCGAGACCACGGTGCCGGCGTTGCTCCGTGTCATCGGTGCACTGGCCGTGATCTGCCTGCTGACCTGGGCCGCCTTCGTCGGTGGCCAAGGCATGATGCGGTTCCTCGGCCAGAACGCGATCAAGGTCATCAGCCGCCTGATGGGTCTGATCCTGGCCGTGATCGGTGTCCAGATGGTGATCGCGGGGATCCAGGGTGTTCACTGGGGGGCGGCCGCCTAGCCCTGGAGATGCAGTTCCGGGCAGTTCCGAGAGAAGGGGGCCTTGCAATACGGCAAATCTGGCCTGTGCTTGGCCGGATGTCCAGACCCTTACCCAGACCTCCACGCATTGAGCGTGCCGGCGGGCTCGATCACGGGGCACCACAGGGTGATCGACGCGAGGCGATCGATCGCGACCGCGCTGGTTGGCAGGCCGTGCTGGGCGAGATCTGCAGGCATTTCCGCTGGCGCGGCCACGTCGATTTAGAGTTGACGAACCTTGATCACTGCGTCGTCGAGACGCCCGATCCCTGCCTTGCTGAGGGGAGCCGTCAGCTCAACGGCGTCGACAACCGAGAAGCGAACCGACCTCATGGGCCGTCCGGTCACCTGTTCCAAGGCCGATCCAAAGCGATCTTGGTGGACCGGGGCGCGTAACTGTTGGAACTGGCCAGTCTCGCTGGACGGCCCGACGAACTTCCGAGATTATCCCGCCGCTCAGTCGGTTCGCAGGGATCCTCCCAGGCCCTGACACGCCCGTCGGGTCGTCGCCGGAGCACGTCGACCTCAGCGATCTCGATCGCGGCGACAATGTGACCTGCACCGGGAATTCCGCTATCCCGTGCGCGCCGAGTCGATGGCGCAGACCTTCTGGCCCAAGTCCGGGTGCTGCCTCTAAGTAATGTAGATTAGCACGGTTGTGCACCGAACTGATCGATCTTGTCCCAGAACTGCGCCCAGCGTCCGCTCGATTGCACCAGCGCGCGCAGGCACAAAATGATCCTGGCCCCCTTGTGTTTCCAGCGCA
>JANQGF010000234.1 GCA_028277465.1 Chromatiaceae bacterium
TTCATGACCACCACCTCGTCGCAAAGCTGTTCCACGACGGCCAGGTCATGCGAGATGAAGAGATATGTGAGGTCCAGGTCGCGGCGTAGTTCGCGCAAGAGGGTCAGGATTTGCGCCTGGATGGAGACATCGAGCGCCGATAAGGGTTCGTCGAGGATCAGCGCCTGCGGCTCGACTGCCAAGGCGCGGGCGAGAACCGTGCGTTGAGCCTGTCCACCCGAAAGCTCGTGGGGATAGCGGTCGCGAAAGCTCGGTGGCAGACCGACCCGTTCCAGGAGCACGCCGACGCGCTTGCGGCGCTCAGAGGGGGATAGTCCGAGCAGCCTGGAGAGGGGCGCTTCCAGGATTCGTCCCAGCCTGTGCCGGGGATTGAGGGCGCTCTGGGCGTCCTGGAAGACGTACTGTGCCTTGCGCCAGCACGAGCGCCAGTCAGCGACCGTGAAACGGGAAGTGGGGCGCCCTTCCCACAAGAGCTCACCTCCCGTCGGTCGATCGATGCCGATGAGGATACGCGCCAGGGTGGATTTCCCGCTGCCGGACTCGCCCACCAGCCCCAGGCTGGCACCGACCGCCAGAGCGACCGACACTTGATCGAGTGCGACGCTGGGCCTCCGTGCGCTCGGCCACCAGCCATGTGCGCGGTCGAAGACCTTCCCGATGCGCCGGGCCTCGATCAGGAATTCCATCGATCGAGCTCCTCCGCCCTAATGCAGCGCACGCGGCTCAGCTCGCCCAGAGCCCGCAGGGCGATGGGCTGGTGACGGCACTCGGTCCGCGCGAAGGTGCAGCGGGGCGCGAAATGGCATCCCGACGGCAGCGCGTCGAGAGACGGCGGGTGTCCGCGAATGGGGATCAGGTCCTTGTCCGGCCGCCCCAGCTCCGGGACACAGGCCAACAGCGCCCGGGTGTAGGGATGTGCCGGCCGCGAGAGCAGCATCTCCATGGGCGCCTCTTCCACCAGGCGTCCGGCATACATCACCAGGGCACGGTCGCACAATTGCGCCACGACGCCGAGGTCGTGGCTGATGAAGATGAGCGCCGCACCGTACTCTGTGCAAAGGGTATCCAAGAGCCTCAGGATCTGCGCCTGAACCGTCGCGTCGAGCGCGGTCGTGGCCTCGTCGGCAATGAGCAGGTTGGGGTCGTTGGCGAGAGCCATGGCGATGACCACGCGTTGCCGCATCCCCCCGGAGAGCTCGTGCGGGTAGGCCTCGATGCGCTCCGAGGCCTGGGGAATGCGGACGCGTCCGAGCAGCTCAACGGCGAGCTTGCGCGCCGCATCGCGGTCGATGTCGCGGTGCGCGCGCACTGTCTCCACCAATTGGGCCCCGACGGTCAACACCGGGTTCAGCGCAGCCATGGGGTCTTGCGGGATATAGGCGATGCGGTCGCCGCGAAGCTCGCGCCGCCGCCGCTCGGGCACCCGCGCCAAGTCCTCTCCCGAGAACAAGATGCGGCCGCCGACGATGCGTCCGGGCGGGGGAACCAGTCCCAGGAGCGAAAGGGCCTTGACCGTCTTTCCAGATCCGGACTCGCCCACGACCCCGAGGCGCTCGCCCGGCCCCAGAGCGAAGGTCAGATCCTGCACGGCCGAATAGGTATCGCCCGCTTGGAGGAAGTGCGTCGACAAGCCCTCCACCCTCAGCAGCTCAGGGGTCCGAGGCGGCGAGACAGGTGTGTCCGAGTCAATCGCCTGCAAGGAGGGACGGGCCGCACCTTCCCCTCTGAGACGCGGATCCAAGAGGTCGCGCAGCCCGTCGCCGACCAGGTTGATGCCGACGACCAGGGCGAGAATCACGACACCTGGAAGGACGGCGATCCGGGGTACGGTCGTGAGGAACTCGCGACCGGTACCCAGCATGCTCCCGAGATCCGCGGTCGGGGGTTGTGCGCCCAGGCCGAGGAAGCTGAGGCCCGCGGTCTCAAGGATCATCCAGCCGAGACTGGTGGACATCATGATCACGACCACTGGCAGGATGTTTGGCAGCAGCTCGTGAAAGAGGATCGCCCCGTCTCTTGCGCCGCTGAGCCGGGCCGCGGCGATGAACTCGCGCTCGGCGAGACCGAGCACCGTGCCGCGCACCGTGCGGGCGAAGAAGGGGATGTTGACGACCGCGATGGCGATCATGGCGTTTCGCAGACCGGGACCCAGTGCGGCCACGATGGCCAGGGCGAGCAGCAGATAGGGAAAGGCGAGCAGGACATCGATGCTGCGCATCAGAATGGTGTCGAACCAGCCGCGGAAATAGCCGGCCAAGAGTCCCACGAAGGTCCCGAGCAGGGCGGCGATCAGCACCGCGAAGAAGCCCACGGCGAGGCTGGTGCGCGTCCCCCACACGAGACGGGAGAGCAGGTCCCGTCCGAGCTGATCGGTGCCGAGGAGGTAGCCTCGGCTGCCCGCCGGTAACATCCGCTGCGTCAGGTCCGTGGCGGCGGGATCGGCCAGGGGCAGCGCCGGGGCGGCGAGTGCGAGCAATACCAGCAGGGCGAGAAGCACCAATCCGAAGAGCGTGAGGTGGTTGCCAGACAATCGGCGCCAGGCGGCCAATGACGGCTGTCGACCGATCGCCGTCGTCCTCATCTGAGTTCTATCCTCGGGTCCAGCAGGTGCTGCAAGACATCGGCGAGCAGGTTCACCAGGACATAGGCCGAGGCCATGATCAGCACCCCGCCTTGGACCGTCAGCAGGTCGCGGGCGGAGATGGCGTCCACCAGCATGCGTCCGACTCCAGGCCACTGGAACACCGTCTCGATGTAAACCGCCCCACCCAACAAGAAGCCCGTTTGCAGGCCGATGACCGGCATCATCTTGGCGAGCATGTTCAGGAAGGCGTGCTTGTAGAGAACCTGCCGCTCGGCCAGCCCCTTGGCCCGCGCCATGCGCACATAGTCCTGGGAGAGCTCCTCCAGCATGGCCGCACGGCCGAGGCGTGCGAGCACGCCCGTCACCACGACGGCCAGGCTGCTCGCCGGCAGCACCAGGTGCCGCAGCAGGTCGGCGACCCCCCCGCCTGCATAGACGGAGAACATGCCGCTGACTGGCAGCCACTGGAGCCAGACCGCGAACACCAGGATGAGCAGCAACGCCAGCCAGAACTGGGGCGTGGAGATGCCGATGAGCACGGCAAGGGTCAGGACCTTGTCCTGCCATTGGCGCCGGTGGGTGGCGGCGACCGCTCCGGCGGCGAGTCCCAGGACGACGGAGAGTGCCAGCGCCGTGGCGGCCAGCAGCAGTGTCGGTCCGATCCGCTCTGCGATCTCGTCGACGACTGGTCTTTGCAGGGTGACCGACCAGCCCAGGTCCCCCTGCAGGACATTGCCGAGCCAGACCAAGAAGCGCCGCCATAGGGGCTGGTCGAGACCCAGCTCCGCGCGCAGAGTGGCCAGGGACTCTGGCGTGGCGTAGGGACCCAGGATGGCGAGCGCCGGGTCCCCGGGCAACAGGGCCATGATCAGGAACACCACCAGCGAGATCCCGAACAGGACGGGGATGAGCTGGAGCAGACGGCGCAATAGATAGAGGGACAAGGCTCAGCTCTTGTGGGCGCGATGCAGCAGGAGGAAGAAGGAGGGCTGGAGCCTGAGTCCCCCGAGCCGGCGCGTCGTGACGGCATTCTGCCGCCAGCTGGCCACGAACAGCCAGGGGGCGTCTTCGTGGACGATGCGTTGCAGCGCTCGATAGAGCCGTGCGCGCTCGTCGCGGTTGGTGGTTGTTCGGGCCGCTTCGATCAAGGCGTCGACCCGCGGGTTCTCGTAGTAGCCGGCGTTGAAGCCGCCCTGATCCGGCGTTGCAGCACCCCGCAAGGTCAGATAGGGCAGGGTATCCGGGTCGTTGGTCATCCAGGCCATCTCCGCCATGTCCGCCTGACCCGCGAGTCCCCGGTTCACCTTGGCCAGAAAGGTGTTCCACTCGTAGGTCTCGACCGTCACATCGACTCCGACGGCGGCGAGGTCGCCTTGGATCGCGGTCGCCATTTGCACGGGAGCCAACATCCCCGAGCCGCTCGTAGGTGCCAGGAGCCGCAGACTCAGCCCAGTTGTCAAGCCCGCCGCATGCAACAGGGTGCGAGCACGCCCCGGGTCATAGGGATAGGGCTCCAGCTCCTCCTCGTAGGCCCAGCCGAAGGCCGCGGGGACCGGTCCGACGGCTACGCTGGCCGTCCGTTGCAGGACCTGCTCGACCAGGGCGCGCTTGTTGAGCGCGAAGTTGACCGCTTGGCGGACCCGTCGGTCGCGAAACGGTCCCTCGCGGGTATTCAGGATCAGGAACCAGAGATGCGGGCCAGTCTGCTCATGGACCTGGAAGCGGGGATCGCGGCGCAGCAGAGAGACGTTGTCGGGAGAGAGCTCGGTGACCAGGTCGATGCCGCCCGCCATCAGCTCGGCGACACGGGTCATGGGGTCGGCGAGCGGACGGAAGATCAGAAGCCGTGGCCGCGCCGGCTCACCCCAATAGTGCGGATTGCGCTCCAGCATCACCCGGCGGCGGGGCTCCCAGTCCAGGAAGCGGAAGGGCCCGGTACCTGCCGGGTGTCGTCCGTACTGGACGCCGTGCTGGCGCACCGACGCGGGTGAGACCAGGAGGCCCGTGGGATAGGCGAGGTTGGCGAGCAGCGGCGCAAAGGGCTCCACGAGCTCGAAGGCGACCCGGTAGCGGTCGACCACCTCGATGCGCTCGATCTTGTCGAAAAAGAAGGCGAGCGGAAAGGGTCCCGTGTGGTGCAGCGGGTGATCGGCATTCAGCATCCGTTCGAAATTGAACTTGACGGCCGGTGCGTCGAAGGGTGTGCCGTCGTGAAAACGTACCTGCTCGCGCAAGCGGAAGGTGTAGCGGCGACCCTCGTCGCTGACCTCCCAGTCGCGTGCCAGTGCTGGCTCGGGCTCGAGCGTGCCATCACCGAAGCGTACCAGCCCCTCGTAGATGTTCACCAAGATGCGGAAGTCGTTGAGGGAGGTGGCCACATGGGGGTCCAGGGACTTCGGCTCAGCGGTCTGGCCGA
>JANQGF010000337.1 GCA_028277465.1 Chromatiaceae bacterium
GAGCATGGAACAAGAGCCGCAGCAGTTTGCAGGCTCGTCGCGGCGAGGCGCCGCTCCCACCAAATCGAGCGGCTGGGGTGCTGTTCCACGGTAACCGTCCGGATCATCCGGCCGGGCTTGGGTAGCCCCAGGTCGAGACCTATTGGTGCGTGTTGCACTGCACAAGACGCGGCCCTTGGTTTAGACTGCCCGCGCGATCGACACCCGGCTAAGGACGAGCGTCGTACATCGCCTGAGCCAGCGCATCGGAGCCATGACCATGTCCAGCCCCCACTTCGAACAGATTGCCGACGGCATCTATTGCATCGAAACCGGTCTGTACCGGCACGGCCTCGCCGCCTGCTACCTGGTACGCGCGAACGACCGGTTGGCTTTCATCGATACAGGCACGTCCAAGACGGTCCCCGGCCTGCTCGCCGTCATTGCCGAGCTCGGGCTAACGCCCGACCGGGTGGACTATGTCATCCCGACTCATGTGCATCTGGACCACGCGGGAGGGGCTGGTACGCTCATGGCCGCCTGCCCCAATGCGCGTCTGATCGTCCATCCCAAGGGGGCACCCCACCTGATCGACCCGACCAAGCTCATTGCCGGAGCGACGGCGGTCTACGGAGAGGCGGCCTTCGCCAAGGACTTCGGCACCCTGACGCCGGTTCCGGAGGAACGGGTCACCCTTGCCGAAGAGGGCGCATGCTTCGAGCTCGCCGGTCGCACCCTAAGCTTTCATGACACGCCCGGTCACGCGAATCATCACGGCTGTCTCTTCGACCCGCAGAGCCGCGGATTCTTCACCGGTGACACCTTCGGGATCGCCTACCGCGAGCTCGACACGCCCCGAGGCCCCTGGCTGTTCGCCCCGACCACGCCCGTCGCCTTCGACCCCGATGCCTGGCTGGCCAGCCTGGAGAAGCTCATGGCCTTCGAGCCCCAAGCCATGTATCTGACCCACTATGGTCGCGTGGATGCGCCGGGCGAATTGGTGCACGGGCTGCGACAGAGCATCAGGGATCTGGCGAAACTCGCCCTGGCCGAGGAAGGCCAGCCCGACGCCGCGCGGCAGGCCAGGCTGAAGGGCGCCGTGACCCGGCACCTGGTCGCGAGCGCGCGTGCCCGGGGCGTCGATCAGGACGAGGGGCGCATCGAGGAATTGCTGGCGGTAGACACCGAGCTCAATGCCCAGGGACTGGAGATCTGGCTGAGACGACGGGAGAGACGCGCGGCAGGCTGAGCCGGAACAATCGGCTGAGGCGATTTCCTGGAAAGAATTTACCCACGATGTCAACCGGTTGTAGGTTGGGCTGAGCCCAACGGGCGCCGCGTTGGGGTTCGTTCCTCACCCCAACCTACGGGTAGAATCCTTTTCGGAGATCACCTGAGAATCAGCTTCCCTCGTCCTCTATGAGCACATAGCGCGCTCCGCAATAGGGACAAACGGACTGGCCGCTCGGCTCATCCTCGATCGGCAAATAGACCCTTGGATGCATGTTCCAGACCTCGGCACCGGGCAGAGGACAGGACAAGGGCAGGTCTCGACGGCTGACCTGGATCACCTGCTCGAGGGGCCGCTGAGTGGGTTTGGCCATCTCGGACATCGACTGAACCTCGCTCATGGCTGCCTCCTATCGAACCCGGCCTGATACCAGGGTAAGCCATTCCGGATGCCTGTCACGACGTCCGTGCACCTGATCGAAATAGAGACCCTGCAAACGCTCGGTAATGGGACCGCGAACACCAGCCCCGATCGCCCGACCGTCTACCTCGCGGATCGGGGTCACCTCGGCGGCCGTCCCAGTGAAGAAGGCCTCGTCGGCGATATAGACCTCGTCGCGGGTGATACGCTTCTCCACCACCTTCACTCCGATCTCATCACAGAGAGTCATGACTGTCCTGCGCGTGATCCCGTCCAGCGAGGAGGTCAAGTCAGGTGTGTAGACGACCCCATCGCGCACGATGAAGACGTTCTCGCCACTCCCCTCCATCACATAACCACCGGCATCCAGCATCAGCGCCTCGTCGTAGCCGTCGCGCAAGGCCTCCTGGAGCGCCATCATGGAATTCATGTAATTGCCGTTCGCCTTGGCCCGACACATGGTGATATTGATGTGATGCCGAGTGAAGGAGGAAACCTTGATCCGGATCCCCTGCTTCATGTTGTCCTCGCCGAGATAGGCGCCCCAGGACCAGGCGGCGACCATGCAGTGGACCTCGAGGTTGTCCGCACGCAGCCCCATGCCCTCCGGACCATAGAAGCACATGGGACGGATATAGGCCGAGTCGAGACCGTTCTCGCGCACGACGTCCAGTTGGATCTGGTTCAGGGTCGCGCGATCCCAGGGGATCTTCATGCCCAGGATATGAGCGGAGTTGAAGAGCCGATTGGTATGGTCCTCCAGCCGGAAGATGGCTGGGCCTTCGGGAGTCTGGTAGGCCCGGACGCCCTCGAAGACGCCCATCCCATAGTGCAGAGTGTGGGTGAGAACATGGGTCTTGGCATCACGCCAGGGCACCATCTCTCCGTCCAACCAGATACGGCCGTCAAGGTCTGCCATCGTTGCCATGTCTCTACTCCGCTAGGCCCGGGTACCATCCCGCACTCGATGATACCCTAGATTCCGCGTCGCGCTCGTCGTGTTCGGCAGCAATCGGGTCAGACCTCCATCAAGGCACGCCACCACATCTGCACCCGCTCGCGCTCGGGCCGAAGCTGCTCGACCGGGATGGTCGTCGGCTGTTCCTGCAAGGCACTGCGGTGATAGGCCGCACGCAAGGCCTTGTAGGCCTCGATGAGATCCTGCGCCGCCTGTCCAGGAAGCAGATCGAATCGCGCCAGCGTCTCCAGCAGCCGCACATTGTCGGTCCACTCCGTCAGCGCCGGATGTACCGCCGCCCAGCGCAGGACGGCGTATTGAACCATAAACTCGATATCCGCAATACCGCCCAGCCCCTGCTTGAGGTCGAAGCGTCCGTCTCCGCTGCGGTCGAGATTGGCCCGCATCTTGGCGCGCATCTCACGCACCTGGGTACGCAGCTCGTCGACGTCGCGCTCCTGACTGAGGATCGCTTGACGCACCTCCCCGAAGCGTCGCGCCAGGATGGGATCGCCGGCCACCGGCCGGGCTCGCACGAGGGCCTGGTGCTCCCAGGTCCAGGCGTGGTCTCGCTGATAGCCCGCGAATGCGCTGATCGAACGCACCAGGAGGCCCTTCTTGCCGTCCGGCCGCAGACGCATATCGACCTCGAAGAGCGTGCCGGTGGCCGTCGGGGTGGTCAGCATATGGATGATGCGCTGACCGAGTCGGACGTAGAGCTGCTCGTTGCTGATCTCTTTCGCCCCATTGGTCATCGCCGTCACCGACTCGCTGCCATGCAGGAACACCAGGTCCAGGTCCGAACCGTACCCCAGCTCGAGCCCGCCCAGCTTGCCATAGCCGAGGATCAAGAAGCCGCTTTCCTCGCCCTGAATGCAGGTGGGCCGACCGTGACGGCGGACCAGATGGTCGAAGGCGAGCCGCAGGACACAGGCTAACGAGACCTCTGCAATCTCGGTGAGATAGTCGCTCACCACCATCAAGGAGATCACCTGGGTCAGATCTGCAGCGGCGACCCGCAACATGTTGCCTTGCGCGAATTGGTGGAGCCGCTCCATCTGCTGCTCCAGATCGTCTGCGTCCAGGTGCGCGAGCAAGGCGCTCAGCTCGACGTCCAGGTCCTCGCGACGCAGAGGGGCATAGAGGCGCCGCGGATCGATCATCTCGTCCAACAGGAGCGGATGGCGAGCGATTCGGTCGGTGAACCAGGGACTCATTCCGGCCAAACGGGCAAGCTGGGACAGGATGTCCGGATGCTCGATCAGCATCGCGAGATAGGCCGTGCGCCTGACGACGGACTCCAGCACCCGCAGCACCCGCTCCAAGGCCAGGTCTGGCTGCTCGCTCGCGGCGACGATCCGCAGGACCTGGGGCATCAATTGGGCGAGACGGTCGCGGCCCCGGCTGCTGAGGCCCTTGCGCATGGCGGCATCGCGAAAGCGCTCGACTTGGTCCCGCGCGGCCTCGGGGTCGACGAATCCCGCCTCCTCCAACAAGACCAGGTCCTGTGATGCCTCGCCGCCGCCGAGCCAGAGTGCGAGCAAGCCGCCCTCGCCCTCCTCCGATTCTTGACCGGGGGTGGCGAAGACGCGGTCGAAATGCGCTTGCACCCGACTGCGATGCCCCTCCAGCCGGGCCGCGAACGACACCCATTCGGCGAAACCCATGGAACGCGCGAGGCGCAGACGACCTTGGTCATCCTCGGGGAGCTGATGAGTCTGTCGATCGCGATAGGCCTGAAGCCGATTCTCGACCAAGCGCAAGAAGACATAGGCGGCATCCAGCTCCGCGACCGCCTCGGCAGGCATGAGTTGCTTCTCGGCCAGGCAAGCAAGCACACGGCGAATCGGGCGTGCCTGAAGGTCCGGATCGCGACCCCCGCGGACCAATTGAAAGGCCTGACCGATGAACTCGATCTCGCGAATCCCACCTGGACCCAGCTTGATGTTGGCCTCCATCCCACGCCGGCGAAGCTCCTTGCTGACCATGCGCTTGAGATCGCGCAACGACTCGAAGGCCCCGAAATCGAGATAGCGGCGATAGACGAAGGGCCGCAGCATCTCCATGAGCTGGACCTGATCTGCTGCATCGCCCGCCACCGGCCGCGCCTTGATCATGGCATAGCGCTCCCATTCCCTGGCCTGGGATTGGTAGTAGTCCTCCATGGCCTGAAAGCTCATGGCCAAGGGGCCAGACTCACCAAAGGGGCGCAGACGCGTATCGACCCTGAATACGAAGCCATCAAGGGTCTGGTTGGCCAATGTCTGGACCAGGTGCTGACCGAGCCGGAGAAAGAACTGCTGGTTGGTCAAGCGTCTCGGACCACCCTCGACCTCCCCAGAATGCGCGAAGGCGAAGATGAGATCGATGTCGGAGCTGAGATTGAGCTCGCGCGCCCCGAGCTTGCCCATCGCCAGCACGAGCAAACGCTGAGGCCGTCCGGCGGCATCGTGCGGCACACCCAGTTCCGCGCGGATCCAGTCTTCGAGCCGCTCCAACGCCCCCCGGACGCAGACATCCGCCAGCTCGGAGAGGTCCTCCAGGGTCTCCGGAAGTGGCGCGCGACCGGCAAGGTCGCGCCAGATGATGCGGATCATCTCGCGGCGCCGGAAGCGTCTCAGGACCCGCTGCAGGCCCGCCTCATCGGCGACAGTCGCGAGGTCTGCCTCCAAGCGTTGCGCCAGGAATCCGGCGTCATAGGGAGCTTCCAGGTCCCCGCTGGCGACCAGATCCGCGAAATCGGCGGGGTGACGGGACGCTGCAAGGGCCACATACTCGCTCGCCTCCCAAACCCGCGCACGCGCCTGTTCGAAGGCGGTATCGTCCGGCACGGAAACGCTCTGCTCCCTGGCCCAATCAAGCCAGTCCCGCCAATGGGCCTCGGTCGCCGGGTCTCTATTCTCGCCTTCGATCATGGGGGTGCCACATGTCTTTCGATTGAGACAATCCTAGCAAGTGTCGACCCACGACCGCACCGCCTCAAGGCGATTGCCGGAAATTCTCATGCCAGATGGCGACGGATTGGCGTCTGCCTTCAAGGAGCGTCGGCAGGCGCATAGCCGGGCGATGTGACGGCTGGCGCGACGCAGAAGGCGGGCGCCAAGACAAGCCAGATGGGATGAGAATCGACAGAAATCGCCCGCACACCCGCGACCAGAAGAATCCCGACCAGCGCGAGGCTGGGTGGCGTCCGCAGGCCCAGATCAACCAAAGAAAAAGGCCCCGCCAGAGCGGGGCCTTTGGAAAGCAGGGACGGCCTGGGCCTACATCATGCCCATGCCACCCATGTCCCCCATACCGCCACCGCCGGCAGGCATCGGGGCCTCTTCCTTCGGTTCCTCGGC
>JANQGF010000375.1 GCA_028277465.1 Chromatiaceae bacterium
CTACGGTGTGTAGGTTGTTTCTGAATCATTACTTAAGGACGGAAGGGGTTAGGAGCGCGAGGGACGATATCCGGCTTGACAGCACGGAGTATTACGAAACAGAATTCCGTCACACTCAGATGATTTGGATCCTTTCCCGACACCGTGATTCGACTCCAGCCGCTACGTGCACTCTCCCTTAGCGCACTCATCGCCGCGCTCGCGTCCCCCTTCGCGGCGAGTGCTCATTTCCTGGAACTCATCCCCTCGACCGAGATCGTCACGTCCGAGGTCGGACCGAAGGTGACGCTCGAGCTCAGATTCACGCATCCGATGGAGCGCGGTCCCGTCATGGACATGGGCGAGCCGCTGCGATTCGGCGTCTTGGGTCCAGAGGGCCAAGAGGATCTGGCAGCGAACCTGACTGGGCAAGAGATCGAGGGCAGTCGGGCCTACCGTGCCGACTATCGGGTCAAGCGCCCCGGGGACCATGTCTTCTTCGTCGAGCCCGCCCCCTACTGGGAACCGGCCGAGGGGGTCATGATCGTCCACTACACCAAGGTCGTGGTCGGTGCCTTCGGGGCCGAGGGGGACTGGGACGCCGAGATCGGCCTACCGGTCGAAATCACTCCGCTGGTGCGGCCCTACGGTCTGTGGACCGGCAACCTGTTCCGCGGTGTCGTGAAACAGGGGGGGAAGCCGGTCGCCTTTGCCGAAGTGGAAGTCGAGTGGCGCAATGACGGCACGCTCTCACCCCCGGCGGTCCCTTTCATCACCCAGGTGATCAAGGCCGACAGCCAGGGTGTCTTCAGCTACGCCATACCGCGCGCTGGCTGGTGGGGCTTCGCCGCGCTGCTCGCGGGTGATACGCCGATGAAGAACCCGGCGGGCGAGACCGTCCCTCTAGAGGCCGGCGCACTCATCTGGGTGCGGGTCAGGGACATGCAGTGACCCCGGGGATCCTCCCTCCATGGCACACATCCCCGACGGCGTCCTGTCCGCGCCGCTGCTGATCACCGGCGGCCTGGTCTCGGCCGGGCTCCTGCTGGTTTCATTGCGCCAATTGGATTATGACCGCCTGCCGCAGGCCGCGATGCTGTCGGCGACTTTCTTCGTCGCGGCCCTGATCAGTGTCCCGATCGGGCCCAGCAGCGTGCATCTGCTGCTCAACGGACTCATGGGCCTCCTACTCGGCTGGACCGCGGTTCCCGCACTCTTCGTGGCGCTGGTGCTCCAAGCCATCTTCTTCGGCTTCGGGGGTATCCTGGTGCTGGGCGTCAACACACTGAATCTGGCTCTGCCCGCCCTACTCTGCGCCTTGCTCTTGCGGCCACTCCTGCGGCGGCTCGCGCCAGGCCGGGGATTCTGGCTCGGCGCCGCGGCCGGTGGTCTCGGGGTCCTCGCGACCGGCGCGTTGGTCGCTCTGAGCCTGGGCCTCAGCGGGGAGGCCTTTCGACCAGCCGCCCAGGTCCTGCTGGTGACCTATCTCCCCTTGGCACTGGTCGAGTCCTTCGTCACCGGGACGGCCGTCGCCTTCCTGCATCGGGTCGCGCCGGATCTCCTCCTTCACACCGAGGCATCCAGTGGCTGAAGGCTCAGATTCTCTCCCGATCGGCGAGAATAGCGAGTCTCGCGCCCTGCGCCACGCCGCACTCCTGCTGACCCTGGCTCTGTTCAGCCTGCCAGTCGAGGCCCACAGGCTCCAGCTCTTCGCCTCCGTCGAGGGTGACTGGATCAAGGGGATGGCCTATTTTGCAGGTGGCGCGAGGGCGAGGGGTGCGCGAATACTGGTTCAGGATCACGCCGGTCAGAGTCTTGCCGAGCTGACGACCCGAGATGACGGCGGATTCGGCTATCGAGCACAGCACAAGACCGACCATCTCATCATCGCCGAGACCCCTGACGGACACCGCGCCGAGTGGCGAGTCGCGGCGTCCGAGCTGACCAGCGGGGGCGCCGCGCATCTCCTCGGCACGACAACGGCCGCCCCGGTCTCGGCCAAGGCCGCCGCAACGCTGGAGGCCGCGACACTGGTCAAACTGGACCCGAACTCGCTCGCAGCGATCGAGCAGGCCGTCGCCCGGCAGGTGCGGCCCCTGCGCGAGGAGCTGATCGCCTCTCAGGAGCGTGCCCGATTGCAGGATATCCTGGGCGGCATCGGCTACATTTTCGGCCTGGCCGGGCTCGCCCTCTGGTGGCGCGGCCAGCGTGCCCGCGGTCGGTCATGATATCGGCTCTGCCCCTGGCCCCCAGGTCGCATTGGATCGGGGGCCTCGACCCCCGGCTGCGGATCCTCTCCGCCCTCCTCTTCGCGCTGGTCACGGTCAGCTTGACCAAGCTGTCGACGGCACTCGTCGCCTTCGTGCTCGCCGCTGCGCTGGCAGCAAGTCTCGGGACAGGTCTCCGGGTTTTGCTAAGGCGTTTCCTGGCCCTGGAAGGCTTCATGCTCATCCTATTGGTGACACTGCCCTTCACGGTGTCTGGCGAACCCCTGGTCACACTTGGCCCGCTGGCGGCCAGCGGATCGGGTGTGGCGCTCGCCGTCGAGATCCTGCTTAAAGCCAATTCCATCGCACTGGTCCTGCTCACCCTGGTCGGCAGTCTCGAGCCTGTGGTCCTGGGTCATGCGCTCGCCCGACTCGGGGTCCCCGAGAAGCTCGTGCACCTTCTCCTGATGACGGTCGGACAGGTTCATCTTCTACGCGAGGAATTCGTCCGCCTGCGTCAAGCCATGCGGGCGCGGGCCTTCGTGCCCCGCAGTAATCGCCATACCTGGAACAGCTATGGCTGGCTTCTGGGCATGCTGCTGGTACGTAGTGCGGAGCGCTCGAGGCGGATGATGGCGGCGATGCGCTGCCGTTGTTTCCGCGGCCACTTCCATCTGCTCGATTCGATCCAATGGCGACGCGCCGATACCACATGGGCGCTCGGCCTGGGTCTCCCGCTCGCCGCACTGGCGATCCTGGACCGGTTGAGCTGAGCGGGACCGAACCTTCAGCGGTCAACCGCGAGCTGCATGATTACGACACCCTTGATCGAGCTGCGCCGGATCGTCTTCGAGTATCCGGGACAGGCCATCTTGCGCGGGGTCGATTTCGCCCTGCACCCGGGCGATCGCGTCGCCTTGGTGGGACCCAATGGCGCCGGTAAGACCACACTGCTCCAATTGCTCGTCGGGCTGCATCGCCCGGTCGCAGGACAGCTACTCGCGTTCGGCGCGGAGCGGCGTCTCGAGTCCGACTTCCACGAGGTCCGATCCCGTGTCGGATTGGTGTTCCAAGACGCGGACGACCAGTTGTTCTGCCCGACCGTGCTCGAGGACGTCGCCTTCGGGCCGCTCAATCTGGGCCATTCGCCCGAGGCGGCCCGAAAGACGGCACTGCAGACGCTCGAGGTACTCGGCCTGGCCGGGTTCGGCGAGCGCGTGACCCATCGACTCTCGGCCGGGGAGAAGCGGCTCGTCGCGCTCGCCACGGTGCTGGCGATGAGCCCGGAGGTCCTACTGCTGGACGAGCCGACCAACGGGCTCGACGAGACGACCGAGGAGCGGCTCATCGAGCACTTGACGAGTCTGAAACAAGCGATGCTGATCGTCTCTCACGATCGGCATTTCCTCGAACGTCTGGCGACCCGCGCCGTGCACCTGGCCAACGGACACCTGACCGAGGCCATTCTGCATCGCCATAGCCACAGGCACGACCATACCCACCTCCATCTGCACCCAGCGGGCACGGTTGCCGACCATGGGCATGAGTACGCCCCCTACGATCTGGCATACTTGATGTCCTCGGGTCAGTGTTGGCGGTTCCCTTTCCGGTGTCCTCATTGCCATCGACGCCGGATCCGGAGTCGGGTTCCACGCGGAATACGACGACGATATCGTCTTTGTGGATTTCAATGCGTTTGATCAGAGCACGGATGATTTCCCGCTTGGTATTGAAATCGATGGTATCCAATCGATCATGGACGGCAGCGGCGAATTCCTCGAGACGATTGATGACCAAGAACAGTTCTTGCTGTCCCGATTGATGCTGTTTCGCGGCATCGATCTGCCGATTGATCTGCTGCAGCTTGACCTTCAGCTGTGCCATTTTCGGATCGAAGTCGGCCTTTTCGATCACGCCTTCGGCGTAGCTGTCGATCAGTCGAGACTTGGCCTTATCCAGATGGCGCCGCTGTTTTTCCAACGCGTCGCCATCAGCGTTGCCCTTTTGGCTGTCATCGAGCACGTCGAGTCGACGTTCGTATGCTTGTTTGAGGCGCTGTGGATTCGATAACAGCGCGACGACTTGCTGCCAGACGATCTCATCGAGAGACTCGGTTCTCACCTGTTTGTTGTCGCAGATGCGCTCGCCGCCGAAGCGGTCGGCATCGGTTCCGGTACAACGGTAGTACGCAGAGTGACGCCCGCCTTTGGCGGCCGACTTGTTGACCTTCTTGCCGTAATAGGCAGAGTGGCAATGGCCGCAGACGGTCAGCCCTTGGAGCAGATAGGCCGCACCGCGACGGCGTTGGCGTGCATATTTGCGATTCTCGTCCAGCTGCGCTTGTACGGCAAGAAACAGGTCCTCACTAATGAGC
>JANQGF010000007.1 GCA_028277465.1 Chromatiaceae bacterium
GTGTCCGAGTGGCTTAAGGAGCACGCCTGGAAAGTGTGTATAGGCTAATACCCTATCGAGGGTTCGAATCCCTCCCTCTCCGCCATGTAATTTTATAACCGCTTGTTTATTGATCAATTTTTAGCCTAGCCTCCCGAATCGTCCCACACTCAGACAGGGTGTAGCGGCCTCTCGACCCAGTAAGCGGCCATCTTCACGCCGCTGCCCCCCCAATGCCTGATCGGCCGCGATCGTATCCAGCTTGGCGGCGACGAAATGCTCTAGGTGCTGGACGCGCTCGCACCGGATCGCGGTTGCGCCGTTCGGCGCCCATAAAAGACCCGCCGCGCGGGCGGGTGTTGGCCCTAGTGACGGGCTCAGTGCATCGCGCGCTCGAGCCGCTCGTCCTCCTGGGTGAGCCCATCGCCTCATAGATCAGAAAGCGGTGAGGTGGATTGGCGCGAGCGTGCCCTCATGTCCTGCCAGCGTACCGCTTCCTGACAGCGCCCACGATTGCCGCCGAGCACTTGATGCCCTCGTGCGCGAGTAGTTTCACCATCTCGCGCTGGGGCGGGAGACGGTGGCCCTTCAGCCGTGCGTGCGCGTCCAGTTCCAGGATGCGGCGCTCCCGGTCGGATGGGCCGAGCGTCTCTGATACGGTCGCGGGCTTCGTTTCCGAGTCTGGCTCGGTCACACTGCCGGGCGTTTCAGATACGTCTTGCGACAAGTATCAGATACGGAGCGCGCGCGAAGCCGGCTAGGGGCTCTCGCCGGCTCCCTGCATTCGCTCCTTCAGTGCCCTACTTCAGCCAACTCTGCCGCGTCCGGTAACCTTGGACTCGGCTGTTCCATGACGGCATGAATCGCCCGGCGGATCTCACTGGGCCGCGCCTCGATCCCGTAGAAGTCGATCAGCTCCTCGTCATCGGGGGTGAGCTGCTGTTCAAGCGCCTCAACTCGCTTTCTGAGCGTCATGACTGCCTCTCGGTGAAACGAACCGAACCACGATGACGGGCTCGGGCAAGGGCCGGTCGTCATCCGCAAAGACTAGGGTTACGCTCGACGCGCCCCCGCCGATGCCGTCTTCCAAACGCTCAAGCCGTTGTCTGATCTGCATGTGCTTTCTCCAGGGCCTCGACCCGCTTCAGTAGTTCGTCAACCTCGGCGATTCGTGCCAGCGCACCGAGACCGCCCAAGACCTTCGCGGCCTGGTCGGCACCAACCTGTCCCGCGCCAAGGGCCACCAGAACCGCACGTCCGTCGTCGGTCAGGTTCTCGCCGGTCAAGGGGATGCTGACCGGCTGATCGACGGGGCGCATAGGTGGCAGGGTGCGCTCCAGCAAGAGCTTTGCCGCTGAGGTATCGCCGTTCTTCGCTTGCTCGACCAGCGCGGCCAGGATCGCGGGAACGTCCTTCTCGATGCTCTGGCGCAGCTTCGTGACCTTGCTGATGGTGCCCTTGGGCTTTCCTGCTGGATTGCCAGATTGACCGGGTTTGAACCGCGCCATGTCCTGAATATCTCCTGCAAAATTCAGCATGACCGCAGTATCGGTCATCTCGACTGATACTGCATTAATTCATCGCCTATACCGATAACCTGACCACGTCCCTGCGGCACTGGCCTGGATGGGGCGAAGGTCCGAAATCGACCCAAAGGAGTCATCGGAGCCCCCACCGGCAAGGTCCGCTTCTCGCGTCGAACCGGTCATTCATCCCAGACATGAGCAGCCAAGTGGCAGGTTCCATCGCCTAGCGTGGATCTGCTTGAGCAGTGATGGAATGGTCTTCAACTCAATGGGTTGCAGGATTGACTCCGCCCGTACGGTAAGGTGGGAGACCTTTAACCTTACTGCATCTTGAGAGGCGTCCAGCAACTACCTCCGGGTAGCTGCCAGACGATCCTGAGCGAGCAGGCTGTGCCCGCCGAGATCATCGGGGCAACCATGGCACCGGACTACGAGATTCTGGAGCCGGTGCTGATCCGCCGCAGCGATACCGCCGGAGTCCTCACGGAGTGCCCCTGCATTCGCTCTGGTGACGTCGGCAGCTATCTGCGACTCAGTACCTCGGCGTCGGCGAGCCGCTACGGCTAAGGTTTGGAGTGTCGCTGACTGCCCTGTTCGAGGGAGGCGAGCATCTCGCGACGCAGAACGGCATTGATACGCGTCTGGTAGCCTTTCCCTTGGGCCCGAAACCAAGCCAAGACATCCGCGTCCAGGCGGATGGTCGTGGAGGTCTTGGTCGGCTTATAGAAGCGCCCTCGCACCGCCCGATTCCAGAATTCCTCGGTCAGCGGAGGGATGTCGCTGTAATCGATCCCGCTGTCATCGCGCGTCGCGAGCGCCGAAAGCTCAGCCTTCTGCTCAGCACTCAAGGGCGGCAATTGGTCGAGATCGATGCGCTGCCTAACGATGTCTTTGCTCATAACGTCGCCTTTCTGTCCGGTCTGCTGTTCGCGCGGAGATGAGACGGATGACCTCAATCACCTGACCGCCCTCGTCCTCCTCACGCAGCGTGTGGGCCACCAGGAGGATCACATGACCTTCGACACACCCGAGGGTTTGCCAACGCTGCTCGCCATTTTCGATGCGCTCTGCGATGGTGAGCGCAACTGGATCCGCGAAGACCCGAAGCGCAGTCTCGAAGCTCACCCCGTGTTTGCGCCGGTTGGCGACCGCTTTGGCCGGATTCCACTCGAATCTTGTCTGCATGTCCTCATGTTACTACATAATTGTAATAACATAGATACTCTCCCGCAGACAGACAGTGTCTGCAATGGTGAGTTGATCCGTCACACCCGGGCCGCCGACCAGTGGCTGCTGATGGCCGGTTGCTGCCAGAGCGAAGAGCCGAGGGCATCCTGCGTCGTCAGGGCTCATAAGCCTCGACAACAGCGGTGGAGGAGTCTGGCAGAGTCGTCGCGGATTGTTCTGAGAAGATTTCGCGGAGTTGCGTGAGCGACAACACCACCGAGCAGGTACTCAGTCTTCCAACTACCCCCAACGCGACAGCGATAGGCCCACGTGCAGGCTTCCTTACCGCCGTTACTGTGTAACCGATCGGCCAGGTTGACGCTGACGCTGCGGCGACCTCCAGTGTTATCGAATGCAATCACCTTCCCTGGACAGGTCGCCGATGCGCTGGATGGAAACTCGAAGGGGTTGTCCGATCATATCCGCGGAAGATCCCGGCGACGAGCGCTACGCGCGGGTGCCTTCCTCGGCGTCCCGTCGGGTTCGCTTTCGCGATGTGTGTTCTTTTTGCTTTCCGTGCGCACCCACTCTACCAGCTCGTCGAGCAAGAAGATCCATTTCCTTCCCGGCTTACACCTGGGCAGTTCGCCGCGGCGGGCCATAGCTTCCACGGTTTCGGCGTGCGTGTGGAGCAAGTCGGCCGCGCCTTGGCTGTCGACTATCTGATTCATGGCGGTCTGAGTTACCGGCTCGGTTGCGTTTGGGACCATGTCCGCCAGCGGGCTATCAGGTCTCTCCAGTATCGAGCCCCGATCCCTTCGCCAATCGGCCCTGTTGGCCCAGGGCTCGAATGAAGGTCACGAACTGAGACCTTCAGCCGCGTTCTTCGGTCAGCTGATCCACTCTCAAGCCGAAAGCCGCCAAGTCAGCAAAGATGGTCAACAAGCCGTTCAGGTACTCGGGGTCGCCACCGAACCACCGGAGCTCCCGGAACAGGAGGCCGTTGTCGTTGGTTGCGGGGATGTCCAACAACCGGACGGCTTGACCGGCGCGGGTCCGTTGACGGCCTTCCTCCTGGTGCGCTTCGACCGTCTTCTCGCCGCTTGACAGCAGCACTGTTCGCCACTGGGCGACGCGACGGGCGAGGCCGTGCACGTTGGCGCGGGACTTGCCGCGACCGTTGCCCAGCGCGTAGATGACTCGGCCGATCTCTACCGGGTCGGCCTCGCCGATCTCGTCGAGGACCAGTAGGGTGTCGTTCGACTCGACGGCCGCCGCCTCCAGGCCATTCGAGGTGGCCCGCCAGGTGCGCACGTACCCGGGCGGCCCCCAGATGGAGGCCCCGGCTTGCAGACTCGTGGTCTTGCCGTTGGACGATTCGCCAACGAAGTGCAACCCCAGGTGCTCGACATGCGCCAACGACAGCAGCGGCCCCGCGAACGCGGCAGCGATCGAGAGCGTTAGGGACAGATTGCCGGGCACCATGGCGGCAACGCCCTCGCGCCACTCATCAAGGGTGCCGCGGACTGCGAACTCGGCGTGGGATGCGGTCTCGGACTGATAGTGCACGTCCGCTGCTCCAACCCCATAGGCCTGATCCGGTAGGACGAAGATGTCGTTGTGCCAGCCGACTTGCAGCGCGGCGGTCACCCGGCGGGCGGGCACCCGGTGCACCAGGTAGGCATGAAGCCGCGAACGCATGCCCTTGGGGTCCAGCTCCAGCCCGAGCGACAGCAGCTCGCCGCGCAGGTCCTCACCCGAGCCACGCAACAGTCGCATGGGCATGTTCCAGACATGCCAGCGGCCGAGCGCATCGCGGAATCGCAGCAGCCGCCCGAAGCTCTCGCCCCGGGCGTCGCAGGTGATCGCATCCAGGTACAGTGGCCCGCACAGCTACTCGTCGACCCGGACCCTCCCACCCTCCTGCTCCCGAACACTGTGATACCAGACGCCGGGCCGGCGCTTGCACTCGCCGTCCTTCCACCAGTCTGAATAGAACCGCCAGCACGGGCAGTCCTTCAGGTCGGGGGGCTCAGTCGGGTCCACCGCCGCATCAAGGATGCCGCCGTCGCCGGCCGGTAGCATGGGTAGCACGGCCGTCTCATGGCTCGTGCTACCATTTTCCGCCTTCAAATTCAGGCAAGTAGCATCGGTAGCACCAGTAGCACCGCATTCAGCATGGACCTCGGTCATGTGGAGGCCCTCCCGGCGGCCCGGCGCAGCGCGAACCAATCGTTCCAATCCGTCGGTCGGCCGCTGGTGTCCATGCCGGTGAAGTCGGGCACCAGCAGCTTGGCGCCGATGTCAGCGGCGGCTTTCCTGGCCTTGGTGACACCCGGATTGCCCGCGGTCCAAGCGTCGTTGTCGGCGGCGATGATGATCTCAGCCGTTGGACAAAGCCCCCTGACGTAGCGCGCGACCGGCAGCAGGTTCCCGGCGTGGAAGGCCGCGTAGACGGCGGCGCCGGTCTCCTCGTGCAGCATGGCTCCGGTCGCGTACCCTTCGCAGATGACCAGCTCGGGCCGCGTGGTCTGGTCGCCGATACAACAGTATCCACCGGCGGTCCGCCCGCCTCTCAGAAATCGCTTTCGACCGTCGGGGTAGATGTATTGGACGCTGGCCAGCCGGCCGGATATGTGGGCCGGCACGATCAGTGCGATGCCCTGCTGCCGCACGCCGTGCGGGCGGATGCCCTTTGATGCTAGATAGGGGTGGCTGGGGTCCGCCGGGGCGGAGTGCCGCCATGTGGCCATTGCCGTCCCCGCCGCCTTGCCCTGGGCCTCCCGACGGGCTTGCTCGGCCCGTTCCATCGACTCCCACAGCCGGCGGTTGTGCTCCTCGAGCTCAACCGGGGAGAGCGTGTTGATCTTCTTGGAGCACCAGGTCTGCTTCTCGTCGGACCTTGCCCAGTCGCCGTAGGCTCCCGCCGGGATCCCGTCGCCGTGGTAGACATACCACCCGGATCGGTCCTTGCGGCCGACGACCGAGGTCCGGTGGATCTTTCCGTCCTGTTTAACCTGGCTTGCGACAAGCCCGTAGTCCTCGAGGGCGCGCAGGAACGCGATGTCCGGGGGGACCTCGGGGGCGTCGGGCTCGCGCGGCGGGGCGGTGGCAGGATTAAACGCACCGCCGAAGAGGCGGCTGATGTTGCCGGTTATGCTAGAATTACGGTCGACAAGCGTTTGATTCTTTTGCCTCTCCACGCCCCGGCCGCTGGTCCCGACCGGGGCGTCGTCGTTTTGAGAGATTACTCCTAGACTCGGATTCACTTCGAGCCTCCCGCCGATTGCGCGGCGTCGATCTGGCGCTGTATCCAGGCATCGATAGAGGATTCGTCCCAAACCGAGCAGCGCGCACTGAGCTTTATCGGCGCCGGGAATGTGCCCTCGGTGATGCGCTTGTAAATCGCAGACTTCTTGAGCCCGACCCGATCTGAGACGGAACCGAAGCGAAGGAAGGTTTTTCGCGTGGACATAGAGTGCCTCGCCGCTGGATGCGGCATGGGTCGGCACTCTTGCGCCTAGGCGGCGGATCTTTCCGCCGATGGGGAGGTTTGCGTCGCGCTGCGAACTAGAATCTAGTGCGGAAGACTATGGATGTCAACAC
Organism: Chromatiaceae bacterium; assembly: GCA_028277465.1. Classification (GTDB taxonomy): domain Bacteria; phylum Pseudomonadota; class Gammaproteobacteria; order Chromatiales; family Chromatiaceae; genus JANQGF01. Next base: position 6,279 of record JANQGF010000007.1, read on the forward strand.
AGCATCTTGCGATCAGAAGAACGCCAGACCACAAGATGCTGTGGGATGGCGTGGTTGGCGGGTCAGGCGGTCTCGCTCACTCGGGTATCGCGGGTAGAGATCGCGGTCACGGTCGCCGAGGTTCGGGCGCACCAATCACTCCACTCCTGCATCATCGCCCGCCGCTTGGCGAATAGATCGCCGCGCCGGTAAGCGGCCTCGGCCTTATCGCCGATGACATGGGCCAGGGCCATTTCACAGACGTGATTGGGAAAGGAGGAAACCTCGCCGCCCCAATCCCTGAATGAGCTTCGGAACCCATGCGGTACGAAGTCGCCACGGTCGCCGCCGACTCCGTAGCCCATACCGCGCATGATCTGAAGCAGCGCCATGTTCGAGAGCGGACGGCCAGCCCGCGCGCCAGGGAAGACATAGGAGTTGCCCTCAATGCGCGGCAAGGCCTCCAGGATTGCCAGAGCGGCGGCGGTGAGTGGTACGCGGTGCTCGCGCCTTGCCTTCATGCGCTCAGGCGGTACGGTCCATGTAGCGACCTCCAGATCGATCTCGCGCCACTGGGCTTGCAGTACCTCACTGGTGCGGCAGGCTGTCAGGATCGTGAATCGCAGGGCCAACGCCGAGACGCTATGCCGTTCGCGCAGCTCAGCCATGAAGGCAGGAACCTCGCGATAGTCCATTGCTGGATGGTGCCGCGTCGTGCCGCCGTTTTGTTGCCGCTTCACCTTCACGGGGGCCGCCAGCAGCTTGTTGAGATGCCCTCGCCAGCGTGCCGGGTTGCTGGCGTCGCGCCACTTCATCGCACTGGCGTAGTCCAGCACGTTCTCGATCCTGCCCTGTACCCGCTTGGCAGTCTCGGGCTTGGCTGTCCAGATTGGCTGAAGGATGCCCAGTACGTCATTGGTGCCGATCTGATCGACCGGCTTCGAGCCGACCACAGGGCGGGCGTAGGTCTTGAGGGTGGCAACCCACTGGCGGGCGTGTTTGGGGTTACTCCACTCGTGACGCTTGGATCGGATGAAGCGCGCGGCGGCCTGGGTGAAGGTCGGAATCACCTCGCGTTCGATATGGCGAGCGTCCATCGGGTCTGTACCCTGCCGGGCCAGGGCGCGCGCCTCGGCGGCCCTCTCCCGCGCTTGGGTGAGCGGTAGATCCTCCAGGCGTCCGAGCACCATGTCGCGCCGTCTGCCTGCGAGCTGGTAGCGCAAGACCCACTTCTTCACGCCGGTCGGCGATACGGCCAGGATCAGGCCGCCACCATCTGAGTGCTTGCCGGGTTTCGCTGCGGCAACGCCACGCGCTGTCAGGTTTGCCATGTCGGTCTCTCCGCTCGATCAGTACCATCCCACACTTCGTCCCACACTTCGTCCCACACTTCGACATGGATTATAGCGGATGATTGCGGAGGATAAGAGACCCAAGCGGTTGATCAAAAAAGGCTGTAAGGGCTATGACGGAAGACCGGGGAGCCTATGTCAGCGGACTCCCTCTCCGCCAATTCCTGCGCCATGTCATGCAGGCTGATGACCTCCACCCCCTCGGCCTTGGGGTAGCGGTCCTTGCCCCCGTAGACGATGAAGGCCCGGTCCGGCTTGATGTCATCAAGGGCTTGCCGGAATCCACGCTCCATCTTCGGCGCGGTCGTGCCTTTGATCTCGATGGCCCAGAGGCAACCTCCCGGCAGTTCAAGCACCAGGTCGATCTCAACGCCCGTATGGGTGCGGTAGAAACTGGCCTTGCTGCGCTCGGGGGCCACGCGCAAGAGATTCTCCAGGACATGTCCTTCCCAGCTCATCCCCACCACGGGATGTCCCAGGAGATCGTGCAGGCTCTCAATCCCCAGCAGGGCATGCACAAGCCCGCTGTCCCGGATATAGACCTTGGGCGACTTGACCAGAGTCTTCTTCACATTGGCGTGATAGGGGGGCAGGCGGCGCACCAGCAACAGATCAACCAGTAAGGTCCAGATATCCGGCGACCGTGTTACCGGTCACCTCCAGATTCCGGGCCATCTGCGCGGCGTTGTAGACACTTCCCTGTTGATGGGCCAGCATGGTCCAGTACCGCCGCAGGGTTGCCGCCGGAATGCGTGGTCCCAGAAGCTGGATATCCCGCTCCAGATAGGTCGTGATGAACTGATCCCGCCACCGGATGCTGGCGCTGTCGTCCGGTGCCAACAGGCTGTCCGGAAATCCGCCCCGCCACCACAGGCCGCTGTCCGGCGGGGCTTCCAGCGCGTCGAGGGGAGACAACTCCAGATAGGCGATCCGTCCGGCCAGCGTCTCGCTCGACTGCTTCAGCAGATCAATCGAAGCCGAGCCCAGCAACAGGAAATGCCCGGCCTTGCGGCCTGCAAGGCGGCGCGCATCGATGAGGCCGCGCAGGGTCTGAAACAGCCCCGGTGTCCGCTGTACTTCATCGAGAATGACCAGCCGATCCTGTTGCTGC
>JANQGF010000037.1 GCA_028277465.1 Chromatiaceae bacterium
TGCCGGCAAGTTCAAGTCGATTTTTCCAAAAATCGCCAAAAAAATAATAAATACAATAACTAAGAGATGCCGTGTGCGAAACGTTGGGACACTAGTGACAACACACAGTGGATCTCATCTTGATGCTGCTCAACAAAAGGGGTCATCGTCTGGCTCCCGTGTGTTGGCCTACTCAAACGATAGACGATCCGCCCCCCTTTGGTTCCGGCTTTGCCGGGTTAGGGGGGAAGGGAGCCGTGAGGCTCCCGACCTACCCGGTAAGCCAAAGGCAGACAGAGAAGTGCCACTCTTTAGAAATCGCTGAAAATAAGCTCCTGCCAGTAGAACAGAAGAACCTCTCTCTAGAAAAGGAACTGCAAACCCTGATCGAAGGCAATCGTAACCGTTCAGAGGATCCAGGATCACAAAGGAGATTTTGAAATTGCCGTCCAAAAAGAACTCGGCAATGGAGTTAAGGTTGATTGGTCAGGCGTAAGAGTCATTTGCATAGCACCAAACTACAAGAAATACAATCTTCATGCTGTTCAAGTCATGGAGGCAAATATCGAGCTTTGGAATATCGCTTATTCGCAAACAAGATTTATACCTTGATAGAGGTATTTCATAATTCATAAAGTATTCGAGAATTTGTCACAGGTTTGGATTCCGCAATTGAAGAAGTTCCGAAATACAGCAGAAGAATTTGAAGAAGCAAAACAGTACTTAGAAATGGCATACAACAAGGTCGGCGGCTAATGGCTTCTAAGACGCTGAATAGGTCGAAATGCCCTTGGCGTCTATGACAGAGGCCCGGACAGTGATCGAAGGCTAGACTGCCATGCTAAACCAACGTTACTTGGCTCCTTCCAAGCGCCCGCACAGAATCGGGTCTTGCGGCTTCGCAGTCGCTGCCCTGGGTCTCATTCTCTCTTCGCCACCGGGAACTGCCATGGAACAGGAACGACGCGTCGACGCAACCGCCCAGCAGGCACTGGCCGTGACCATCTACAACGCAGATCTCGCGCTCATCAAGGACCAGCGAGAGGTCGAGCTGGATGAGGGCGAGAACCGGCTCGCCTGGCGCAATGTCTCGGCCCAGATCCGTCCTGAAACGGCCCTTTTGAGCGAGCTCTCCGGGCGGCTCGAGCTCGCCGTCCTGGAGCAGAACTTCGACTTCGACCTGCTCTCACCTCAGAGCCTGTTGCGTAAGTATCTGGGCCGCACCCTCCAGGCCATCCGGACCAATGATGCCGGTGAGCGCATCAGCGAGTCGGCCACCGTGCTGGCGGTCAACGATGGCGTGGTCCTGCGCTATGACGACCGTATCGAGACGGGCGTGGTGGGTCATCTCGCCTTCCCGGACGTGCCCGAGAACCTGCGCGATCAGCCCACCTTGGTGCTGCATCTGAACGCGAGTCGGGCAGGAGAGGCACGGTTCGAGCTCTCCTATTTGACGAGCGGACTCTCTTGGCGGGCCGACTATGTGGCGGATCTCTCGCGCGACGGGCAGACCATGGATCTCAGCGGCTGGGTGACCCTGACCAATGGCAGCGGGATCGCCTATCGCGGGGCCCAGGTCCAGTTGGTGGCTGGGGAGGTCAATCGAGTCGAGGAGGATGTCATTGAGCCGGCCATGATGGAGCGGGCAACCGTGATGGCCGCGGCACCCATGCCGGCGGAGGAGAGCCTCGCCGAATACCATCTCTACACCCTTCCTCGCCCGACCGACATCCTGAACCTGCAGACCAAGCAGGTGGCGCTGCTCGCGGCGCCCCGGGTGCCCGTGAACCGTGAATTGGTCGTCCAGGGACAGGCCTACAGCTACCGGACCCAATCCGGGGACGGCTGGACCAGGCTTCCGGTCGCCGCGACCCTCGAGTTCGTCAACCAAGATGGCAGCCTGGGGGTCCCGCTCCCCAAGGGCGTGGTCCGAGTCTATTCCAAGGATAGCCGGGGCAACGCCCAGTTCATCGGCGAAGACGCCATCGAGCATACCCCGAAGAAGGAGAGGGTGACCCTGAGGCTCGGCGAGAGCTTCGACGTAACGGCACGCCGTAAGCAAACTGATTTCAAGAAGCTGGCCGGCTCCAGCGCCTACGACTATGCCTACGAGGCGGCGTTCGCGATGGAGCTCAAGAACGCCAAGACCGAGCCGGTGACCGTCAAGGTGCTGGAAAACATCCCTGGGGACTGGAGCATCGTCCAGGAGAATCTGCCCCACACCAAGGCCGCATCCAACCTCGCCGTGTGGCAGGTCCAGGTCCCCGCGGAGGGTCATACGACCCTGACTTGGCGGACTCAGGTGAGGCACTGACTCGCGTCTCGCCCAACAACCATGGCCTTACGCCACCCGCAGCGAATCAGAGCGGCGCCTGACTGAGCTGCGCCGCCGCCCCTCTCCCAACCCGTCTCCCCCCGGGGAGAGGGCGAGTCCGTCAGCGAAGCTGGACAAAGGCGACGGGGCGATGCCTTGCGCCCTGGATGCGATTCAGGCCCGCTCCACCGGAAAGGCGATGACGGCGTCGATGTGATCGGCGCCGGTGGCGACCATCAGGAGCCGGTCGAGCCCGAGCGCCACACCGGCACAGGTCGGCAGTCCGGCCTCCAGGGCGGCCAGGAAGGGTTCGTCGACCGGGGTCAGAGACTGTCCCCGATGGCGCCGTAGCGCCAGGTCACTCTCGAACCTTTCCCTCTGTTCAGACGCGTCCGTGAGCTCTTGGAAACCATTGGCCAGTTCCATGCCCTCGACATAGAGCTCGAAGCGTTCGGCAACCGGGAAGGGATCTGGACGGATGCGCGCCAGTGCCGCCTGACTGGGCGGATAGTCGTACAGAAAGGTCATACCACGGCGGCCGAGACCGGGCTCGAGACAATGTGCCAACAGGAGATCGAGCCAGGCATCCCGATCCAGATCGAGCTCTCTGGCGTCGGCGAGACCGGCCCCGAGCGCTGCCTCGCACAGCGAGGTCGGGGTCGCAGACCAAGGGTCCAGGCTCAGTCTCTCGCGGAAGAGATCCCGATACGAGATCCGCTCCACCGGCATCGCCGGACGCTGGAGTACCACACGAACCAGCTCCACCACCTCCTCCATGAGTCGATGATAATCCCAGCCGGGCCGATACCATTCCAGAAGGCTGAACTCCGGATGGTGCAGACGCCCGCGCTCCTCGTCTCGAAAGACCTTGCAGATCTGAAAGATGGGGCCGGTCCCTGCCGCCAGCAGCCGCTTCATCGGGAACTCGGGCGAGGTCTGCAAATAGATGTCGCAACGCCCTTCGCCATTCGCACAGGACACCCGGCTGGCTAGACTGGCGAGCGCGGGCGCCGTCACCGCCGCCCGGGACAGGATGGGCGTCTCCACCTCCATGACACCGGCCTCGGCGAAGTAGGCGCGTAGACGGCGGCAAAGGGCGGCCCGCGCCTGGATCGTCTCCAGTGACGCGCTCGGCCGCCAATCAGGACGCTCGGCCAGGTACGGCCGCTGCCGCGGTTCAGCCGCGTCGCGGCCTCCTGCATCTCGCCCAGGTGGAGCGCCCCCGGGGCCTCCGCTCATGCGTCCTTGACGCGTGAAACGTACTCGCCAGTGCGGGTGTCTACCTTGATGAGCTCGCCTGTTTGCACGAAGAGTGGAACGCGGACCACGGCGCCGGTCTCCAGGGTGGCCGGCTTGCCGCCACCACCGGAGGTATCACCCTTCAGACCTGGGTCGGTTTCGGTGACCGCCAGCACGACGAAGTTGGGCGGCTCGATCGAGAGGGGCACACCATTCCAAAGGGTGACCTTGCAGATATCCTCTTCCTTGATCCAGCTGGTGGCCTCGCCGACCGCGTTGGCATCGGCGATCATCTGCTCATAACTCTCGGGGTCCATGAAATGCCATTGCTCGCCGTCGTTGTAGAGGTACTGCATCTCAGTATCATGGACGTCGGCCGCCTCGACACTCTCACCCGACTTGAAGGTCTTTTCGACGACGCGCCCGGTCTTGAGATTGCGCACACGCACGCGATTGAAGGCCTGGCCCTTGCCGGGCTTGACGAACTCGTTCTCGAGGATGCTGTAGGGATCGCCATCCAGCATGATCTTGAGCCCGCCTCTGAACTCGTTGGTGCTATAAGAAGCCATGTCATCCTCACTCGGTATGAAGCGAAATTTTTCTATGGTAACGCGAAGGGCGGATGCTTGGCAGACCGCGCCATGGCGTCAAGCCCTCGCCGAGTCCTTCACCCAGATCGACCCCCTGCTGGAGTCGCTCGGCCTGGATCGCACGGACATTCCGGCTCTCGACCCCAATCCCCGCGCCTTCCGCTGCTTGGTACCACGGGGGTTCGCCGCCCTGATGCGGCCGGGCGATCCCAGGGACCCCTTGCTGCGACAGGTACTGCCGCTCCGTGTCGAGCACGCGCGCGTCCCCGGATACCGGATGGACCCATTGGACGAGAACTCCGTGGACCACGGCCAGGGCCTGCTGCTCAAGTACCCGGCGAGGGCGCTCCTGATCGCGACCGGTGCCTGCGCGATCCATTGCCGCTATTGTTTCCGCAGACACTTCGACTACGCGCGGCTGGGCACCATCGAAGCGCGCCATCGATTCGCTATCGCCCGAGTCGCTCGGGACCCCTCGATCGCCGAGATCATTCTGAGCGGCGGTGATCCGCTCATGCTCGACGACGACCAACTTGGCGCCCTCATCGAACGGCTCGGCGCCATTGCGCATCTCCGACGGTTGCGCGTCCATACGCGGTTGCCGGTCGTCCTGCCGTCCCGCATCACCGAATCGCTCTGCGAACATCTTGTCGGATCCGACCTCGCGCCCATCCTGGTCGTCCATGTCAATCATCCGGGCGAGCTGGGGGTGGAGGCCGAACAGGCGCTGCGGCGGCTTCGCCGAGCCGGGATCACGTTGCTCAATCAAAGCGTCTTATTGCGCGGCGTCAATGACGACGACCGAACACTCCAGAGGCTCAGCGAACGGCTGTTCGAATGCGGGACCCTGCCCTACTATCTGCATCAGCTGGATCCAGTCCAGGGCGCGGCCCATTTCCAGGTGGGCGATTCTTGCGCGACCCGCCTTCTCGAAGGGCTTCGTGCCCGGCTGCCAGGCTATCTGGTTCCGCGTCTGGTTCGCGAAGTTCCCGGGGCAGGCTCGAAGCGTCCGCTGGGCGGCATGGATGCTCGAAGCGAGACCCCGATCGATGAGTGCCCGAGTGCGTTTTTCTTTCCTTAATCGCGCCTGAAGACCGATAATCCTTTCAGCGATCTCACAGCTCCGCACAGCCGCCAGCATGCCCCTGCAAAACCAAACCGCGAACCTGCTCATCGTCACCTCGGAGACCAGTGAGGCCGAGCGCTTCATCAACGCCCTGCGCGAGGGCGGCGTGCCTGTGCAGGGTGTATCCACCCCAAATGCCGAGCGGTTCGATGAATTGCGCCGGCAGCGTGGCTCCGACATGATCCTCTGCTGCGCCTATGACCAGGACGTGGACATGGACGGGGTGCTCGCCGCATGTCGGGGTCTGGATGCCGACGTCCCGCTCATCCTCATTTCCGATCCGGAGAGGATGGCCGGTGAAGTGGTCAAGGCTCGGCGCGGCGGGGCACGCGCACTCATCCCGCGCAACGACCTCGAGCAGCTCATCTGGGTGGTTGCGCGCGAGTTCTCCGACCTGCTTCGACGGCGCGATGCCGCTGGCTTGACCGGGCGACTCCAGCAGTGCGAGCGACGCGGCCGGGAGCTCATCGAGGTCACCAACGCGGCCGTGGCCTTCATCCAGGAGGGGCTGCACCTGCATGCCAACCGGGCGTATCTCGCGCTCTTCGGTTTCGCGTCCGAGGAGGACCTGCAAGCGGCACCCTTCCTCGATCTCGTCGTCCCTGAACAACAGAAGCAGATTCGCGACGTTCTTCGCAACAAGGACCTGGCTTCACGCAGCGATCCCTTCGAGCTCGACCTCAGGTGCCAGCGCGCCGACGAGACCCAGTTCGATGCACGCTTGCTCGCCGCGCCGGCTGAACTCGACGATGAGTCCTGTCTTCGTCTGATCCTGATCCATCGAGAACCAGGGGTGGCCCAGGGAGGCCTTGCCGGACAAGGGCCGGGCAAGAACCAAGGGCGGGCCAGCCTGCTGGCCCAGATCGAGGCGCATATCGGCCGTGACCGCGCCGTCGAGCGGGCCTTCGCCATCTTCTTCATCAAGTTCAAAGAGAGCGCCGAGCTCATGCGCGATCTGGGGCTGAACCGGGCCTTCGAACTGATGGATGAGTTCGAACGGGTACTCAGATCGCTCCTAGCCGATCGAGGTTTCCTCGCGCGGGTCACTGATGACGGTTTCGGGTTGATCGTCGACGACCTCGACGAATCCCAAGCCAAGGCGCTCGCAGGCGAGATCACGGCCGGCGCCCGCCTGCCTGCGCAAGGAACGGCGAAGGAGAATGCTGGCCCCCATTGTAAGATCGGTTATTACCTTATCGTGGGGCGTGCCTCTGCCCCCGAAGACATCCTCGACGCGGCCTACCGGCTCTGTATCGGTCACCGTCTCGTCGACCTGGATGCCGCCAGCGGTGAAGCGAGATCCACCTCCCTCGCCGCGCGAGTCAAGCAAGAGCTCACAGATGGCGACGAGACGATCGCGGGAAAGATCGAGTACGCCTTGCACGCCGGTCAACTCAAGCTCGTCTACCAGCCCATCATCAGCCTCATGGGCGACAATCAAGAGAACTACAGTGTCCTGGTTCGCTTGCTCGACGAGCAGGAGAATCTGCTCGAGGCCAAGGACTTCATCGGCCCGGCGATTCGCACCGGCCTCATCGAAGAGGTGGATAAATGGACCATACGGACCGCCATTCAGGTGATCGGCGAACAGCGGCGCGCAGCGCACAACCTGAGCTTCTTCGTCAATCTTTCCGAGGATACCTTCCGCAATCCGAGCGTCGTCCTCTGGATCTGTGATTGTCTGCGTGAGTTCGATGTCCGCGGCAACTGGCTCACTTTCCAATTCCAGGAGGAATTGGCGGTCGGCAATCTGTCGGGCATCAGCAAACTGGTCGAGACACTCAAGAAGATCAAGTGCCGCGTTGCCTTGAACCGCTTCGGGGTCACCGAGCGTCCCGAGCTGCTGCTGCAGGGCCTGTCGCTCGATTTCGTGCTCTTGAAGCCCAGCTACGCACAAGGTCTCGCGGACGACCAGGGCAAACAGAAACGGCTCGTTGAGCTGGCCAACCTGGCGCGCGAGTTCAATGTCAAGAGCGTCGTCACCGGGGTCGAGGATGCTCGCGCCTTGACCGTGCTCTGGACCGCCGGTGTCGACTATGTTCAGGGCAACTTCCTGCAGCGCCCCTCGCCGACGCTCGAGGTGCAGGCCTAGTACCCCGTTCCGCCTTATTTTGCAGCCTCAGCGAGACGAGAAGCGGCCAGATGCTAGGCGCGCGAGCGCAGGAATAGCCACCCCTATTTCAAGCTCGCGCAACAACGC
>JANQGF010000096.1 GCA_028277465.1 Chromatiaceae bacterium
GCTGCCTGTCCGCTCGTGCGACTAAAACAAGTTGGTCGACGATGCCAATAGCATCGCGCGGCATCAAATCCAACCCCGATCCCAGATCGACTAAGGTGAAAGGTGCAACAAAGTCTTCGATGCCGCGCCTGCGCAAATATTCGAGTACCTTCGCGAACTCATCGGGATCTACCTCGTCGGCCGCAATCGCGCTAGCCTGTCTGCTCATGTAAGTTACGGCTGCGCGGCTAGCGTGCTCCGATCCCAATACGTATAGGGGTGGTAACGAGCCATCGCCATCGAATTGAAGGACATGCGACTCGAGTGAGCGACTGTCCGAAACCCCGTCGAATATGTGCTCGAAAATGTCCCCTTTGTGCTCCAAGGTCAGGCCAAGCATCGGCAAGATACCCGGTGCGGCGTAGTCAAGGTCAACAAGAAACATCCCTTGTTGTCGATCGTGGTTCCAGAGTTGCTGAAGCAATGCAAGTGCGGTGTTGCAGAGAATCGCCGTACGGCCAACACCCCCTTTGTAGCTGAAGAATCCAACCAAATGTGCCATCGTCAACCCTGGCGAAATCGATTCGAGAGATAATCGAAAGCCGCTCCGGCCATAGAGGGCTCGCCGAACAACTGGTAGAGGCTCTTGCGAACATCGTAACCAGTGACGGTCCAGGAAGTGTTCGAGAAGCGTTCATAAGAGGCAAGTGCGGCCATCGCCCGATTCCAGACGTAGATGCATTGGACATCCTCGACCGCACCCTCGCGCAGATGCCTAGCCAGTTCGTCCATCCGGCTGTGCCTGGACTTAGTGTAAAACAGCGGTGCCTGGTTCATCCAAAGAGCCATGGCTCGAAGTAGAATCCAGGGGCTTGAGCGGTCCTCGTATCTTTCTTCAATGCCTGGGGGCGAGTAATTCGGTGTATCGCGCATCGACTCCAGGTCGCCTCCGAAATTGTCAAAGATAGGAATCACGTCTTCTTTCAGGGTCGGAGCCTTGGGGCAATGCCTGTTGTTGTAGGCATCCTGGATCGCCTCGAGACCGAGGAGCCCATACCCGGAATAAGCGGACTGTCCCTCTCCCTCTTCCCCGGGGCTCTTACAGAAGCGATTGTTCTTGATGCATTCCTTCAGGAATCTCAAGGCAGCATCGAAACGAGATTTTATTTCTTTTCGCATATCGTCTGAGATTCTGCTGCCGGCAAGCACACCCTTGAGGGCGCGAACTGCCGCAACGGTAAAATAGAGCTGCGGTCGATCACCCTCTGTCATGCCCCACCCTCCAGTGCTAGCCCCCACCCCCTCGACTTGAAAGGTTTCAATGAGAAAGTCTAGTGCGCCGTCGACGAGCCTTTCGTAGTCAGGGCTAAGCTTACGATCCCATTTTTTAATAGAACGTAGGCGCGATCTCATACTGGGCAGGGTGCGAAGAACCAAAGCCGCGGTCTCGGCGCTGGACTCATCTCGGCCAAGATGCTCCAGCGGCGAAAAAGCCGATTGAGTCTCATATGCATTCTTTACGGAGTCGAAGTCCTGGAGATAGAGGTCGGCGGGATACCGCGGCGCGGAATCGGGGAACAGAGATGCTTGGATCGTTAACGCCTGCATTGCTTCTAGGGTGACTTGCATTCCTTTTCCGCGTTCATGATCAGTCCATAATCCCTCCTTTTTTCGCTTGTCGATAAAACGGCTGTTTAGCGCGCCCCGAACTTCACGTGCTTGCTTTAAGGAGTGGCTCTGTGCGACTATGTCGTTGTCGTTGGTTATCATTTGCTACCTCAACTCAATTGAGACAACCAAGACCGAAATATTCGGGTTGCGTCATTAGAAGAGTCATAGACCATACGGATTGATCCTTGCGTCCGACGAGTTGCCCTGGATCAAGCAGAGTCGTATCCGCTTGAAAATCTGAAATAATCAAAAATCCGACGTCAAACTTGAGCTTGAGCGTCTGCCCGTGCAGAGCACATACAGCGAATGGCGCGTGCAAGTCCCAGTGCAGACATCTCGTTGAGTCCCTTGGTCACGCACGCACGGAAATGGTGATGTGCCTTGAGCGAAGCCCCACGGCGGTGGGTGAAGGCCACCGCCCCGGTGCTCGCCTTCACCCCGGCGCCTGGACACTGGCGGCGTAGCGCCCGCTCCACTTCCGCAGGAAAGATGCGCAATAACCGACCTGCCAGCGCCGAGTCATGGTGCAGAAAGCCGCGCAACCGGTTCGGGTAGGGAAGTCGCCGCGTCAGCCTTGCTTGCCCGCGACGGCCTCGAGCTTGCCCAGCATGCCGGACACCAGCTTCTCCGAGAAGCCGGCGAGAAAGCTCCAAACCATCAGCTTCGAGAGCTCGGCGTTCGGCACGTAGAGACCGAGCTTCCTGACCCGTCCCGCGTGCGCCTCGCTCTTGATGGTCTCCAGGGCCTCGGTTAGCCTCGTGCTTTCGGCCGCTATGTTGCTGCGTTGCGCCTCGGGCAGCACGCCCACCATCGCCTTAAGCGCCTCCGCGGCCTCTGCGCTCTGCTTCGCGATTTTCGTCAATAGGTCCGACGGCTGTGCGTCGCCCGTGGCCGAGAGGTCGATCCACGCAAATCCCAGCTTCGAGAGAACGGGGAATAGCGCCCCCTCGACCAGGTCGGCCTCGAAGAAGAAGTAAATAATGAGCGCCGCGACCCCACCAACGCCGAGACGGAGCAGGATCACGCGCACGCTCGTGACCCGCAGCATCTCCTCGATCGAGCTCCGAGTAGTAACCATCTCGTACCGGCCGGTGAGAACGCTGAAGGAGGCACCGAGCAGACCGGCGAGAAACACCAGGGGGACGCCGGAAAAGGGCGAGCCAGTCATGTGGTCCGAAGCGACTACGATCATCCACACGAAGAACAGTGCGAGCAGCCCAGCGCAGAACCAGATGATCCGCGAGGTGTAGGAATCGGCGATCAAGCGGCAATGGAAGCGCTGCGCTGCTTTCCAGTGGAGGTCGTTCAGGACGCACTCCAGCAGGTAGCGCAGGCGCTGGATCGGCAACTCGTCCCAGTGGTAACGGTCCCTCCCATCGGGGGGCTGTCCGCCCGCAGCCGCCGGTTTGGGGATGTCCTTCTTGAGCTCGTTGAGCTGCGCCTGATACCTAACGTGCGCGTCCGGGTCGAGCCCAACAAGCGCGTCGATCTGCCTTTGGATTTCCAACTCGACGCCGGCGAGCGGCCGAAGGTGGGCGAGCAGCTTCTCGGCTTCGTAGGCATCATTCCAGCTAAACTCCTCGATGTTCTTGTCGAGGAGCTGCTTCGCCAGATCGTAACGCTGCTGGACGTCTTGCGGCGTCGAATCCTCACGGGCGACTCCGGCGAGCGTCGCCTGCATTGTGCCCCGGAACTGCTCCAGCATGCTCTGGTTAGGGCTCTCGCTGGTGTCGCTGCCTCGCGATCTGGAGCCGGCCGTCGTCGAGCCCGCAGAGGTTGTTTGCTTACTAGCCACGATCACATCTCCAATGCCCCTAACCCGTATCCCTAGCAGGCCATTAAGGCGATTTCTGTCAATGTTCATACCATCTGACTTGTCTTGACGCCCGCCTTCGGTGTCGCGCCACCAGTCACATAGCCCGGCTATGCTCCTGGTGG
>JANQGF010000151.1 GCA_028277465.1 Chromatiaceae bacterium
ACGATTCAGAAACAAGTGGTGCAACTTGAGCCGCCCTTGTTGGGCACGCTCCGCTTTGCCCAACCTACGGTGTGTAGGTTGTTTCTGAATCATTACTTATCGATAACCACCCGGTCTGCGGCCGGGCCATTTTGAAGGATCAACCAGCCGTGATCGGCATGATGACGATGTCGACACGGCGGTTCAGCCGCCGGCCCTCCTCGGTATCATTGCTCGCGATGGGCCTGGTCATACCGAAGCCGGCCGAGCTGATCCGCTGGGGCAGAACGCCGCTCGTCTCCAGATAGCGATCGACGGATGCGGCGCGGCGCTCGGAGAGACGCTGATTGTATTCGGCCGACCCAGTGCTATCGGTGTGGCCGGAGACCGCCAACTGGGTCTTGCCGTATTTGTTGACGACGGTCGAGATCTTGTCCATGGTGCTGAAGAAGCTGGGCTGGATCTGATCCGAATCCACCTCGAAGGCCGTCGCGCCGGTCATGCCGACCAACAACTGGTCATCCGGCAGTCGATTCACTCGGATCACGCCACTCGCGATCTCCGCCGCCAAGACCCTTTCGAAGTCCTGACGCTGTTGCTCCATGTAAGCGCCGACCGCGGTTCCAATCAAGGCGCCGCCGACCGCCCCGATCAAGGCACCCTTGCCGGCGTCCGCGCTCAGCGAGCCGATGATGGCACCCGCAGCGGCACCCGTCGCCGTGCCGATCGCCGCACCCTGGCCGGTCTCGGTCAAACCCGAGCCATCGGCGGCACAACCTGAGATCAGCACGGCGACTGTCGCCGCGACGGCAACACCTCTCGGAAAATCGGGACTCATGACTCGATGCCTCTTGTTGATTGAGCGGCAATAGCGCACGCGGGTCGGATCATAACAGAGCCCCGGAGGTCACCGAGGGTCAGGATCCGAATCCGACCAGATTCGGTGGACGAACAGACAGGCCCCTGCCTTGCGTAAAGGAGCGACTGGCACCAACTCCGCCACTCACGACGCAAAGATTGCAACTCGACTGCGAACCCTCTTGACCCAATCCCTCCCCAACCCGGTCTTAGGCGATTTCTGTCAATTCTCATCCCACCTGGCTGGTCTTGACGCCCGCCTTCTGCGTCGCGCCAGCAGTCACATCGCCCGACGATGCTCCTGCCAGCGCTCCTTGAAGGCAGACGCCAATCCGGCGCCATCCGGCATGAGAATTTCCGGCAATCGCCTTACGTCACCGGCGTCCAGAGCGCAGTTTAACATATGAAAAATATGAAATTTTAAACCGCGTCCCGACCAAGGCCAGTGAAGTCCTCAAAGCCAGACACAAAGTGAAAACGATGCATTTCGCTCTGGACGCGGTTTAAGAGCAGTGCATACTGGGCTAGGCGCGATTCAGGACGCTGGTTCGATCAAAGGAGTCGGCCCGAGGACAGACCTTCCAACACACTGGACTTCCGAGATGAAACCCATTTTGCAGTACATCATCATCACATTGCTGCTCGCGCTCGCGAGCGGGTGCACCGAAGAGGGGGGGACGCCGATGGACACAGTGGATCGCGTTGATCTCGAACGTTTCATGGGCGATTGGTACGTCATCGCCAACATCCCGACCTTCGTCGAGAAGGGTGCCTACAACCCGGTGGAGTCCTACGCACTGAATGAGGACGGGACCATCGCCACCACCTTCACCTTTCATCAAGATGGCTTCGATGGGCCTGTCAAGACCTATCACCCGACCGGGTTCGTGCGCGATACACAGACCAATGCGCTCTGGGGCATGCAGTTCATCTGGCCCTTCAAGGCGGACTACCGGATCGTCTGGCTGGAGCCGGACTACAGCATCACCGTCATTGCCCGTGCCAAGCGCGATTACCTCTGGATCATGGCCCGGAAACCCGAGATCCCAGCGGACAAGTACGACGAGATCCTCGCCTTCGTCGGCGAGCTCGGATACGACACCAGCAAGATCGAGAAGAAGCCTCAACGCTGGCCGGGGTGATGGAACCCTTGCCGACATGAATGCCCGAACAACTGGGCGGTGTCTCATCCGGCGCGGACCCAGCGGCTCGTGAGCGCGGCTGGCGGATCGCGTCAGAGCAGGGAGAGCTGGCCGCTCCTGGTCGGTGGGCGGAAGAGGTCGAGACGCAGCGAGTGCGGGCGATCCGCGAGAGCGAGCCGTCTGCAGGCAAGTCGAAAACGCTGCGCGATCAGGTCGGCGTAGACGCCACTGCCGCGCATGCGATGCCCGAATCGGCTGTCGTAGTCCCGCCCACCATGCGCCTCGCGAAGGCGGTTCATCACGTGATCGAAGGCCCCTGGAGCCACCTCCGTCAGCCACTGGCGGAATAGCGGCGAGACCTCTTTGGGCAACCGCAGCAAGACATAACAAGCCCCCGTGGCACCTGCCTCGCGACCGGCCGCCAGCAGCCGCTCCAGCTCATGGTCCGTCAGGACCGGAACGATGGGCGCGACCATCACCCGGGTCGGGACGCCATGGCGGCTGAGCCGCTCCAGAGTCCGCAGGCGCCGCCCTGGGGTTGCAGCTCGGGGCTCCATGCGTCGGGCCAACTCGGGATCCAGTGTGGTGATGGTGATCGCGACCTGCACGATGCCGGCCTCCGCGGCCTCCCCGATCAGATCGAGATCGCGCTCGACCAGCGCCGACTTGGTCACGATGACGAAGGGATGCCGACACTCCACCAGCAGCTCGACCACCCGGCGGGTCAAACCCTGCTCGGACTCGACGGGCTGGTAGACATCCGTGATCGAGCCGACCGTCATCGGAGCGGGCCGGTAGGATCCTGCAGCCAGTTCTTCACGCAGAAGCCGGGGCAGATCGGGCTTGTAGAAGAGTCGGCTCTCGAAATCCAACCCAGGCGACAAGTCGAGCCAGGCGTGGCTGGGTCGTGCGTAACAGTAGATGCAGCCGTGCTCGCAGCCGCGGTAAGGGTTCACGGCGCGGTCGAAGGGGATGTCCGGCGAGTCGTTCCAACTGATCGCGGAGCGCGCACGATCGATGCCCAGAGAGGTCCGCACGGCCGGCGGGGCCTCCTGGTGCCAGCCGTCATCGCACCACTCGGTGACTCGCGATCCATAACAGCTGGGCGGATTGGCGAGTGCCCCTCGACCCCTGTGTCGAGGCGCCACCCCATTTTGATCAGTCATGGCACGAAGGATAGCGCCTGCAGCACAGATCACCATACCCCTTGACTCTTGCCACCGAGTCCAGGCCCTGGCAGGGTCATGACCGACTCGACACACCAAGCCAACGCCTGCCGCGGCTCGAGCGGTTCAAGAGGTGAAGACCATGACCTTAGCTATCCTCATCGCGCTTCTTGTTGCAGCATCCGTCATAAGTTGTCACATTATTGCGAGCAGGCGTGGCAGCAACCCAGTCTTCTGGGGCGTGATGGGTGCCATCTTCGGCCCCTTCGCAATACCCTTTGCACTCCTCTCGAAAGAAAGGCGGAAGTAGTGAACGCCAATGAATCGCCGCGCGACCCCTCCCCGTTGAATACCCGACCCCGTCGGCGTGCAGGCCTTACCAGGGACAGGGACCCGCGGAGTCGCCGCCAAGGGCGCTGGCATCCGAGACCAGGCACATGAGGAGCTTCCTGATCGCCCCGGCCATCATGACGGGGCTCGGGTTCTTCTTCGCGCTGATCCTGGCAGTGGCCTATCGGTTCCTCAAGGTCGCCGAGGATCCTCGCATCGAGGAGACCGAGGCCCTGCTGCCCGGCTCCAATTGCGGTGCCTGCGGGGAACCCGGCTGCCGCGCCTTTGCTGAAAGGCTGGTCGCGGGCCAGTTGCCGCCTGGTCATTGCACGGTCGCGGGCGCGGAGACGATCGATACGATCGCGACCCTGCTCGACGTGGATCCCGGCGGCCGCGAACGGCGTATCGCCCGGTTGCACTGCGCCGGCGGCAAGGCGCAGGCGTATCAGATCGCCGAGTATCAGGGGTTCGAGAGCTGCCGTGCGGCCTCCGTGGTCTCCGGGGGCGGCAAGGGCTGCGCTTGGGGCTGCCTGGGGCTCGCCGACTGCCGTCTCGCCTGCACCTTCGATGCGATCGCGATGAACGCCAACGGCCTGCCAGTCGTGAACCCGGCCCTGTGCACGGCCTGTAGCGACTGTGTCGACGCCTGTCCGCGCGACCTCTTCGAGCTGGTACCTGAGAGCCACCATCTGTTCGTCCAATGCAGTACGCCGCTGGGCGGTGACCACGCGCTCGCGCTTTGCACCATGGCCTGCGACGCCTGTGGACGTTGCGCCGCGGATGCCGCGCCTGGGCTGGTGCGGATCGACGACAACCTGGCCCGGGTCGATTACGCGGGTGGTGGCCCGGCTCGGCCCGAGGCGACCCACCGTTGCCCGACGGGCGCCATCCAATGGCTCACTGGCGTTCAGTTCGCCGAGCGGAGCCTTCCGCCATCACGCCGGGCGGATGCGCCGACTTGAACCACATCCCATCCCTGAAGGCGTGCCGGGGTGGCGTCGACCGGAGACGAGCTCGGCCCTCGGAGCGAACGGCCGGCCCTTCTCGCGCCTGCGCCGAGGCCCTCGCCGGGGCGAGAATCGCAGGATCCGATCGGATCGACTGCCTTATTTGGTATCCTTGGCACCCTTTGCGCGCCTCTGGCCTGACAAACATGGTGGTACGCCGCCCGCGGAGGAAGGGAGGTGGCACTTGGCTGAGCTGTGGCGAAATCCCTCTCCCCCCGGGAGAGGGCGAGTCGGAGCGCCAGTGGCGAACCTTCAGGGCAGAACCTGAGATAGCCGTCGACCCCTTTGATCAGAGTGCCTGCTGATGCCCAGCTTCGCCAACACCGCCCTTCGGCTGCTGCGCCGCGTGCTCGGCGCACCTGCGCGGACATCCGGTCCCTATGGTGGTGAGCCAACGGCGCTCGACGGAAACACGGCGGTCGCCGCTACCGAGGCCGCGCTGGCCGAGGCCGCCGGACTCGGGGCCTCCTTCCCAGCCGACACGGCCGAGCTTGCCTGGCGCGCCGAAGAGCGGCGGCATCGCGCCAATCTGCTCGGCGGCGCCCTGGAGACCCTGCACGCGGAGGGGCCCCGCGGTGCGCTGGCGGCAGCCTGCGGGCTGGCGCTCGGTGGCACCCGGGCGACGGCCTTTCTCTCGGCGCCCGACCTGGCGAGCGCCCTCGATCTGCTGCGGGCCACCGCCGGTCGCCGAGTCCCGCTGGTGTTG
Source organism: Chromatiaceae bacterium (assembly GCA_028277465.1). Classification (GTDB taxonomy): domain Bacteria; phylum Pseudomonadota; class Gammaproteobacteria; order Chromatiales; family Chromatiaceae; genus JANQGF01. Next base: position 5,189 of record JANQGF010000151.1, read on the forward strand.
CACCTGTGCAACCGGGCTCTGCCCGGGCCCGCACCCGCCTTGGGCAGCGGCCATGAGGCGCTGCATCTGGCCACCACGAGCGGCTGCTTCGTTCTGATCGCAAGCAATGTCCAAGAGGCCGTGGATTTCACCCTGATCGCGCGCCGCGTGGCCGAAGAGACCCTGACGCCGGGCCTGGTCGTCATGGACGGTGAACAGACCGCGCTCGCGATGCAAGACGTCCGTCTGGCCCCGGCCGAGCTGGTGACCCGCTTCCTCGGGCGACCGGGCGACGACATCCAGGTCACGGATCCCGCCCAGCGTCTGGTCTTCGGCGAGCGACGTCGGCGGATTCCGCGCCGTCATGACCCCGACCAGCCGGTCCTGCTGGGCGCACTGCAGGCGTGCGAGAGCTGGGGACTCGCCGCCGCGTCCGACGTCTATTTCGACGGGGCGGTCGAGGTTGTGCTCGATCGTACCATGGCCGACCTCGGCCGGCAGACCGGCCGGCCGCACGAGGCCCTCTCGAGCTTCGGGATGGAGGATGCACGGCTGGTCCTCTTGGTCCAGGGCAGCGCCGTCGAGACGGCCGAGGCCGTCGCCAAGCAGCTGCGCGAAAAGGAGCGGCTCAAGGTCGGCGTCCTGGGCCTGCGGCGTCTGCACCCCTTCCCGGACGCCGCACTGCTCGCACAGCTCGATGCCGGCCAGCGACTGCTGGTCCTGGAGCGGGTGGACACCCCGCTGAGCCAGGACCCACCCCTGCTGCGCCAGCTGCGCGCGACACTGCACCGGGCCGCGAGCCGGGCCCCTGGCTGGCATGCCCTCGGTCGACAGGATGGGCCCGCGAGCCCCAATCCACCCGCCTCGGCCCAACAGGAGCTCGCGGCCCACACGAGACTGGGTGGCCTGGAGTCGCACGCGGTTCTCTACGGTCTCGGCGGATTACCGCTGCGCGGGGCCGACCTCATGGCCCTCTGCCGCCTGTGCAGTCGGCAGCAGCAAGGGCGCCAGCAAGCGATCCCCCGCTATCTGGGCATGGATTTCGCGCCCGTCACCAGCCAGTTTCCGAAACGTCAGATCCTGCTCGACCGACTGCGCCGCGACTATCCCGGGCTGGACGAACTCGGACTGCGCGGCCAGGACTCGGGACCCGACCTGCGCCCCAAGGGTGCCCTGACCCTGTCGATCCATCGCCGCTCCGGCCGCCAAGCCGAGGGGTTGGCGGCGGAGGCGGCCGGATTCCTGGTCGGACGACTCGGCGAGCGACTGCGCAGCCACCCCGCTCTAGCGTCGCAGCCCTGGGGCTCTTACTTGGTCGACCGTGTGATCTGCGGACCCGAGGACCTGCGTGATCCGGGCGCCGACCTCTCGGACGAGCTCGCGGTCCTGGCGCTCGACCCCTCGCAGAGCGGACCCGATCCGCTGGCGGATCTGCGCCCGGATGGCGCGCTGCTGGTCCTGGGTCCAGCCGAAGACGGACTCCTCTGGCCCATCCTGGCCCCGGCGCTGCAGCGGTCGCTACACCGGCGTGGCACCCAGCTCTACGCGCTGGCGCCCCCCGAGGGCGACCTCAATGCCGCCCTGCTCGGGGCCATCTGCGGGATCCTGCTCGAACGTGGTTGGCTGGAGCTCACCCCCCACCGGCTCCAGGCCGCCTGGGACGCCCGTGGCGCGGATGCCAATCAGCCCGCCGAGGCGACCTTCGCGGCCGGGCTGGCAGGGGTGCGCCGAGTCGATTACAGCCAGTTACCCGAAACACCCGCCGCAGCCGAGACCTTCGACGACCAGGCCCCCTCCGTGGTGCGGGCGCTCGGACACGACGACGACCGCTACGACAGCCTGCCCCGCTTCTGGGATCAGATCGGGGTACTCTACCGCAGTGGCGCCACGGGCGAGCTGACGCCGGACCCCTACCTGGCGCTCGGGGCCATCCCGCCGCTCGCCTCGGCCTTCCGTGACCTGAGCGGGCTCCGTCCGGTTCAACCCGCGCTGGATCCGACCCGCTGCAGCGGCTGCGGTGATTGCTGGACCCTCTGCCCCGACAACGCCATGGGTGCCCGCGCCCTCACGCCCCGTGCCCTGCTCGGTGCCAGTCTCGGACCGACCGGGGCCTCGGCGCTACAGCCCTTCGTGAAGCAGTTGGCCGAAGGCGTCGCGGCCGGCTGCCGCGCCGACCCGCCGGCCCCGGCGACCCTCGCCGGGCTGCTCGAGCGCTCGCTCGAGCGAGTCGCCGAGCGACTGCCCGTGGAGCGACGGGAGTCGGTGCGCGCGGCGGGCGAGCGGCTGATCGCGGCGCTCGGCGCGCTGCCGGTCGCCGTCACGGAACCCCTTTACCAGGCCCCGGACGCCGAGGCCCGAGGCACCGGCCGGCTGTTGTTCCTCGCCCTGGATCCGGCCGTCTGCAAGGGCTGCGGGATCTGTGTGCGGGCCTGCGAGCCGGGCGCCCTGAGCTCGGTCCATCGGGACCCCGTCCGACTCGCGCTGTCCAGTGGCATCCGCGAGACCTGGGAAGGGCTCCCGGACACCGCCGAGGACACCCTGGCACTCGCCGCGGACACCCCCCTCATGGGGTCGCTCTCGGCCAGCCTGCTCGCGCGACACGCGAGCGCCGCCATGGTGGGGGGCGACGGTATCGAGCCCGGCTCGGGCGCGCGACTCGCGCTGCGGCTCGCACTCTGCGTCGCCGAGACCCATCAGGCACCGGAACGGCGAGCCCTGCAAGAGCGCGTCTCCTCCGCGCACGAGGACATCGCCGGGCTGATCCGGAAGATTCTCGCCGCTGCGCTCCCGGCCGACGACCTGGATGCACTGGCACGTGGACTGGCAGGGGTAGACAGCCGCCAAACCGATCTGGTTACCTTCGTCCGCCAAGCCGAGGGGGCGGCCGGCAGCGCCCTGGACGCCGAACGGCTGCGCCGTCTGGTCGAGTTGGCCCAAGGGTTGGCGGACCTCTCGTGGCGGTTGTCCGAAGGCCGCCAGGGCATCGGCCAGGCGGCGGTCAGTCTGGTGCTCGCGACGGAGGATCCGGCCGGGCTTGCGGGCAGTTTCCCACAGAACGGGTTCAGGATTCCGGTCAGCCTGGATCCGACCGGGGATGGCGCCCAGTTGGCGGCCGGTCTGCTGGAGAGCCAATTGCGCCAGACCGCCGATGCACTGGCGCTGTTGCGCAAGGCGCGGCTGGAGCTCGAAAGGCCGGCGGACGCCCGGCGGCTTTGGTCCCAGCTGGATGGTCTGAGCTGGCGCGAGCTGGAGGCGCAGGAGCAAAGATACTCCCCGAGCCTCCTGCTGGTCGGCGACAGCGGTCTGCTCGCCGGACGGGGCATGTCGCAGCTCCTCTGGCTCCTCGGCAGCGGCCTGCCGGTCAAGATCCTGGTGCTGTCGCCGCTCGACCTGGGCCTGAGCGATCGGGCCGGCATCGACTCGGCACCCGCGAGGGCGCCGGATCCGACCCTGCAGCTCGCCTTGCTGGCACTGAGCCAACGCCACGCCTGGATCGGCCAGAGCTCGATCGCAGCGCCGGCACATCTCTTCCGCGGCCTTCAGGCGGCCCTCGCCTTCCCGGGACCGGCCCTGATCCATCTCCATGCCCCGAGTCCCGGCCGACACGGCTTCGCCACCGACCGCACCCTCGAGCAAGCACGCATCGCGCTGGAGTCTCGGGCCTTTCCGCTCTTCAGCTACGACCCGCAAGCGCAAGGCGTCTTCGGCTCGCGCCTGGACCTGGCGGACAACCCGATGCCGCAGGCCATTTGGGCCCATTCTCGCGACGGGACACCTCTGACACCGGCGGATTGGGCGATCACGGAGAAACGCTTCGGAGACTTCTTCTCCCCGCTGCCCGAGGCGGCACCCAAGCCCATCCGGCTCGCCGCCTTCCTGGCCCTGACGCAAGCCGAGCGACGTGGACAGACCCCATTCGTCTCGATCGACCGCCCGGACCGCGAGCCTGTACGCTACGCGGTGGCACCCGAGCTGGTTCAGGTCTGCCAAGAGCGTCGGGAGGCCTGGCGAATGCTCCAGGAGCTCGCGGGCCTCGTGACCCCCTTCACCGAGCGCGTGCGTCAGGAGGCCGAGGCCGCAGTGGCCACCCTTCACCAGGCCGAGCTCGCGGACCAGGCCGAGCGCTACGAGCAACGCATCGCCGGGCTCGGCGAGACGCTTCGGGACGAGCTGCGCCACGACGTCCGCGAACGTTTGATGGGACTGGCTGGATACGCGCGCGCCAGGGAGAACTGACCCAGGTGAACGCACTCCGCGCCGTCTCGCTGTTTCGCCGCGGCTTCGCCCACGGTGTCCATCCGCCGGACCACAAGGCGCTCACCGCCGAAGTGCCGACTCAACGTATCCCCTTCGCCAGCCGCTACGTCCTGCCACTGAACCAGCACCTGGGTGCACCGGCACGACCCCTGGTCGAGGTCGGCCAGCGGGTACGGCGCGGGCAGCGCATCGCCGAGCCGACCGCCTTCGTCTCCACCAGTCTGCATACGCCCGTCACCGGCTGGGTGCGCGCCCTCGACCGGCGTTGCGGACCCGACGGGGCCTACCAGGAGGCAATCGAGATCGAGGCCGATCCTTACGCGACCCAACGCCTGGAGCCGGCGGTCCCCCGGGACTGGCGCAGCCTGTCGCTGGAGGAGCTGGTCGAGGAGCTGCCCCACTCGGGCATCGTGGGTCTGGGTGGGGCCGCGCTGCCGGCACAGGTCAAGTACTCGCTGCGCGCCGGCGTGCGGATCCGCTATCTGATCGCCAACGGTGCCGAGTGCGAGCCCTATCTGACCAATGACCATCGAGTCATGGTGGAGCGCGCGGAGACCCTGCTGCGCGGCATCGAGATCCTCCAGACCCTGCTCGGCGCCGAGGAGACCATCATCGGGATCGAGCTGAACAAGCCCGAGGCCATCGCCGGTCTGCGCGCGCTGATCCAGCCCGGCCAGGGTGTACGCGTGGTGCCATTGCGCGTGAAGTATCCGCAGGGCGACTCCAAGATGATGATCCGCTCGCTGCTCGGACGCGAGGTGCCGGCGGGGCTGCACGCCGCCGATCTCGGCATCATCATGAACAATGTCAGCACGATCGCGGCGATCGCCGACTGGTTCGAGACGGGCACGCCCTATATCGACCGGCGGGTCACGGTCTCGGGTCCCGGGATCGCCCGGCCCTCCAACCTGCTGGTGCCGCTGGGCACCCAGGTGCGCGAGGTGCTGCGTTTCTGCGGCGGTCTGAGTGAGGACACGCGCGAGGTGATCATGGGCGGTCCCATGATGGGCAAGCCGGTCGCCAACCTGGATGCACCCATCGTCAAGACCAGCTCCGGGATCCTCGCCTTCACCGCGAAGGATACCGCCCGCCCCAGGGAGTACCCTTGCATCCGCTGCGGTCGCTGCGTCGAGGCCTGCCCCTATTTCCTCAATCCGTCGCGGCTCGCCCGACTGGCCAGGGCGAGGCTCTATGACGAGATGAAACGGCTGAACCTGATGGAATGCGTCGAATGCGGCTCCTGTACCTACTCCTGCCCCTCGGGGATCCCGATCGTGCAGCTGATCCGCACCGCCAAGAGCAATCTGCGGGGACGCCGACGGGCGGTGCAGGGGTGACGGGGGGCGCCGCCGTGGATGCGAAGATCCAAGCACTGCCGACGGCTCGGGTCGGCGCGAGCCTGGAGCTCGTCGCGTGAAACAGCAGGACCCGAGACTGCTGGTTCAGCCGGCGCCCTTGCTCAAGCAGCCGCTGACGACGTCCATGGCGATGTTCGACGTGCTGCTCGCGCTGGCCCCGGCGACCCTCGCCGGGATCTGGTTCTTCGGCCTGGGGGCGCTGTTGATCCTGCTGGCGAGCGTCGCCGGCGCGCTGCTGACCGAGTGGACCTTCCTGCCAGCCGATCAGCGCCGCGGTCAGATCGCCAACGGGAGCGCACTGGTCACGGGCCTGCTGCTCGGGCTCAGTTTGCCACCCTCGCTACCCCTTTGGATGGCCTTCCTCGGCGGCGTCGCGAGCATCGGCCTGGGCAAGCTGATCTGGGGCGGCCTGGGTTATAACCTCTTCAATCCGGCCTTGGTCGGTCGCGCCTTCCTGCTCGCCGCCTTTCCGGTGGCCATGACCACCTGGAGCGCCCAGACGGGTCCCGCGGACTTCTTCCAGCTCGCCTCCTCGAACCTGGCCGCACCCCTGATGCACGCCGACTACGATGGACTGAGCTCGGCCACGCCGCTCGGACTCATGAAGTTCCAGCAGGAGTCGACGCCGCTGTGGGAGCTGGTGATCGGCAAGACCTCCGGCTGCATCGGCGAGACTAGCGGGCTGCTGCTGATCCTGGGCGGGCTCTTTCTCGCGTTCCGACGCGACCTCGACTGGCGGATCCCGGTGTCGATCCTGCTGACGGTGGCGATCCTCGCCACGCTGCTGTTTTTGATCGATCCGACCCGCTATCCGGACCCCATCTTCGCGGTGTTCGCCGGCAGCCTTTTGTTCGGTGCCATCTATATGGCGAGCGACCCGGTGACCTCTCCCATCACGCCTCGGGGCGCCTGGATCTTCGGCATCGGGGTCGGCCTGTTGGTGGTCTTGATCCGCTATTTCGGCGGCTTTCCGGAAGGGGTCATGTATGCCATCCTGCTGATGAACGCGGCGACGCCCTTGATCGACCGCTACAGCCAACCCCGTGTCTTCGGCAAAGGGCTCGAATCGGCTCGGAGTGGGCACGAATGAGCCAGGATCCCGACCTCACGCCGGCGGCCTCCGACACCAGACCGGCCGAGCCGACGTCGCTGCGCCTGGTGACCGCGCTGAGTCTCGCCGGACTCTTGTCGGGCATCATCATCGTCTCGGTCTATGAGGCCACCCTCCCGACCATCACCGCCTACCAGGCGAGGATGCTGCGCGAGGCGGTGTTCGAGGTGCTGCCAGGTATCGAGCGGATCCAGCGCCTGGTCTACCGGGACGGCATCCTGGTCGCCGAGGACGCGGAGGATACCGATGACGAGGCGATCTTCGGCGGCTACGGCGGCTCCGGCGAGCTCGTCGGATACGCGATCCCGAGCGCCGGACCTGGGTTTCAGGACACCATCCGGCTCCTCTATGGTTACCTTCCGAGCCAGCGCCAGGTGAGCGGCATGGAGATCCTGGAGAGCCGCGAAACACCCGGATTGGGGGACAAGATCTACAAGGACCAGTCGTTCGTCGACGCATTCCGTGGTCTCGCGATCGACCCCGAGATCCGAGCGGTCAAGAAGGGAACGGCGAGCGCAGTCAATGAAGTCGACGCCATCACGGGCGCCACCATCTCGTCCAAGGCGGTCGTGCGCATCATCAACGAAGGCAACCAGCGCTGGTTGGCTCGGCTGGCGGTCCCGGGAGACCAGCCGACCGAGGAGCGCCCAGAGCCACCCGCCACCGGGGGCTGAGACGAGCGAGCCATGTCCAAGCCACGAGCAGACGCCTACCAGGAGTTCATCAAGGGCCTGTGGCGCGAGAACCCGGTCTTCGCCCAGGTCCTGGGCATGTGCCCCATGTTGGCGGTCACCAACTCCGCCGTGAACGCGCTGGCGATGGGCGGCGCCACCTTCTTCGTGCTGGTGGCCTCCAGCCTCCTGGTCGCGACGCTGAAGCGCTGGATCCCCCGACAGGTGCGCATCTCCACCTATGTCATCATCATCGCGACCTTCGTGACCGTGACGGACTACACGCTCCAGGCGCTGATCCCCGAGATCCACAAGGAGCTCGGTGCCTTCATCCCCTTGATCGTCGCCAACTGTCTCATCCTGGGGCGCCAGGAGTCCTTCGCCTCGCGCCAACCCGTACGGCTGGCGCTGATGGATGCCGCCGGAATGGGCGCTGGGTTCCTCTTCGCCCTGTTGGCACTCGGCAGCGTGCGCGAGGTCCTGGGCGAGGGTGCCTGGTTCGGGATCGACCTCTTCGGGCCGGGGTTCGAGCCCTGGGTCATCATGATCCTGCCCCCAGGGGGCTTCCTGACCCTGGGTCTGCTGTTGCTGCTGTTCAGTTGGATCGCCGAGCGCCGCCAGCGTCTGGCCGAGCGACTCGCGGAGCTCGAGACCCAGACACGATGAACGAGCTCTTCTGGATCTTCATCAGCGCCCTGCTGATCAACAACTTCGTGCTGGCCTACTTTCTCGGCCTATGCCCCTTCCTGGGTGTCTCCGGGCGTCTGGAGACGGCCCTGCGGCTCGGTCTCGCGACCCTCTTCGTGATGCTGATCACCGCGCTCTGCGCCTGGCTGCTCAATACCTATGTCCTGATCCATGCGCCCTACCTGCGGTTGATCAGCTTCATCGTCGTCATCGCCAGCACGGTGCAGTTCATCGAGATGGTCATCAGAAAGGTCAGTCCAGGTCTCTTTCGGGCGCTGGGCATCTTTCTGCCCTTGATCACCACCAACTGCGCCATCCTGGGGCTTGCCATCTTCGCGACCAACCGCGGCTATGGATTGGCCGAGGGGCTCATGTACGCACTGGGTGCCGGGCTGGGTTTCACCCTCGCATTGGTGCTGATGGCCGGACTGCGCGAGGAGAGCGAGTTGGCCCCGGTGCCCAGGCTGCTGCGCGGGACCGCCTTGAACCTCATCATCGCCGGCATCCTCTCGATGGCCTTCATGGGCTTCGCCGGTCTCTTCAGCACGGTCTGAGCCATGCTGACCCATCTCCTTGCCATCCTGGGGCTTGCATTCCTCTGCGCGGCCTGGGTCGTCTTTCAACGCTGGCTGAAACGGGTCGACCCCGACGGCCGGCATCTGGAATCGGGGTGTGGGGGCTGTGGTGGTCCATGCCGCACGCACCAGGCCGCGCGGCGGCCATCTTCAGGGGGTCCATGAAGGCGCGTCGGGCGATCACCGCTCAGGAGATGAGGACTTGGACATGCAGCTCAGACCCATCCCCCGCGCGCTGCGGGGACTGAAATCGAGGAACCGCCTCATCGCGGTCCTGCTCTGGTCGATCGTGATTCTGCTCGGCGCAGTCGCCGTGCTGACCGGCCTCATGAGCCTGTCGCTCGACTTCTGGCCCTTGCTTCTATTGGCGGCGCTCGCCCTGGTCGGCGCCTTGCTGATCTGGCGTCTGACCCGGTCGCTACTCGGCCAGGCGGAGCGCAGATTGGAGGATGCCGTCTGGCTCTTCGAATCCGTCAACCCCGTGGAGGCGACGCTCTTCTTCAATCAGGCGATGGCCTGGAACGGGGTGGTCGCTGCCCTCCTGGTCGACAAGGTGCCGGCCCGCAATCAGGCCTGTGTCATCCATCTCTCCAAGCTCGACTACCCCAAGGAGAGACGGACGCCGGTCACACTCCACGAATCGGCCCAGCGCCAAACCCTCTTGGTCAAGCTCAAAGACAAGTACGTCGACGCAGTCAAGCTGGATCCGGCCGCCTTCGAGATCCAGAAGCGACGTTTCTCCCTCCTGATGCAGTCCCTGTTGATCTTCACCGGCCTCGCCTTTGGCGGCGGTGGCGTCTTCTCGCTCTATCAGGCCTGGCAGATGCACCAGGGTCTAGTCTGTATCCAGGCGTCCGAACACTGGCCGCGGGCCACGGCCGAGATCACCCACGCCGAGACGATCGAGGAGCTGCGGACCACGCGAAGCGGTGAGCCCGGTCGGGTCTGGCGCCCGGAGATCTCCTATCGCTACGAGTGGGCGGGGAGGCAACGCCGCTCGGACCGGCTGGGCTGTGTAGAGCGCACCTGGAAGGATCGGGGCGAGGTCGAGTCGATCGTCGCGCAGTTCGCACCCGGCAGCCGCCACCCCTTGTGGGTCGATCCAGTCGCGCCGGACCGTACCCGGTTGATCACGGAGGATCCTGGCTGGGTCGAACGACGCAAAGAGGGTTATGTGGGGGCGGCCATTGCGCTCGCCGTGGCCTGGGTCGTGGTCCAACTGCTGGTCAGCCAGGGCCTGACCCGTCTCAATCTACGCCGGCTGGAAGAGATCGAGTCGGCGGTCGGTGGCGAACCGGTCAAGGGGTCCTGATGCATCTTCATATCCTCGGAATCTGCGGTACCTTCATGGGCGGGATCGCCTTGCTCGCCCGCGCCATGGGGCATCGCGTCACCGGCTCGGATGCCAACGTCTATCCACCCATGAGCACCCAGCTGGAGGCGGCCGGCATCGGGCTGATGGAAGGCTACGAGGCCTCGCATCTGGAGCCGACGCCAGACGTGGTGGTCGTGGGCAACGCCATGAAGCGCGGGATCCCGGCGGTGGAGTTCCTGCTGGACCGGGGGCTGAACTACTGCTCCGGTCCCGCATGGCTGAAGGAGCACTTGCTGCGCGGGCGCTGGGTCCTGGCGGCCGCGGGTACCCATGGCAAGACCACGACCGCCAGCATGCTCGCCTGGGTGTTGGAAGACGCGGGCCTCGATCCAGGCTTCCTGATCGGCGGGGTGCCCCTGGACTTCGGCGTCTCTGCGCGCCTGGGCTCGGCGCCCTTCTTCGTGGTGGAGGCGGATGAGTACGATACGGCCTTCTTCGACAAGCGTTCCAAGTTCGTCCACTATGGCCCACGCACCCTCATCCTCAACAACCTGGAGTTCGATCACGCCGACATCTTCGATGATCTGTCGCAGATCCAGCGCCAGTTCCATCACCTGGTGCGGACCGTACCGGGCGGTGGGCTGATCGTCCGTCCGGGCGCGACCCCGGCCCTGGACGAGGTGATCGCCATGGGCTGTTGGACACCCCTGGAGACCTTCGGCGCCGACCATGACTGGCAGGCCGAGCTGATCGAGCCCGATGGGTCCGCCTTCCAGGTAGAGTACCGGGGCGAGACCGCCGGGACACTCCGCTGGGGCCAGACGGGACTCCACAATGTCCAGAACGCGCTCGCGACGCTCGCCGCGGCACGCCATGCCGGGGTACCGGTGGCGCAGGGAATCTCGGCATTGGGGCGCTTCCAGGGCGTGAAACGGCGCATGGAGCTGCGGGGCGAGGTACGGGGCGTGCGAGTGTTCGACGACTTCGCCCATCACCCCACGGCCATCGCCACCACCTTGCAGGGGCTGCGCCAGCGGGTCGGGAGGCAGCGCATCCTGACGGTGCTGGAGCCCAGGTCCAACACCATGCGGCTCGGGCTGCACAATAGAGAGCTGGCCGCCTCGCTCCTGGACGCGGACCTGGTCTATCTCTATGCACCGCCCGATCTGGGCTGGGACGCCGCCGGCGTACTCGCCGGGCTCGGCGAGCGGGCCGAGATCCTGGATTCGGTCGAGAAGATCGTGGCGCGCGTCGCGGCCGAAAGCCGGGATGGCGACCAGGTGTTGGTCATGAGCAACGGCGGTTTCGGTGGGATCCACCAGAAGCTCCTGGATGCCCTGCGGCTGCAGGACGGCGCTTGACCTTCGGGAGCGGCTGTCGGAACAGCAGCTCCCCAACTCCGGTCGAACCAGCGAACCCGAGCCTCAGGAGCCCAGATGCCATCGTCACAGCCGCCGACCTGGCCCAAGACCATCACCGTCGCCCTCACCGGGGCCTCCGGCGCCCCTTATGGGTTGAGGCTGATCGAGTGTCTGATTCGAGCCGGCATGCGCGTCTATCTGCTGATCTCGCAGGCCGGACAGGTCGTGCTCAAGATGGAGACCGGGATCGAGGCCCCCGCACGGCCCGCCGAGGCCGAGCCTTTCTTCAACCAGCACTTCGGTGCCCAGAACGGACAGTTGCAGGTCTTCGGCCGCCAAGAGTGGACCGCGCCGGTCGCCAGCGGGAGCAATCCGCCGGACGCCATGGTCATTTGTCCCTGCACCACAGGCACCCTCGCCAGGGTCGCCGCGGGCCTGTCCGGCAGCCTGATCGAGCGCGCCGCCGACGTGGTGCTGAAGGAGCGGCGTCCATTGATCCTGGTCGTCCGCGAGACCCCCTTCACGAGCATCCATCTGGAGAACATGCTGCGCCTTTCCCAGGCGGGGGCCGTCATCATGCCAGCCAACCCGGGTTTCTACCTCCACCCCGGCAGCATCGGCGACCTCGTCGACTTCATGGTCGCCCGCATTCTCGACCACCTGGGGGTGACCCACGAACTCACGCAGCGCTGGGGGCACTAGTGCAGCACCGATTTCGCGTTGGTGAACCGATCCACAGTAAACACGCTCCGACTCGTTCCGGTTCTATGTAACCAAGAACCGGGGCGAACGGGACCCTTCTCCCGCTTTCGCAGCCGAAAGAAACAGGGCGCCCCATGGGGCGCCCTGACCGGTCGACAGATTGGGTCCCTACCACCAGTAGCCGTAACGACGGGCACGGTTCCAGGTTGCGTAGGCAGGACCACGGAGATAGAGGTCGCGGATATAGTTGCGTGTGGCCGGCGACCCCCATCGAGATGATGTGGTCGAGGAGCCAGTCCTGGGCGATCTCCAGCGCGCGATCGGCCAGGTGCTGGCTGGGACCGAAGACCTGCAGGTCGTGCAGCAGACTATCGAGCCCCTCCAAGAAGGCGGTGTGGAGCCGCTTGTGGTCTTCGAGCCCGGGAAATCCATGCCGATCCATGAATGCCTCCTCGGCCTGAAAATGCCGGCGCGCATAGTCCTTCAAGAAGGCCGAGGTCCCCTCGACGGCCTTCTCGCCTTCGCAATTGAGGACGGCCTCGTAAAGCCGATGGGTCGCTTCGAAGAACCCCTTGTGTTGGGCATCGATCTCCTCGATCCCGAGCAGATAGTCATCGGACCAGTCTTGCAGCATATCTCACCCCCAGAATTCGGCTATCGAGCCGACCGCATTGCGGAGAAGGGTCGCACCCCTCCCCGCTTGCGGCCGTCCTTACCCTTGCAGAATCGCCAGGGCCCGGTCGGCACCGGCGTCGGTCATATAGGGGATCCCGGTCGCCTCGGAGGTCTCCCGGTTGGCGGCCATGAGGTCCGCGCGCTCCAACTCGTCGATGGAGAACTTCCTCGCACCCGCCATGAACTGCTGCAAACCACAGCCAAGCTTGTCGGCATAGCCGTACATGGCCACCGCACCGAACGGAATCTTATCCATCTCCTGCGCGCCGACCTTGTCGCGGACGGCCTCCCAACCAGCGAAGATCTCCTCCGGTCGAGAACCGACGTTCTCCACCGAGGACGGCAGCTTCTCCCAATGGCCGAACACCGCCGAGCGCCGCTCCGGCTTGAAGACCCCTTCGATATTGCTGCCCAGGAATCCCGGGATCATGGGCGCACGGCCCATGCAAACTAGCTTCGTATAGGGCGCGCAGAGGGCCAACGCCTTGAAGATGTGATCCTCTCGGGCGAAGCCGCCGGCGAGCGAGATGTCCGGCGGCGTGATGCCGCGCGCCTCCAGGATGCGACAGTATTCATAGGTCTTGGCGTGCAACGGCAAGGAGGGCACGCCCCAGTGATCCATCATGTTCCAGGGGCTCATGCCGGTCCCACCACCGGCGCCGTCGATCGTCAGCAGATCCAACCTGGCATCCGCGGCGAAGCGGATCGCCATCGCCAACGCCTCCATGCCATAGGCACCGGTCTTGAGTGAGATCCGCCGATAGCCGAGACTGCGCAGCCGCGCCACCTCGCCCATGAAGGCCTCGCGCACCGCCTCCGAGGCATCCAAGTCCGTCCCGCCCAAGCGGCTGTGCCGAGCGAAGCTGGTAATCGCGCCCTGCTCGAAGGCCTTGCGCACCAGGGGGTCGGTCGGATCCGGATCCACCAGATAGCCACGCTCCTTCAAGAAGCAGGCGTACTCGAGGTCCGAGACCTGGATCTCACCGCCGATATCCTTGGCCCCCTGGCCCCACTTCAACTCCATCACGACCTCGTCGCCGTGCTTGTCCATGATGTACTCGGCCACGCCGTTGCGCGTGTCCTCCACATTCATCTGCACGATCACGGCGCCGTAACCATCATGATAGCGCTGGAAGGTCTGGATGCGGCGATCGAGCTCGGGTGCCGAGGTGGTCCGCCCCTTCTCGATCACGGCCTGGCGATCGATGCCGACGACGTTCTCACCGACCACGATGGGAAAGCCGCACAGCGCCGCCCCGATCGCGAAAGAGTCCCAATACTTGGCCGCGATGGGCGTCGACCCGAGCGCGCCGGTCATGATGGGCAGACGACAGGGGATCTTCTCGGTCGCGCCGAAGGTGGAGGTGATCTCCACATTCGGAAAGACGCGATCGTCGGCGCTCGTCGAGAGCCTTCCGTCGAGACCATGCGCGCCATAGGCATAGCCCTGAATGCGTAGCGCATGGTAGCCCACGCCCTGCGCGACGATGTTGGCGGAGCCGGCGGTGATGTCGCCGAATTGTCGCGGATAGAGGAGCTTGCGCCCGAGCAGCGAGGAAAGCCAGGTCTCGCACTTCCCCTTGCAGTCCGCCGAACAGAGGGTGCAGAGACCCGATTCACAAGGATTCCCGCGGTTTGTCGTTCCTAGGGCGTCGTTTTGCTTGACAGCTTGGCTCATCATTTGTCTCCCCAATGAAGTGTCTGGTCTGCGCCATCCCTGAATGCTCGTTATTGGTGCATTTCCCTGCAGCCCGTCATGCTAACCGACCGCCTCCTAGTCGAAAACGCCTTTCAGCGGTGCATCTGCCGAGTATTTGCACCCCGATCGATCAATCTGGACCTCGCTTGCCCCGGAACAAAAGCTCGCCTATAGTGACTTACCCATGACAGAAGGGGGCGACATGGCTTCGACGCGGGTTGCAAAACCCGAGGTGCATGCCGAGGTGCGGTTCACCTCGTTAAACCATCCGCAAATCCAATAGTTGCCAACGACGACAACTACGCTCTCGCTGCTTAATCCCGGCGGGCCTCACGCCGTCGCTTGCCTGTGGGCGTCGAATTCGTGGGGTAACATCACACGGGATCGCGGTGATGGGGGCTCGGACCTGATCCGCTAAAACCGAATTCGAGATCGCCGACCGATCGCCCTGCCCCTCGGGCGTTGGAAGGTTAAAGACAATAGAGTGGGCTAAGCATGTAGGACCAAGGGCAGAGGGCTTGCGGACGCGGGTTCGATTCCCGCCGCCTCCACCAATTCAACTTCCAAAGACATCCAACAGCATCCACAAGCCCGCATCCCGGCGGGCTTTTTTATCGTCCCCCTCTCCCGACAAGCCGTGGACATCCTGAAGGAGCTGCAACCCCTGACCGGGCGCGGCCAGTACGTCTTCCCGGGAGCGCGGAGCACTGCCCGCCCCATGAGCAACAACGCCACCCTGGCCGCCATGCGTCGCATGGGCATCGGCAAGGAAGAAATGAGCAGCCACGGCTTCCGGGCCATGGCGCGGACGATTCTCGATGAAGTGCTGGGTTTCCGAATGGATGGCGGGCTTCTGCTTGCTGGGCAGCACGATCCAATCGCCCTTGGCGATCCCCTGGCTGAAGGCCCAAATCTGCCCCAGGTTGTTGGTGATCCAGCCCTTGGGCGCGTCGGGATAGACCTTCTCCAATAAGTAATGATTCAGAAACAACCTACACACCGTAGGTTGGGCAAAGCGGAGCGTGCCCAACAAGGGCGGCTCAAGTTGCACCACTTGTTTCTGAA
>JANQGF010000243.1 GCA_028277465.1 Chromatiaceae bacterium
CCCCGTCTTCCCGAATAGCTGACTTAGTAATGATTCAGAAACAACCTACACACCGTAGGGCGGCTCAAGTTGCACCACTTGTTTCTGAATCGTTCCTTAGAGAAGGGCTGACCTCTGCGGCGACGCCGGTGCGGGGCAGGATGCCCCGTTTTCTTCAAGCGTAGGCATCGCGCACCCTCCACGCGCCAGGATTCATTCTCCGGGGTGCCGCAACCACTGCATGACCGGCAGCCGCGATCACCCTCGGCCCGGGCCGGTCACCGAATCGCGCAGCGCGCGTGCAGTCGCCAGCAGAACCGCTCGCTGCGGGGCGGGAAGCTCCGAGTAGATCATCATCAGCTCGCGCATCTCTTCCGGAAAGGACAAGAAGAGCGGGTCGTGCTCGACATGCTGCTCGTCGAACCAACCAACGGCTGCACCGAGCAGCTGTTCCAGCCGACCCGAGAGCTCGTCCGAGATCGGCAAGAATGGATTGTCCAGATGCTCACGCAGACGTTTGCGCGAGATCCGCAGGCGCTTGACCGTTCGATCCAGCCGCTCCGTGTCCTGCTCGATACCGGCCATGGCGTGGACCAGGTTCTGGTGTCGCACCGCCTGCTGATCTCGCTCGTTGGGGCGGATCGGACCTTGTCCGAACATCAGCCAGCAAGCGGAGACGCCCGTGGCCGCGGCGATCAAGAGCATATCGTCGGCCCCCGGTGTCGAGATGCCGGCCTCGTAATTTCCGAGCCGGGAGGGTTTCCAGCCGGGGATGCGCTCGAGCAGGCTGGCCTGGGTGGGTAGATCGGCCATCTTGCGGGCGAGCTTGATACGGCCGGGGATGGTGGTCGCTTGCATTTGGCCAGTTTACAAGAATCTTGAAAATTTTGTTGACATGCTTGTTCGATCGGCTAGACTTGTCCGTCATCAAGGCAAGCGTGATCGAAGTCGATCCGGCGCTCGATGAGACTTCGATTCTCGGCTGGTTCTCTCCGGCCACCGATTCTGAGGATTCAGGCTCCATGACATCCAATGACCAGATCAGGCAACGAGCGCTCTCAACCGGTTTCCGGTATGGGAGGGACCATGCCGTCACTCTGAGCTGAGCCTGGACTGAGCGCGATCTCGGGAGGCCCAGCGCAAGGGCCTCCTGTCAGGACTCCGACCCTGACCGGGAGCGACCCGGTCAGGGTTTTTTTTGCCTGGCGGTGTGGCACCGCCCAAGGTCTTCGCGGAAGGCGTCGCGTGGTCAGCGCACGGGGTTCTGTATGCCCCCGCGGCAGGCTGGCGCACCCCCAGGGTGTCCGCTTCGTCTGTACCGACTGCCTGGCGTCCGTGAAGTGACAACGTAGCTCATTTGGGTAGAGCAGCTGGTTGATAACCAGTGGGTAGCGGGTTCGAATCCCGCCGCTGTCTCCATTGGCGACCAAGGGTTGCCCTTGGATTGGGCTTGAACCCCAATCCTCAACCAAGAGGCGAGCCCCAGCCACCGGACAGGGGGACCTCCGCCCCAGGGCGGGCCGGCAGGGAGGCCGAGATGGCAGCGTCGCCGTGATCTTGCGCGGCGGGCAAAGGTCGGGCCAGCTCCGCAGGGTATCAGGCTCCGGATGCAGGAGTGCATCAGAGTGGATCGGGAGGATCCCGGACCGAGCCGGCGGAGTCCGCCCGGCAGACGCCCGTCGCCCATCGCGGCGGCGCGGGGCGAGCCCTTCTTTCAGCACCATGACAGAGAGGTAAGGCGATTGCCGGAGACTCTCATACCAGATGGCGCCGGATTGACGGCTGCCTTCAAGGAGCGCCGGCAGGATCATAGCCGGGTTATGTGACTGCTGGCGCGACACAGAAGGCAGGCGTCAAGACCAGCCAGGTGGTATGAGAGTCGACAGAAATCGCCTAACTCTCGATGTCGACCGACCGTCCGAGGCGTGAGCCACTCGGGCTCGGGCGCCTCGGTACCCGCGAGGACACAGGAGAAGCAGCATGAACATCATGGGATACAAGCGACAGGTCGTGGCCCAGCACCAGCGTGCACTGGTGCTGAAGAACGGTGTGCTGGTCGAGATTCTGGGCCCGGGTGTCTACCACTGGCTGGATCTCACGGGCGCCGTCGAGATTCAGGTCTCGGATCTGACCAATCCGGAGCTGGTCCATCCGCACGCTGAGGTCTTGCGGAAGGAGTCCAGCCGGCTCTGGGACGCCTGGATCCAGACCATCGAGACCGGCGAGCGCGAGGCCGGGCTGGTTCGCTTCGATGGTCGTCTCGCTCACCTGCTGCCGCCCCTGAGCCGCCGCTTCTATTGGAAGGGACCCGTGCAGGTCGATCTTGAGCGGATCGATCTGAGCCAGGACCCCGCGATCGAGCCGGCACTGCTGGAGGCCTTGCGCCAGACGCGTCATGCGCGGCCCTTCACCCAGGTCTCGGCTGGTTCACGGGAGAAGGCACGGGCCCTGGGCAGGGAGCTGGCGGGTATCGACTTCCTCGACAATGTCCTGGAGGAAGAGGTGGCGGATCACCAGCTGGGACTGCTGGTCATGGATGGTCGGTTGGTCCGGACCCTGGAGCCCGGCGTGCACGCCTTCTGGAACTTCGCCCGCAATCTGCAGGTGGAAGTGACGGACCTGCGACTGCAGGAGCTGGAGGTCCAGGGCCAGGAGATCCTGACCAGGGACAAGGTCAGCCTGCGGATCAATCTGACCGCCCACTATCGGGTGGTCGACCCGGTCAAGGTCCGGGCGATGTTGCCCCGTCCCAAGGACTACCTCTATCGCGAGCTACAGTTCAGTCTGCGCCAAGGAGTCGGCGACCGCACCCTGGACGAGCTGTTGAACGAGAAGGGGACACTGGAGCAGGGCATGCAGGAGCGCGTGCGAGCACGGGCCGAGGCCTATGGGATCCTGGTCGAGGAGCTGGGGATCAAGGATGTCATCCTTCCGGGCGACATGAAGCAGATCCTCAATCAGGTGGTCGAGGCGGAGAAGGCGGCGCAAGCCAACCTGATCCGTCGCCGCGAGGAAACGGCGGCCACCCGGTCGTTGCTCAACACGGCCAAGCTGATGGAACAGAACCCGATCCTGCTGCGGTTGAAGGAGCTGGAGACCCTGGAGGGCGTCACGGATCGGGTTGGTAGCCTGACCCTCTTCGGCGGCATGGAGTCCCTGCTCCAAGGATTGGTGAGGATCGAGGCGCCGAAGGGTTGAACCAGAAACGGCGGTCGACCGCCGGTGACTCGAGCGCGAGACCGATCGCACCCGAAGCGCCGGTGGTCGCCGAACCGGACCGAACGAGCATTTCAGCCGCCAGGAACCAACGATGCCCATCAAACGCGTCATCAGCGAAGGCCGTGTCCCGGTCATGATCTACACCGAAGACGTGGCCGAGAACGCCGTCCAGCAGCTCGAGAACGTCTCCCGGCTGCCCTTCATCCATCACCATGTCGCCGCGATGCCCGATGTCCATTGGGGCATGGGGGCGACCATCGGCTCGGTGATCCCGACGCTCGGGGCCATCATCCCGGCCGCGGTCGGCGTCGACATCGGATGTGGCATGAAGGCGTTGCGGCTCTCCCTGCGCGCGGAGCAGCTTCCCGATTCGCTCGGCCAGCTGCGTTCAGCCATCGAGCATGCGGTCCCGGTCGGGATGGCAGGCCACCCGGAGGATGCCTGGTGCGAGGAGGGGCTGAAGCGGGTGGCGCCCGGCCTGCAGCCGATCCTGGACAAACACCCCAAGATCAGTGCCCGCTGGCAGAGCCAGCTCGGCAGCCTGGGCGGCGGCAACCACTTCATCGAGCTCTGTCTCGATCAGTCCCAGCAGGTCTGGATCATGCTGCACTCCGGGTCGCGCGGGATCGGCAACCGTATCGGCATACACTTCATCGACTTGGCCAGGCGTGAGATGGAGCAGTGGCATATCCAGCTGCCGGATCGGAATCTGGCCTACTTGCCGGAGGGCAGCCGCTATTTCGACGACTATGTCGAGGCGGTCGGTTGGGCGCAGGACTACGCGATGGAGAACCGGCGCCAGATGATGCGGCTCATCCTGGATGTGCTGCAGGATGAGGTGCAGCGCGGCCAGCTACCGCCCTTCGCGGCAACCGACGAGGCGATCAACTGTCACCACAATTATGTGGTACGCGAGCATCACTTCGGCAAGGAGGTCTATCTCACCCGCAAGGGTGCGATCCGGGCGCGCGAGGGCGACCTGGGGATCATCCCGGGCAGCATGGGGGCACGCTCCTACATCGTGCGCGGTCTGGGCGACCCCATGTCCTTCTGCTCTTGCTCGCACGGGGCCGGACGGCGCATGAGCCGCGGCGAGGCGACGCGTCGTTTCACTCGCAGGGACCTGGAGGACCAGACCCAGGGCGTCGAGTGCCGCAAGGACAAGGGGGTGATCGACGAGATCCCGGCGGCCTACAAGGACATCGACGCGGTGATGGCGAGCCAGAACGACCTGGTCGAGGTCGTGCATACTTTGAAGCAGGTGTTGACGGTCAAGGGTTGACGGAACGTCGCCCGATGTGGGATCCAGGGTGCCGGGACCGGTATCCAGTGGAGCACCCGCCGAGCCAAGCGCCGACAGGATGCTCCAGCAGGCGATCGAGCGGAGCGCCTGTCGGCTCACCCGGTGCCCCCGTCGCCCATCCGTGGGAGGACAGCCGCCGTTCAAGAGGACCTCGAAATGGCCGCGTATCGCCGCTTTCTTGCACCCCTGCTGTTGGCCGGGCTCACATTGGCGCCCGCCTCCCGGGCGGCGGTCGACCAAGTGATCGTCTTCGGTCACATCCTGGCCGAGTCGACGGCCCACCATCGTCAGCTGATCTGGGCGAGCCAGGAACTCGCCCGTCGCTCCGGTGCGCGCGTCCAGCTCACGGTCTACCCGGCGGGACAGATCGGAAGCACCGATGCACAGGTCATCGAGGGCTTCCACACCGGCACCGCCGACATGGCCTATCTGAGCTTCGGCCACCTGCTCGAGGTCTTCCCGCCTCTGGCGATTGGCGCCGGCCCCTTCGTCTTTCGCGACTTCGAGCATTGGCAAGGCTTCGCTGACAGCGCCATCTATCACGAGCTGGTCACCGAGATGGAGAAGGAGCTGGATCTGAAGGCGTTTGGACTCGCCTATTACGGCGCGCGCCACGTGACGACTCGCACCCCCTTGAGCGGCCCCGAGGCGCTGCGCGATCTGGTGATCCGGGTGCCCAACATCCCGACCATGATCCTGACCTTCCGCGCGCTCGGTGCCGAGCCGGTCCCCTTGCCTTTCAAGGAGACCCATCAGGCGCTACGCGAGCGTATCGTCGACGCCCAGGAGAACCCGCTACCGGCGATCTTGGCAATGCGCTTCTACGAGGTGACACCGGTCGTCAATCAGACCGCGCACATCTTGGACGCGCAGATCATCGTCATGGATGGTGAACGTTGGCGTTCGCTGGACTCAGGTGCCCAGCAGCTCCTCGAGTCCGTGCTCGCCGAGGCGGCACGCCGGGTCACGCGGGATGTCCGCGCCGAGGAGCTCAGCCTGCCCGAGAGGCTGCGAGCCCTCGGGGTCAGCTTCAATCCGATCGATCGCGAGCCGCTCATCCGCGCCATCGTGCCGCTTCACCGCAGCGCCTACTTCCCTTGGGGCGGCGAGCTCTACGACCGTATCCAGGCCTTACGGTAGGAGCCGGTTCGAACGCCATGGACATGCCCAACGTGGACGCACCAGGGCCTGGGCAGCCCGAGGCGTTCGGCTCCAGGGGCCGAGTGGCCACTCCCAAGGTATCGCCTTGGACCCGCCGCCCAACCCCGGGCTTGACCGGGCGCTCCCGATACCGCGCTGGGGTGGCCGGCACGGTGGCGGTCTGGGGTGAGAAGGGGCTCGGCATCCGGCGCCTGCTCTTCCTTGGGACCGCCCTGCTCATGACGCTGGGGACGGGAATGGGGCTCTACTCGGGTCACCTGACCAGCGAGTTGCATCGGAGCATGACCGAGCATGAGCGCGAGACCGATGCCTCGGTCGCAGCGGCTCGTGCGGCCTTCGCGGGTGCCAACCGGCTCAGCCTGGCGTTACGGGACCTCGCCCGCGCCGAGAACCCGCGGGGACTGGGTCTGCGAGCTAACGCGGTGAGTCGGGCCCTGGTCGCGAGTCAAGACCAACTGGACAGGATGCGCGTTCAGCTGCACCGTGGCGGCTGGCTGCCCGAGGCGACGGCGATCGTCGCCGTCACGCGTACGGAGACCGAAGTCCAGACCAGTCTTGCACAGCTGGTGGAGGCCGTCGGCACCCAGATCGAGGCCGATGCCGCCGTGGCGGATCGCCATCGGCGCCTCAAAAGGGCATTCAATCGCTACTTCCGGGCCAGCAGCAAGGTCGAGGTCTCGATGCGCACTCGGGCCTCTCGAGTACTCGCGATCGACCTGGTCGAGGCCGCCCAACAGGGGCGGTTGCAACGGCGTCTGGACCGCTTCTTCGAGCGCGAGATGTCCTGGGTGGCCACCAGCCGGGATCTGGTGAAGGACGGCCTCGAGCTGTTTCGACGAGCCACAGAGCTGCTCGCGAGCAGCGATCGAGCGGCACTTCGCGAGGGCCAGGAGGGGGTGCGGATCTACGCGAAGCGCTTGCAGGTCTACCGCCGTCTGCCCGACTCGGAGACACGCCGCATGCTGGCGACGGCGACCTCCGACTATGTCGCGTTGGCGTCTGGGGAGCCAACGCTGGAGGTGATCCGCGGTCGCGTACTGACCGGTGGGGCGGCCCGCGCAGCGGCACTGGATCGCGCGCTGGCCGATTGCGACAGACTGAAGGGCCACATCTACGACCTGACCCAACGGCTGACGCACCAGGCGCGCCAGGAGTCCGCAAGGCGCCAGAGCAGCCTGGAACGTCGACGCGCGCTGCTGCAGGCCGTCACCATTGCAGCCGGTATCCTGGTGCTCGCGCTGGTCTATCTCTTCCTCGCAAAGCGTGCGATTCGGCCCTTGGAACGCCTGACGGCGAGGATGCGACGCATCTCCGACGAGCTCGACCGCGGCGGCGACGGCAGCCTCGCGGACCAGGCACTGCCCACCGACGAACCGGCACTCGACGAGGTCAGGGCCATGACTCGGGCGTTGCGGTTACTGCAGCGTACCTTGGCCGATCGCGAGCAGGCCCTGCAGCGCAAGCAGCTGGAGCTGCAGCGCTTGGCACATCACGACTTCCTGACCGGTCTGCCGAACCGGGCACTTCTGGCCGAACGCATCGAGCAGGCCGTCCACCGTGCCGATCGCAATGGCCAATTCGTCGCCGTCGCGCTGCTCGATCTAGACGGCTTCAAGGCCGTCAATGATGAGTTCGGCCATGACCTTGGCGACCAAATGCTCAAACGGGTCGCCGATCTGCTCACGGCCTCCGTGCGTCTGGTGGACACGGTGGCGCGCTGCGGCGGTGACGAGTTCGTCTTTCTATTGCCGGACCTGGAACAGCCGGAAGACGCCGAGCCAGTCCTGAGAAGGACCCTGAACCGGATCGGTGAGCCGTCGCGCCTGGACGGAGGGATCCGCGTCCAAGTGAAAGCAAGCATCGGCTACACCCTCTACCCCCTGGATGACAATACGGGCGATACCCTGATTCGGCATGCCGATCAAGCCATGTACGACGCCAAGCGGAGCGGTGGCAACCAGCTTTGGGTCTATGGAGACGACGGCAGCACTCGCCCGGTCGGCCCCGCTCCGATGGGTGCGCCGTGATTCCGACTCCTTGCGAGCATCACTTGACCGGGATCTTCATGCTGTCCTTGCCATGGCGTCTGAGCAGGGCCTCGACCCGCTCGGCCTCCGCCTTGCTCGCGAAGGCGTCGGTACGAACCCGGTGCGTGGTCCGCCCATTGGCAAGGGTCGCGGCCTGAACACGAGTAGTGACCCCCAGGAGTGCCAGCTCGGCCTTGAGACGCTCCGCGTCCGCCATACGACGGAAGGAGCCGACCTGGACGACATAGCTCCCGCGAGGGGCCGTGGTGGCAGGTGCAGCAGGCGGTGTCTTCGCGGGGCTCGTTGCCGTCTGGCCTGGAGTCGTTTGCGCCGCCGGCGGTCGCGCCGGCGGCGGGGGTGGTGGCGCGTCGCTACCCACCTCGACCTCGGTGTCACGCAGGATTTCCTCGAAGCGGAAACTCGGCTTGACGGGCGCTGGTCGTTCATCCTGGCCGGGTGTTCTCGCCGTCTCGGCAGGGGTCTCGGTCGGCGGGTGGCGAGCCGAATAGAGACCGCTCACGACGGCACCGAGCAGGGCGCCGGAGAGGAACCACCAGATACAGGAGCGGCCCTGTTTGCGCTTCGCCGTCGGGCGAGCGGGTGAGCCGCGTCGGTAATCGCGCGCCATCCTACATGGCCTCCGGGGCCGAAACCCCGAGTAGGCCCAGCCCGTTGCGCAACACCTGTCGAACGGCCAGGATCAGCTTGATCCGGGCGTCGCGCAAGGCCGCGTCTGTCACCAGGAACTGGTGGGCGTTGTAATAGGTATGGAGCTCGTTCGCCAGATCGCGCAGATAATGGGTGAGCTGGTGCGGCTCCTCCTTGAGGGCCGCGGCTTCGACCACCTCGGGGTAGCGGGCCACTGTGCGCAGCAGTGTCTCCTCCTGATGCTCCGTGAGGCGCTCCAGATGGGTCGTGCCGGCGCTGGGCTCGATCTCCATGCCCCGCTCGGCCGCCTGGCGCAGCACGCTGCAGACCCGAGCATGGGCGTACTGCACATAATAGACCGGGTTATCGGAGGACTCGGACTTGGCGAGATCCAGATCGAAGTCCAGGTGCTGTTCGCAGCGGCGCATGACATAGAAGTAGCGGGCGGCGTCGCGCCCGACCTCTCGACGGAGCTCGCGGAGGGTCACGAACTCGCCGGATCGGGTCGACATCTGTACCTTCTCGCCCCCCCGATAGAGGATCGCGAACTGCACCAAGAGCACGTCGAGTCGGTCGGGATCCTCGCCCAAGGCCGTGAGCGCTGCCTTGACCCGGGGGATATAGCCATGGTGATCCGCACCCCAGATGTCGACGACACGGTCGAAGCCGCGCTCGAGCTTGTCCAGATGATAGGCGACGTCCGAGGCGAAATAGGTCGTCTGGCCGTTCTCGCGGACCAGGACCCGGTCTTTCTCGTCCCCGAACTCCGACGCACGGAACCAGAGTGCGCCGTCCCGCTCGTAGAGGTGGCCGCGCTCGCGCAGGCGCTCGATCGCCCGATCGACCGCGCCGCTCTCGGTCAGCGCGCGCTCGGAGTACCATTCCTGATAATCGACGCCGAATTGGGAGAGGTCGTCGCGGATGTCGTCGAGGATGGTGTTGAGGCCCAGCTCGAAGACATAGCGATACCGGTTGTCGCCTAGAAGACGTTTCGCGGCGACGACGAGCCCATCGATGTGCGCCTCTTTGTCGCCCTCCAGGTCCTGGGGCTCGCCCTCCTGTGGGGTGTCCGGCGGTAGGCCTCCGCAGACCGTCTCGGTGTCCACGCGGTAGGCGTCGCCATGCTCGCGGTGCAAGGTCGCCGCGATGTCCCAGACATAGTCGCCCCGATAGCCGTTGCTGGGGAATCTCAGATCCTCGCCGCAGAGCTCCAAGTAGCGCAGCCAGACCGAGGTGGCCAGGATATCCATCTGGCGCCCGGCGTCGTTGACATAGTACTCACGATGAACCTCGAAGCCGACCGCGGCCAGAAGGTCTGCGACCACCGCCCCGTAAGCGGCGCCGCGTCCGTGCCCGACGTGCAGCGGACCCGTCGGGTTCGCCGAGACGAACTCGACCTGGACCCGGCGGCCGGCGCCGATCCGTCCTCGGCCGAAGTCGTTCCCCGCCTCGAGGATCTGTGGCACGAGGCTGCGATAGGCGCCCTCGGCCAAAAAGAAGTTGATGAAGCCGGGACCCGCGATCTCCACCCGCGCCACCAGGGGCGACGGCGGCAATGCATCGACCAGCCGCTGGGCTAGGTCGCGCGGCCTGGTACGGGCGGGCTTGGCGAGCACCAGAGCGACATTGGTGGCGAAATCCCCATGGCCGGCCTCGCGGGTCCGTTCCAGCTGGGGCTCTGGCAACGCCTGGACCCCGAGCCCCCCCTCGGCGAGAAGCCGACCGAGCGCGGCGTGGATGAGGTCTTTGATGTCTTGCTTCATGCAGGTCGTGGATCGAAGCGCCAGTGTGGCGCCTGGTTCGGTGAAGGCAGCGCAAGAGGATACCTGAAAGCGGTCTCTTGGGCAGGATAGGTCAACCCATCTAGAGCATCTCCTGAGGATCCACGTCCAGCGACCAACGCAATCCCCCGGCCCGGGACAGACCGCGCAAGTCCCTGCACCAACGGGTCAGAAAGGCCTGGAGCAGCGGCCGCTCGAGGGAGTGCGCCAGGAGCTGGGCACGATAACGGCCCGCGCGTCGCTCCATGGGGGCAGGAACCGGTCCGAACAGGCGGACGCGCGGTTCGGTGAGACCTTCAGCCAGTGCACGTGCTCGGCGCAGGAAACGCGTCGGTTCCGCCGCTCCAGGGGCCTCGGCCCGGACCAGCGCGAGGTGGGCGAATGGGGGCAGCTCGGCCGCGCGACGCTCGTGCAATGCCGCCGCCGCGAACCCCCCGTAGCCCTCGCGCAGCAGGGATTGCAGCAATGGGTGTTCCGGGTGTCGCGTCTGTAGCACGACCCGGCCCGGCCGTTCGGCTCGGCCGGCCCGCCCGGCCACCTGGACGATGAGCTGTGCGGTGCGCTCTGGGGCACGAAAGTCGCTGGCGTAGAGCGACTGATCCAGCTCCAGGATCCCCGCCAGGGTCACGCCTGGGAAGTCGTGCCCCTTTGCCAGCATCTGGGTGCCGAGTAGGATCTGCACCTCGCCACGTCGGATCGCGCCGAGCCGGCGGGTCAGCTCGCCCTTGCGCCGGGTGCTGTCCCGATCGATACGGGCGATGCCGGCGTGCGGGAAGAGGGCACGGAGATCCTCCTCCATGCGTTCCGTCCCGCGGCCGAGCATGCGCAGATCGCTCCCACTGCAGGCGGGACAGAGGTCCGGCAGCGCGCGCGACCAGCCGCAGTGATGGCACCAGAGACGTCGCTGGTTCAGATGCAGGGTCAGCCGAGCATCACAGTGTGTACATTCACCGATCCAGCCACAGGAGTGGCAGGTGAAGAGGGGGGCATAGCCGCGCCGGTTCAGGAACAGCAGCACCTGGTTGCCGGTCGCGATCTCGTCGTGCATCTGCGCACGCAAGACGGGTGACAGGCCAGCCCGCAAGGGCTGATGACGGATGTCCAGCAGGGAGATGGTCGGCGTTCGCGCCGGGCCAGCCCGGCGTGGCAGCCGCAGCCAACCATAGCGCCCGGTCCGGGCGTTCTGCAGGGTCTCGAGCGAGGGTGTGGCCGACCCCAGCACCACCGGACAGCCCGTCAGTTGGCCGCGTCGGACCGCCAGGTCGCGCGCGGAGTAACGGAAGCCCTCTTGCTGTTTGAGCGAGGCATCGTGCTCCTCGTCGACCAGGATCAGCCCGAGGCGCGGCAGTGGGACGAAGATCGCCGAGCGTGTCCCGAGCACCAGTGCCGCCTGGCCTTGGGCCGCCCGATGCCAGTTGCGCTCGCGCTCGCCCGCGCTGAGCGCCGAATGGAGCAGGGTCACTGATCCTGGCAGGCGTTCACGGAAACGCGTCTGCAATTGAGGCGTGAGCCCGATCTCGGGAACCAGGACCAAGGCCTGCTGACCGGCGGCCATGACGGAGCCGATCAGGCGGATATAGACCTCGGTCTTGCCGCTCCCGGTGACCCCGTCGATGAGGAAGGGTCGAAAGCTGCCGAGGGCGTCTTGGATCGTCGCCACTGCGGTCCTTTGGTCGGTGTTCAGGGTGGGGCCCGCGACCGCCGGGCACGCGGGAAGCGCCCCCCCAGTCGTGTCTGGATCCAGCCGGCAGTCGGTGACCAGACCCTTGGAACGCAACGCACGCAGGGCCGCCCGGCCGTCGCCCAGCCTCGAGGTCAGCTCGACCAGGGCCACACCCTGCGGGTGGGCGCGTACCAGTGCGAGCAGCTCCCGCTGCCTGGGTGCGCGGGCCAAGGTCCGCAGGTCGAGCCCCAGACCTTCCGGCGTCGCCCGCATACCGGGAACCCGTTCTTCGCGCAGCGGTTCGGGGCGACGCAGACGCGCCGGCAGGGCAGTGAAGAGCGCCTCTCCGAGTGGCTCCTGATAATAGGCCGCCGCCCATTCGATCAGGCGCAGGTCCGACCGCGTGAACAGAGGGTAAGGATCCAGGACCAGCTCAATGGGTTTGAGACGCGCCGGATCCTGGTCGGTTCGGGTCACGACCGCCATCAGGATCCCAACCCGCTTGCCGCGGCCGAAGGGCACGAGCAAACGCGAGCCTGGCAGGAGCCTCGGCGGAGACGAGGAGAGCGGCGGCAGATAGTCGAACAGCTCGGCCAACGGGGCCGACACGGCGACACGCAGGATGGTCGCGGGGGCACTGGAAAGGGACAAGCATCGGGGACGTAAGGGGAAAGTAGAACTGCTCACAAGTTCTGTGGATAAGTCTGGGGATAGGCTTTGGAGATCGCTCGCCAGGCCACGCCACTGTCACAATTCCGTCCGCTTGGCAAAGATCTGACCAGTTACTCAATAATATTATTTTTCAATGTGTTGAAGGATTTCGTTCGATAGCCACTCAAGAGGGTCTTGACAAATCTGCCGCAACCGGGATGTCCAATCGGGTCTGTGAATGAACAAGCCCTTCGGGCGGGAACAGGCGTCCGTTGGGCCCGCAGGCCGAGACCCGCCGGGCGCGTGAGCGCGAGTCGCAACCCCGGGTCGAGAGGCCCACTTCAACGCGCACTCCTTCACGGTTTGCGCGAGTGAGTCAAGCGAGTATCATGCTCGCAAATTCCGAGCCGTATCCAACTATGTTGCCACTGAATCAACAGGTACTGCGAACGGATTTGGCGGGTATGCCCCTGGAATGGGTCAACTACCGCGTCGCGGCCCGACTCTATTTCTTGGGTCAGGTCGCATACTCCTGCGGGGACCTGCTCTTCCTGCTGCGCGGCGGGATCAATGCCCTCACCCGGGTCCAGAGCCAGCTCCAGATCCACTCCATCATCGCGACCTACGGCATTCATCACGCCCTGAACAAGCTTCAGGAAGACTATGTGCCGCCGCTGTCGAATCGCACCCTCTTTCAGCGCGACGACCATATCTGCATGTACTGTGGGCAGCGTTTCTCGCCGCGTCATCTCTCGCGAGACCATGTTCGCCCCTCCAGCAAAGGTGGTCAGGACCAGTGGAACAATGTGGTCACGGCTTGCGTGCGCTGTAACAACCACAAGGCCGGGCGCTCGCCCGAAGATGCGGGCATGGAGCTGCTGGCCGTCCCTTTCACACCGACCCATGCCGAGTACATCTATTTGATGGGCCGTAATGTCCTGGCAGATCAAATGCAGTTCCTGCGCGCCCACTTTCCCCGAACCAGCCCATTGCATCGGAGGCTCGATCGAGGAAGGCCCGTATGAAGGCGTGGGGCGCGATCGCCGAGCACATAGGCGCCGCCACCGGGGAACCCTTCCAGATTCAGCGGAGCCGCTCGGTTGCCGGCGGCTGCATCAATCGGGCGACCCTACTGAGCGACGGCAGGCGGGATTATTTCGTCAAGCTGAACTCGGCCGATCGGCTGGCCATGTTCGAGGCAGAGTCCGAGGGGCTCGCGGCCCTGGCGGCGGCCAACGCCATCCGCGTACCTGGGCCGGTCTGCGCCGGCGTGGCTGGCGACCAGTGTTATCTGGTGATGGAGCGACTCGACCTCGGTGGGCGTCTGGACGCTGCACGGGCCGGGCGTCAACTGGCCCAATTGCATCGAGCGACCGGGGACGCCTTCGGTTGGCACAGAGACAACACCATCGGCGCCACTCCCCAACGCAATAAGATCTGCGCTGATTGGGTCGTCTTCTGGCGTGCCCATCGGCTCGGTTTCCAGTTGGAGCTCGCCGCCGCCAATGGTTACGGTGGACGTCTGCAAAGCGCCGGGGAACGCCTGCTGATCGGGCTGGAGGGGCTTCTCCTGCATCGGCCCCTGCCCTCGCTCCTGCATGGCGACCTCTGGGGTGGCAATATCGGGTCGACCCCCGACGGACAGCCAGTCGTCTTCGATCCGGCGGTCTATTATGGCGACCGGGAGACAGACTTGGCCATGACCGAACTCTTCGGCGGCTTCGGCGCCGATTTCCACCGGGCCTACCGAGAGGTCTGGCCGCTCGATCCCGGCTATGCGACGCGCAAGATCCTCTACAACCTCTATCACATCCTCAATCACCTGAATCTCTTCGGTGGCGGCTATCTCAGCCAGGCCCAGGGGATGATCGACCGACTCCTCGCAGAGATCCGCTGAGTTGCTCCATTTTCCGGGTGACAAGATGCGCTGAGTTCCGCAAAGATGACGAATATGTTAAAAACCTCGCCAATGGGTCAAAGGCAGGTTTGAACCTAAGCTTGAAGTACGCAGATCATTTCTTCTCCATGCCTCGCGAACTCTTGATTCTCCGTCACGCCAAGTCGGATTGGGACTCTGGCGCCGCCAATGATTTCGATCGGCCACTCGCCAAGCGAGGCAAGCGCGACGCGCCCAAGGTCGCCGCCTGGCTCTATCGCGAGGGGCTGGTCCCCGACCATGTGATCAGCTCGCCGGCCGAGCGCGCCCGCCAGACCGCGACCAAGGTCTGCGAGGGGCTGGATATCAAGAAGAAGCGCATCGTCTGGGAGAGCGATATCTACCAGGCGGGCGTCCCGGAGCTGTTGGAGGTGCTCGCCCGGTGCCCGACCAAGGCCGGCACCGTGCTCATCATCGGTCACAACCCCGGCCTGGAGGAGCTGGTCAGCTATCTGGCCGGCGAGGACCTGGACCTCCCCCAAGACGGAAAGCTGTTGACCACGTCGGCCGTGGCGCGACTCGAGATGCCCGATGAGTGGGGCAGGCTGGCACCGGGCAGTGGGCAACTCATCTCCATCACGCGTCCCAAGAACCTCTGAGTCGCGCTGTTCGATCGGCGCTTCAGGCGCGCGGCGAGATGCCACGCCCGCTTCAGTCGTCTCACCGACTCGGAGCTCGAGTGGCGTTTCCCGCACCCTGGACATGTTGCTCGAGCCGCCGGATCTCCTCGATCGTCTCATTCGAGAGCCTGGCGAAGCGCTCGGAGAGCAGGTGTTGCGCCGCTTCTCGCTCGCCGGCCATGACATGTCTCAGGACATCGCCCGCGCAAAGATGGAAATCTGCATGTTTGGTGCGCAACGCCTCGTAGGCGGGATCGGCAACCAGACCGCTGCCAGTCCCCACCATCCACTCGCCCAGGGCGCATCGGTCGTCGCGTGAGACCAATTCGGGATCCTGGGGCTCGCTGCGGCCCTCGACCACGCGTCGAAGCCTCTTCGACCACTGCTTGTGCCCATAGATGACGTCGTCGAAGTCGATGTCATCGGTCTCGTCCATCCTGTCTGCCTCCAACTGGCGGTCCCCCTGTCTGTGATCGACCTTGAAGACGGCCACGGCTCGACCCAGCCCGCCGGCCTGATCCTCCAGGCTCTCCGCCGCTGCCGCGGCCTCTTCCACCAATGCCGCATTGCGCTGCGTCACCTCGTCCATTTGGGCAATGGCCTGGGCCACCTGATCGACGCCGGTGCTCTGCTCCCGGCTGGCGTCGGCGATCTCGGTCACGAGTGCCGCCAGCTGTCGAATGGATTCCACGATGGTCTCCATGGTACCCCCAGCCTCCTCGACCAGCTTCGCGCCGGCGTCGATCTTGGCCACCGAATCGCCGATCAGGCCCTTGATCTCTCTGGCCGCCTGGCCGCTGCGCTGAGCCAGACTCCTCACTTCGGCGGCCACCACCGCGAAGCCCCGGCCCTGTTCGCCGGCCCTGGCCGCTTCCACCGCCGCATTGAGCGCGAGGATATTGGTCTGGGAGGCGATGCCGTCGACCACCCCGATGATCTCGGCGATGTGACCGCTGGCTGCCTGGATCGCGCCCATGGTGTCGATCACCTGAGTGACCAGCTCGCCGCCCTTCTCCGCCTTGCTGTCGGCACCCTGCGCCAGCTCGCTCGCGCTCCGGGCGTTCCCGGCGTTCTGTTGGATGCTGGCATTGAGCTCCTCCATGGAGCTCGCGGTCTCCTCCAGGCTGCTTGCCTGCTCTTCGGTGCGCTCGGACAGGTCCGCATTTCCCGCCGCAATCTCTCCTGCGGCCGTATTGATGGCGTCGGTGGTCTCCTGGATCCCCAGCACCAGCCTTTCCAGATGTGCCACCGTCGCGTTGGTGTCTTGCTTCAATTCCGCGAAGCGGCCCTTGTAGCGCGACTCCATCTTCGTCGTGAGATCTCCCTGTGCGACCGCCCGCAGAACACTCGCCAGATCGTCCAGCACCCGCGAGACGGTCTCGATGAGGTTGTTCATGCCCTCGGCGAGGTCGAGGAAGAAGCCCTGCTTGTCGTCCATCCTCAGTCGGTGGCCGAAATCACCCCGCGCGACCCCGTCCAGCAGGGCATCCAGCTCGTCTTCGGCGACCACCTCTGCCGTTCGGTCGATCCACTCCACGACCGTGCCGAGACGTCCACCTCGCGCCTCCAGGACCGGGTTGGCGACGAGCCGGAAGGTGCGCCCGCCCCTCTTGATCTGGGTGATGTAGGTCCCGTTCAGCTCGGCCAGATGCTCGCGCTCGCGGGCCCCGTCCGGATGAAGCTCGGCGAAGTCGCGTCCCAGCAGCCGGTCGGCGTCGAAGTCCGGCGACTCTCGGCGGAGATCCGCCTCGGCCTTGCGCATCATCTCCACCAAGGCCGCGTTCAGATAGATCAGAGTGCCGGCGTCGTCGATCACCATCATGTTCGTGGACGCCTTGTCGAGCGCGCTCTTGATCCGCTCCATCTCAGCGGAGTGGCGACGCTCGGCGCGGGTGCGCTCGGCGAGCTCCGTCTGCATGGCGGCGACCGCCTCGATCAAGGTGCCGACCTCATCGCTGCGCGCACTGTGGATCCGGGTCCCGTATTCGCCGCCGCCGATCTTCTTCAGGATCCCCACGACCTCACGGACGGGCTTGACCAGGATGCGTTGCGACAAGAGGGGGAGCAGGGCGCCGATGGCCAGCAGAAGCAACCCGGAGGCGACGAGCAAGGCGTTACGCAGACGAGCAGCGTCCTGCGAGAACTGGTGCGCGGGGACACTGCCGGCCACCAACCAGTTCCAGCTCGGATAGCGCTCGTAGACGAGGAGTTGCTCGCTGGATGCCAGATCGCCCTGCCCTTCCTGCGGCCAGTGGACGCGGGCCAGACCACGACGCTCTGCGAGCATCTCAGGAAGGAGGGGGCGGCCTTCCGCGTCCTCGACATCCGGCATCGGCTCGCCTTCATCGAACGGATGGACGAGGAGGCGTCCCGCTCGCTCGCCTGGACCCGCATCCAGGACCCAAAAGAAGCCATCTCGACCCACCTGGATGGCGCGGATCTCCTCCTTCAGCGCCGCGAGACCAGCGCCGAAATCGATCCCGATGGAGACGAGACCGATCACCCGTCCCTTCAGGATCAGGGGGCGGTATCGGACCATGAGGTCGCGGCCGAGTTCGACTCGCCTGCCGAGGTATTCCTCCCCCGCGACGAGCTTGGCGTAGCCCGGATGCCCCTGGCCGAGCGAGTCCCCGAGTGCAGGCCGACCTCGTTCGTCCAGGAGCGAGGTCGCGATGGGCAGGAAGCCATCCGCCTGACGGGCGAAGAGGGTGACCGAGGCCCCGGTCTGGCGGCTGAAACGGTCCACCCAAGTGAGCTCGTCGCTGAGGATGGATGCCAGGTCCCGTGGCAGCGGGGCGGCCGTCTCGTCGATCCAGTCGGGTTCATCGGTTTCCAGTGCGAGCCTGTCCTCGAAGGGTCCCGAGAGGACATTCATTAGACGCTCGGTCTCCTGACTCAGCGCGGCGTCAGAGCGCTCGACCATCACCAGGACCAGGCGCAATTGCGCCTCCAGTTGGTCCCTGGTTTGACGCTCCAGAAGGGTCCGCGCCTGGTCCCCGAGTTGTAAGGCCACCACCGCGAGCGAGAGCGCAATCAGGCTCGAGGCGGCCGCGGTCAGCTTCAGGCCGACCGATGTCTTCACGCGTACCTTTGGCATCGTCACTGCCTCTTCAAATCCGACACTTGGATGTCTCACCTGCCACACCGCCCAGCGCCTCACGGACATCTCGGGCAAGCTCGGAAGGGTCGCTCGAGCGAACGATGCGAGCCAGCTCGATCGCCAGTCGTTCCAGGATCAGCAGCGCGTTGATCAAGCGGGCGAGATGGCCTCCCATGACCGAGGCGTAATCCGACAGACCGATCCGGAGCGACCGCTCGAGTGTCTCGACCAGGCGCCTGAGGGTCGGGTTGGTGTCTGCATGATATGTGTTTACGATCCGCGCGACCGGCCCCACCTTCATGAGCTCGCCGGCATAGCGCGGGGCACGCGACCAGCTGTACTTGCCGTCGGGTTTGTGTTGCTCGGCCTGATCGGTCTCCCAGTCGATGGGCGTGAGGCCTTGACTGCTCGAGGGCCTGAGGTCGCGGTCCGGCTGGTCCTGGTCATCGATGAAATCCAGTGCGCACAGGGTGTAGAAATGCAGGAGATAATCCTGGAGTTGGTCGGCGCCGACGATGAGGTTGCGCAGTCGCTGTCCCTTGGGGTTCGGCCGCAGGTCCAGGGCGTCCTCCAGCGCCAAGGCGGCGGCCTCCGCATGGCCGTAAGGGTAAACCCCACAGACCCGCTGGGTCATCTGCTGTGCTACTCTGGCATCGTGCCCGATCAGTGCCTTTTCGATCCCGCGGAGCATGTCCGCGGTACAGTGGGCATCGACGACCTCATCATCCACGACGCGGGTCACGAAACGCAGATGGCCCTCGATGCGGGTCATGGGGTCGACGATGACTTGACGGAACATGGAGGCTCTCACAGGGTCTCTAGGCTCCGTGCACCGGGAGAGGCGACCTGCTCCCAACCGGCCCAGAAGACGCCTTGGCAGCGAGCCTCGATCGGCACGGGGATGGAGGGCCCAGGCCGCGCCAATGGTGACGGCGAAGCTGGTGGTAGACCGGCCATCCCCAGGAGGTGCAGCCTGCCTTCTGGCGGAATTCAGTCCCTGGCCACAACCGGGAGAAGAGCATACTGGCAAGTCGGAGCGAGAGGCTAGATCGGAAGATTGATTGGAATCAGTAGTCACACTCTTTTTAAGTCTCAAATGAGTTATCAGAACAGCCGAAAGGGTGAGGATCGCCGTCTTCATGTGCGCCATCGGGTGAACCTGTCCGCCGCCATCAGTGGACCGAAACACCCCCGATTGGACTGCCAGGTTCGCGACATCTGCAAGGGAGGGATGCTGCTGGATCTGGGTGAGGAGGACAGGAGGCCGCAGTTCGAGCCGGGCGATCATTGTCAGATCCGTTTCGACCTGTCCGACCAGGGTGGCCCGGGACCGATACAGGCCCGCATCGAGGTGGTCCGTCGAGCGCAATCGGGTCTCGGTGTCCGCATCCTTGCTCTGGCCGAGGACGGTGAAGAACGGCTGACACGCTTCATCGACCAAATCGAGCGACCCGTCGGTCTGGGCAGTCGGGCCGAGCTCACCCGGGACCAGTCGCGCGCGCGTGCGGTCTTGCGGGAGGTCAGTCAAGAGTATCTGCCGGAGCTGCTGGATTCCCTGCTCAATACCATCGTCGACGAGCTCTGGGCCTTCTGCGAGCGTGCTGAGAGCGATTCGGCGCGCTCGCTCTTCACCAGCGAGATTGGTCTTCTGGTGCGCTCCATCCTGAAGGAGCGCCTGCCGCAACAGTTGCGGGACGCATTGATCGAGCCTTTGGCATCCCTCGGCGACATCTCCCCGGACAGGGACGACGCGAAGGGTGCACAAGCGGAGGAGCCCAGGGAGCTGGAGCTCGTCGAGCCCGACGCCTTTGAGACCTGGCTCGTCAAGTCGGAATTGAGTAACCGATTGGAACAGGCGTCACGGAAGACGCTGCAGACCTTGCGTGTCCAGACCTCGACCATCTTCGGTGGCGTGGTGCTGCCAATCGAGCCCGAGGGGTTCACCGAGATCCTCGAGCAGTCCCTGCGGTCGACCTCGATCGGGGGTGCGGTCCTGAGGAAATCGCTCCAGATCGCGGGTGATTACCTGGGCAACCATCTCGGGGTCCTCTACGAAGAGGTCTTGCGGGCCTGGTCGGCGGCCGGACTCCCGATCTTCGAGCGACCTCCTGCGCAGCAGGAGGTCCGAGCGACCTGGCCGGTTCAGGAGCCGGCGGGTGGCGAACAGCAAGGGTTGCCGGCCACCCCCGTCCCGGGTCGAGAGGCCCCGCTTCGACAAACCAGTGCGAACCGGCGGCGTGTGCCGTCCCGAGGACTCGGTCTCGCCGATCTCTTGGCCAAGCTGCGGGCCGACGATGCGGGTCTCGCCCCGGCCTCAGGGCAGGCGCTCGCGCATCAACCACTGAAGGAATCCTGGTGCCAGTGGTTCAACAGCATCGACGCCCAGAGCCGCGATCTGCTGCAGTCGCCGCAGTTGCAGGAACGGGTCGAGCTGACCGATCGGATGCTCGCCCACATCCTCAATGACGTCGCCACGCCGACGCAGCTCAAATCCGTGCTCAAGCGGATCCCGATCCACTTTCTCTCCATGGCGGTCAGTCAGCCGGGTGCCCTGGTCGATGAGGACCACCCACTGGTCGAGCTCATGAACCGATTGGAACGCCTGTCGCTGTTCCTGCCGAATGGCGAGCGCGACGACCAGCCGCTGAGCCGGGAGTTCGATGAGCTGGTCCGGCGGATGGTCTCGACCCAGGCGCACGACATGGGTGCCCTGCGTGAGCTGTCGGGGCAGCTGCAAGGGCTGGATGCGCGTCTTGGCCAGCTGTATCGAAGGAATGTCACCCACTGGGTGGATGTCTGTGAAACCAAGGAACGTCAACGACTGGCGCGCGAGCAGGTGCGCGACCGGCTCAACGCCGCATTCGGCGGGCGGCAGGTTCACCGGATCCTGCTCGAGCTTATGGAGAGCGGCTGGCACAGCCTTCTGGAGTCGGTCTGCCAGTACAGCGGACCGGAGGGGCCGAGATGGAATCGGCATTGGGGCTCCCTGTGGAGTCTCCACCGCGCGACCGGGGGGCAAGAGGACGAGGCTGAGGGCGGCGAGCGTCAGGAGATCTCGGGCCTGATCGAGTCGCTGCTCAACGGGCTGGCCTCCGTCGGGATCGATCCCTTCACCAGTGCCGAGCTGCTCGGGCGGATCGAGGCCGTGTTGGAGCGCGTGCGTCTGGGCCGGGTCCCGACCGATGGCTACTGCGCCTTCGAGGAGCTCGCCCCCAAGCGGGAAGATGCGCCAGATCTGCCCCCGCCGGATCTCCCGCCGTCGGAGTGGGAGCAGGGCTCGGCCCAGATCGATGCGGTGCCGATCGGTGCCCTCATCTGGATGCGCGACAAGGAGACGATCCGCGCACTGCGCCTGGTGTGGCGAAGCGATGACGGGTCTCGGCTCGCCTTGACCGACCCGCTGGGCAAGCGTCTCAAGACCATTCGCCGCAGCCGTTTGGTCAAGGCGCTGTTCAGGGGTAAGGCGCAACCCCAGGTACCCTCTCGGGAGCGGGTCATGACCCGTGCCGCCGAGGCATCGATGGCCGAGATGGAGGAGCGTTTGCAAGACCATGAGCACCGGGATCCAGTGACCGGGCTCGCGAACCAACATCGGTTGGTGGGTTCCCTGACCAGCCTGCTGGTCTCTCGCCCAGACGGGTCGAGCCTGTACGCCTTGGGTTTCCTGGAGCTGGACCGTTTCGACGTCTTGACGGGGACCTATGGCTTCGGGGCGGGAGAGGAGATCCTCGCGGCAGTCGCCCGGCTGCTGCGAGAGCAGCTGCCGGACGCCCCCTGTCTCGCCTACCTGGGTGGAAGCCGTTTCGGTCTCGTGGCACAGGCGACGGACCGCGAGCATGCCGGTCAGATCGGCGAGGCGGTGCGCCGTGGTTTGAACCAACTCGCGTTCGAGTGGGAGGGCAAGGCCTGTCGGGTGTCCGCGAGCCTGGGTATCAGCCTCTCGACGGCCGAGGGCTGTGCGCCGGGGCATCTGCTCTCCACCACCGGTCTCGCCTGCCTCGCGGCACAACGCAACGGGGGTGACCGGGTGATGCTCTACAGCGAGGACGACGAGGTCATCCGCGATGAGATAGAACAGATGCGCCGCTGGATGCAGACGGAAGACGCCATCAAGGCCGAGCGCCGCCGGCTGCGCTGTCAGCGGATCGCCCCGATCGATCCCGCCTTTGGGTCTTCGCATCATTACGAGATCTTGCTGAGCGTCTACGACGATCAGGGACAGCCCTTGCCTCTGGATTCATTCATCGCCTCCGCGGAGGCCTTGAATCTGATGCGTGAAGTCGACCGCCAGGTCATGGAGGCGACCTTCCAATGGCTGCATGCGTGTCCGGAGGAGGCGAGCGCGGTCGGGGGTGTCGCCATCAACCTCTCGGGGCAGTCGCTGAGCGACCCGGATCTGGCGGCGTCCATTCGGGCAAACCTCGAGCGCTGGAAGATTCCGCCCGAGCTGGTCGGGTTCGAGGTGACCGAGACCGCTGCCATTTCCGATCTCGATCGGGCGGTGGTCACCCTCAATGAACTCAAGGCGATGGGGTGCCCCCTCTATCTCGACGATTTCGGCTCTGGTCTCTCCTCGTACGGCTATCTCAAACGTCTACCCGTGGACTACATCAAGATCGACGGCTCCTTCATCAAGGATATCTTGATCGATCCCCATGATCAGGAGATCGTGAGGTCCTTCAACGAGATCGCCCATTTCATGGGCAAGCAGACGATCGCCGAGTATGTCGAGAACCCGGAGATCCTCGACCTGCTGCGAGAAATGGGTGTGGACTATGCGCAAGGCTACGCGATCGAGAAGCCGCGCTTCATCGACGAGCTGGCTGCGGTCGCCACGAATGAACAGCCCTCCCCGGAAGGCATTCAGGCGTCAATGAACAATGGGGTGCGGGCGAGCGGTTGAGACGCCTCCTGGTCTTCGGCCTCGCCGTGCTCCTCGGCGCGCTGGGCGGATGTGGAAGAGACCCCGGTCCCGAACCGACCGCGCGGCGGGTCGGCACCGACTCGGCACACCTGGTCAGTGCGATCCGCGTCGAGCGGCGCGCCTCCAGCACGCACCATGAGCGTCCAGGCTCGCTGCGTTATCGCCGCCTGATGCGCGTCTTCAATCAGGAAGAGGGGCGGATCACCCGCTTGGAGCTGTTCGAGGGTGACCGGGTGAGCGAGGGACAGCCCCTGGTGCAGCTGGATGACGATCTGCTGCGGGCCGAGCTCGACAAGGCACGCGCCACCTTGCAACAGGCGCGGCTCGATCTCGAGCGGCTGGAGGACCTGGGCCGCCGACGGGCCGTCTCGGAGTCTGAGGTGAGCCTGTCACGGACGGCGCTAAGCCTTGCCGAGGCCGATGTCCGCCTGCTCGAAACACGTCTCGCCTTCACTCGGATCCTGGCCCCATTCGATGGCGTCATCATCGAACGGCTGGTCGAGCCGGGCGACTTCGTCTCCAAGAACACCCGTTTGCTCTCGCTCGCCGATCCCGGATCGCTGGTGGCCGAGGTCTACGCCTCCGAGCTGATCCTGCCCCATCTGCGGGTCGGCGACCCGGCCCGGCTGCGCATCGATGCGCTCGGCGACCGGGACTTCGCGGCCCGGGTGCTGCGAATCCATCCGAGGCTCGAGGAGACCAGCCGCCAGGGCATCCTCGAGCTCGCACTCGACCCGATCCCAGAAGGTGCTCGGGCCGGTCAGTTCGTGCGCGCCTTCCTGGAGACCGAGTCTGTCGAGCGCTTGCTGGTGCCCTTCCGGGCGCTGCGGCGCGACCGCGAGGGCGAATTCGTCTGGCTGATCGGGGCAGAGGGCCGGGCGACCCGACGGTCGGTGCGTGGCGGGCTTCAGATCGGCGACAGCATCGAGATCCGTGACGGACTGGAGCCGGGTGAGCGCGTCATCACCCGCGGTTTCCTGGGTCTGCGTGCGGGCAAGGTGGTCAAGGTCCCCTCGTCGCAGGGGCCCGAGCACCCGATGGATGCGGGCCATGAGCGGCGGGCGGCCGAGTCCGCGGCGGTGTCGAGGGGCGATTAGCGGCGCAGCCGCATCCGCCGGCGGACGGAGAACTTGTCCGACTTGGCATCCTCCAAGTTGGATCGCCTGAGCAGAGGCAGGCCCGACCTCATCCAGGCTCACGCTGTTGTCGGGTGAGCGTCCCGCGCCGCGCAGGAACCTGCAGAGAAGAGCCCGTCATGTCCGCCAACATCTCCACCTGGTCGGTCCGTCACCCCGTCGGGGTGGTCGCCCTCACGCTCGCCGTCATGGTGCTGGGCGGGCTCTCGCTCACCCGGCTCAATATCGACCTGCTGCCCCGAATCGTCTATCCGGATATCCGGGTGCGGGTGCTGGATCCGGGTGTGCCCGCCGAGGTCATGGAGGACGAGGTGACACGTCAGCTCGAAGAACAGCTGGCGATCACCGAGGGGGCGATCGCCATCCAGTCGCGTACCAGCGAGGGGCGCAGCGCCGTCGATCTCTCCTTCCGTTACGGCGAGGACATCGACCAGGCCTTGCAGGACGCCAGCGCCCGGCTCGACCGTGCCAAGCGGTTCCTGCCCGAGACCGACGATCCGCCCATCATCTACAAACGCGACCCCTTCCAGATCCCGGTGGCCGAGTATGTCGTCAGCTCCGCTCTACGCGACCCGGTCGAGCTGCGCACCTGGGTGGACTATGGTCTGAGCCGCTCCCTGCTCAACCTGCCCGGGGTCGCTGCGGCCGAGGTGGGTGGCGGTCTGGAGCGCGAGATCCAGGTGATCGGCGACCAGTATCGCCTGGCCGGGCTGGGGCTGGACGTGCTGGGCCTCGCGGAGCGGCTGCGCGAGGCGAATCAGGACGTGGCGGCGGGCCGGCTGCGGATGCCGGAGGGCGAGATCAGCGGACGCACCCAGGGCCGTTTCGAGCGGGTCGAGGAGATCGCTGCGCTGCCGCTGACCACCCCGGACGCGGACAGCCCGATCTCGCTGCTGCGTCTCGGCGAGGTCGCCCGAGTGATCGACGGCGCGGCCGAGGAGACACTGCGCATCCGGCTCGACGGTCAGGCCGGGATCAAGCTCTCGATCCAGAAGCAGCCGCTCGCGAACACGGTCGCGGTGGTGGATGCCGTCGAGGCGGAGCTGGGAGGGCTCGCCGCGCAGGGTCGGATCCCGCCCGATATCCGCATCCAGCGGGTGGACGACCAGGCCCGCTATATCCGCCATGCACTGAACAACGCCGTCACCGCCGCCGGCAGCGGGGCCCTGCTGGCGATGGCGGTGGTCTACGCCTTTCTCGGCAGTCTGCGTCGAACCCTCATCATCGGCTCGGCGATCCCCATCGCGGTGCTGGTGACCTTCATCCTCATGGCCGCGAGCGGGCTGACCTTCAACATCATGACCCTGGGCGGACTGGCGCTCGGCGTCGGCATGCTGGTCGATAGCACCATCGTGATGCTGGAGAACATCTACCGTCACCAGCGCGAAGGCCAGTCGGCGGTGGAGTCGGCCGACCTGGCGGGACGCGAGGTCTCCAGCGCCATCCTCGCCTCCACCTCGACCAATCTCGCCGCGGTGCTGCCCTTCCTCTTCATCGGCGGGCTGGTGGGGCTGTTGTTCCAGGAGCTGATCTTCACCATCTCGGCGGCCATCCTGGCCTCCATGCTGGTGGCCCTGACCCTGGTCCCGGCCCTGGCCGGGCGGGTGGCAAGTGGACGCGAGGGCGTCCTGCGCACCCGGATCAACCGCGCCGTGGAGCGGCTGCAGGCTGGCTATGTCTGGTTGCTGAAAGGGCTCCTGCGGATCCGCTGGTTGGTCATCGCTGCCTTCGTCGCCGGGTTGGGGCTGGTGGTCCCCTGGGTCCTGGACGCCAAACAGGAGTTTCTGCCCAAGCTCGATGAGGGCGATATCCGTATCAGCCTGACGGCCGATGACGGGATCGACCTGGAACAAATGGACGCCCTCGCGCGCGAGATCGAGACCCTGGTGGCCGAGCAGCCCGGCGTCGCGGCCATCTTCACCACCGTCGGCGGCTTCGTGTTCGGGCGCTCGAGCTTCGAGCGCCCCAACCGGGCGAGCCTCCAGGTGCTGCTGAGACCCTTGGCCGAGCGACGGCTGAAGACCGATGCCTGGATCGCGCGCGTCAGGTCGCAGATCGCCGCGCGTGAGATCCCAGGGCTGCGGGTCTCGCTCTACACCCGCGGCATCCGCGGCATCCGCTTCAACCGCGGCGACGACGATCTCAGTCTGCGAATCAAGGGGGAGGATCTGGGGCAGTTGACGCGGCTGGCGGATCAGGTGGTGGTGCGTCTCAGACAGGTCGAGGGGCTGCGCAATGTCCAACACAGCTATGACGAGGTCGACCAGGAGATCGCCATCCGGCTCGATCAGGAGCGTGCCGCGAGCTTCGGACTGGACGTGGAGGATGTGGGTGCCCTGCTTCGCTATGCGCTCGATGGCCGGGTGGTCACCGAGCTGATCGAGGGCGACCGCTCGATCGACCTGCGGTTGCGGCTCGACCGACTGGACATCGCCGCCCCGGGTGACCTCGACTCCATCCTCCTGTTCAGCAACACCGAGCCAAGGCGGCCATTGCGGCTCGGCGACCTGGCCCGGATCGAGCTGCATCCCCAGCCCGCGACCATCCTGCGCGAGCGCCAGCAGCGCCTGGTCGAGATCAGCGCCTCGGTCGGTGCCGGGCTGACCCTGGAGCAGGCGATCGAGTCGGCGCTGAACGCGGCCACCGAGGTGGTGCTCCCGCCCGGCTACACACTCTACGAGGCCGGTAGTCTGGAGACACTGAAACAAGGTCGGGAGATGGGACGCATCCTGCTCGCACTAGCGCTCTTCTTGGTCCTGGTCGCCATGGCGGTACAGTACGAATCGGTCCGCAACCCCTTCATCATCCTGCTCTCGGTGCCCTTTGCCCTGATCGGCGTGGTGCTCGGGCTCCAATGGACCGGGC
Source organism: Chromatiaceae bacterium (assembly GCA_028277465.1). GTDB lineage: Bacteria > Pseudomonadota > Gammaproteobacteria > Chromatiales > Chromatiaceae > JANQGF01. Next base: position 27,014 of record JANQGF010000243.1, read on the forward strand.
TCCCGCTCTCCATGCCGGTCTGGCTCGGCCTCATCATGCTGGCCGGCATCGTGGTCAACAATGCCATCGTGCTGGTGGAGTTCATCGAGCTCGAACGGCGCGCCGGCCGGGATGCCGACGATGCCATCCTCGCCGCCGCCGGATTGCGACTGCGGCCCATCCTCATGACCACCATCACCACCGTTGTCGGCATGCTGCCCCTGGCACTGGCGATCGGTGAGGGGTCCGAGATGCTCCAACCGCTGGCCGTGACCATCGTGGCAGGGCTCTCCTTCTCGACCTTGGTGTCGCTGGTCCTGGTACCCATGGTGTATCGGGTGCTCGGGAGAGGGACCCGGGCGAGTGGCGGCCCAGAGGCTCGTATGGCGCAAGGTCGGACGCCCGTGAAGCGCGCCAGGACGCTGCGTCAGTCAGGGGACGCGCGCCGGGTGATGGGCCATGGCGTCGAGTGAGACAGCCGGACTTGCCACCGCCGTAAGGACGTCGGCCGTGCCATGCGTCCAGCTTGGGACCCGTCGAAAGCGCCTCGAGCCGAGTCGAGGCGCTCCGAGTTGCAGACGCGCGGGCGACACCTGCCGCCCCGCCCGCATTGGCTACCGACAGTTGCCGCGGTACCCACGCGCCCGCGGCCCCATTCCCCTTCTTACTCGGCCTTCATCTCATAGGTGATGGCCGAGAGCGTGGCGCCCTGAGGATCCTGAAAGACGCAGAAACGGCCGACGGTGGGAATATCCTGGGGCGGCAACAGCACCTTTCCCCCCAATTCGACGACCTTGGCGGCCATGGCGTCGACGTCCTCGACCGTGACATAGGCGCCCCATTGGGGTGGCGCACCGGCGGCCTGGGGTGGGATGGGCATCATGCCGGCGACCTGCTTGCCGGCGACCTCGATCACCGAGTAAATGGTGTCGCCCATGTTGCTGTCCTTGATGTCCCAACCGAAAAGCTGGTGGTAGAAGGACTTGGCGGCATCCATGTCGGTCGTCATCAGCTCGTTCCAGCTGAAGGCGCCCGGGGTCGAAAAGACATCGCTCACTGCAACCTCCTGATGTGTGTTGGCATCGGTCTTAGGCGATTTCTGTCAATTCTCATCCCACCTGGCTTGTCTTGACGCCCGCCTTCTGCGTCGCGCCAGCAGTCACATCGCGCGGCGATGCTCCTGCCGGCGCTCCTTGAAGGCAGACGCCAATCCGGCGCCATCTGGCATGAGAATTTCCGGCAATCGCCTTATCGGTCAGTCCTTCCTATAGTCGAGGAACGCGGAAGGTGCAAATCGGGAAGATCGATGGGTCAGAAATTCCAGCGCAGTCCGGCGGTTAGCACATTGCTGCGACGCCTGCCGTCCTCCTCCAGACTGGAATCCAGCTTCAGGTTCAAGTAGAGGTAGCGCTCGAAGTCCTTGAGGGCGTATCGGACTCCGACCACGCCGTACTTGAGGCGATAGTCGCCCGCCAGCGGTTGCCCGGGGGCGGGCTCGAGCCAGTTCCAGCCGAAGGTGCCCCACCATTTGCCACGCAGCCGACGCTGTCCGTAGAGCTCCCACCCGAATCCGTCGAAGTAGTGGCCTTGGTCGGTGGTTTCATGATTGCGAAGCCGGGCGACGACGGTCCCGAGATACCAGTCATCGCTGAACCAGCGGGCCCCGAGCGCCAATGCCTCGGCGTTGCCGTGGATGCCCAGGCCGCGCAGCCTCGGGCTCAGATGGTTCGGAATCTGAGCGTGGTTGTAAGCGATCCCGAAGGAGAAGTTGGTGCTCGTCGCCAGGAGGGCGCTGAGACCGATCGCCCGGCCATAGTGGGCACCCTGGACGTCTGGTATGGGCTCCCCGCTCTGTAGCTGGACATTTAGGCTGAAGGGCTCGAAGCCCAGCAACTTGGGCAGGACATCCAAATGGACCCGGGTCTGGATGGCTTGCTCCGCCCGGCCGGTGCCTGTGTAGCCGCCGTCCGTCCCGGCGTTGTAGGTGCCGACGGCCTGCCCGCCGGTGCCGGCGAAACGGTCGGTGAAGCTGGTAACCTTGTAGTAGACGGACCAAGTCTTGCCGATCACCAGGAAGAGGTTGGGCGACTCGAAGCTGAGATAGTGCAGACGCGGGAAGAAGCTGTCGCCGCGCCCCCCCGATGGGGAGTTTCCGTTGGCCAGGGCCGCAATCTCGTCGAGCAGCTTGAAGCCGGCCTCGCCGCGGATCGACAACCACTTCTGCGGCATCACTTGATAGCGGCCCTGGACGCCGATCCTGGAACTGCCGTCCTCGATACTCTGTCGCTCGGAGGTCGCGCGGAAACGCACCCTTAGACTGCCGTAGACGGAAAAGAGGTTCGGCTGCTCCGAGGGGGTGTCCTTGGGCGTGGTCGCGGCCTCGCGCTGGATGGTCCGCTGCTGCTGCGTCAAGGGGTCTTCCTCGGCCTCCTCCTCGCGCGCTCGGGCCTGCGTCTCGCCCGTATCGGTGACTCGTTCCCGCGCCTTGGGCGGCGCCTCCGCGCCGAGGGCAGACGTGGCGCGCCCCGTGAGCCCGAGGCAGAGCAATGCGACGCCGATCCAAACGACTCCAGGGGACAGGGGTCCCGCCTTCGAGCCCCCCCTCAGGCTGCGACCAACGAACCCGGGAGCGAGCGGACGAGGCTCAGTCACGCAGCAGTCGGTCGATCGAATGCAAGTGCCATTTGGTCACCAGGCGCTCGATCGCCAAGGCTCCGCGCACGCTGTTGCCCGCGGCATCGAGCCGTGGCGAGTAGGCGACGATGGCGCCCCAGCCCGGCACCACCGCCAGGATGGCGCCACTCACGCCGCTCTTGGCCGGCAGCCCGACGCGTGTCCACCAGAGACCACTCTGCTCGTACATCCCCGCGATGACCATGACCGAGAGGACGGTCCGCACCGTCTCGCGACTCAGGACGCGGCGCCCGCTCGTCGGCTGGACGCCACCGGTGGCGAGCGTGGCGCCCATCCGCGCGAGATCCGCGACCGTCACCCCGACGATACAGGCCTCGAGATACCGATTCGTGACGTCGTCGACGTCGCCCTCGAGCCGGCCCGCGGCCTTCATCTGATAGGCCAGGGTATAGGTCAACGCCCTTGGCTCGGCGCGCCAGGCGTCGTTGATGGCGAGGGGGTCATGAGCCATCGCCGAGTAGAGCGCGACCACGGCGTCGGTCTTGGCCTCCGGGCTTGCGCCCTGTAAGAAGCTATGCGTGGCGATCGCACCGGCGTTGACCAGCGGGTTCTGCTCGGTGGTCTCGCGCACGGCGCCGGCCGCGACCTCGTTGTAGGGCATGCCGGTGGCGCTGGCCCCGATCTTGTCGAGCATGAAATCCGCCCCGCGCTGCTCCACGGCCAGGGCATAGGTGAAGGGCTTGGAGACGGACATGAGTGGAAAACGGGTCTCGGCGCGTCCCGCGTTGAAGCTGCGACCGTCCACCAGGGCCACCGCGATGGCGAAGTCCTCCGGATCGGTTCCTTCGACCGCCGCCGAATAGACCTCGCCCTCCCGATTGTCGGCGAGCTCGGCGATCACGGCCTCGGCGTCGCGCAGCATGTCCGCCAAGGTCGGATCCGCTGCCCCCCGCGGGGCCGAGGGGATTGCCCCCTCGGTTTCGATGTCGCCACGCGTCTGGGTGGCTGCCACACTTGGCTCGGCTTGCAGCGTCTGGGCACCGCCCAGGCCGAGCACCCCGAGCAGGAGCATCAGAAGGCGGAGCCTGTTACGCGCTTTCATCATCAAGCCTCCGGAAGGATCGCGCCCGAATGGCCGGGATCTGGCATCAGACGCTGGGTTCGCACATTCAATCCATCCAGCCAAGCACATCGCGGGCGACCGACCAGCGCGGTTTGCCCTCCTTGACCGCTTGGCCCTGCACCCAGTAGTCATAGAGGGTATCCAGCTCCCCGCTCTGCTGCTTGAGCAGCAGCCAATTGTCGATGTAGTCCTTCATCAGGTTGTCGCCCTTGGGCAACGCCAGCGCGATGGGGATCCGGATGACGGGCTTCGGCACGACCAGGCTGTAGCTGGGATTCAGGAGGGTGTAAGCGGAGCCGATCATGGCGAGCGTGACCAGTGCGTCTGCTGGCTCGGCACCATCCTCCTTGGTGAAGAAGTCCCCCAAGGCCCCGAGCCGAACGATCTCGGCCTGCGGAGCGGCGCGTGCGATGTGATTCTCGTACAGCGACAAGCCTTCGAGCACGGCCACCCGCAGACCCTCGCGCTCGCGGACGGCAGCGACGCTGGCGAATTTCTTGCGTTGCGCGTCCGAGATGACGATGCCGAGGCCGTCGCTCAAGTAGGGGATGGAGAAGGCGGCGCTCCGTGCGCGCTCCGGCGTGATGGTGAGGCCGGTCGCGATCAAGTCGCATGCGCCATTATCGAGGAGCTCCGCGAAACGCTGGCGCTCGATCGGGATCAAGTCGAGCCGCACGTCGAGGTCGGCGGCGAGCCGGTGCATCAGCTCGATGTCATGGCCGACCAGGTCCCCGGCGCGATTCACGTAGGACTGTGGCAGCAGACCGTCCACGTAGCAGGCCCGCAGCGCTTGGCGCGCGATGATCAGATCCAGGACGGATCGCTCCGTGTCCAGGATCTCCGGCTGCGGGGGTTGCTCGGTGCGGTCGCTGTAGACGCGCGTTCGCTCCCAGGGTGCCTCCTTCAGATTCATGGAGAGAATGGCATCGTCCTTGGTGTAGCGATTCTCCACCAGGGTAGAGAAGAAGAGGTTGATCAGCAGCAGCGTTCCGACCCCGAGAGCCGCCGAGCCAGCCACGAAGACCGCGAGGCGCCGCCAGCGCACCTTGAGCACGCCGGCCACGGCCGCGGTGATCAACAGGGACAGGGCAACGGTATGCACGCCCGCCAGCAGGGTCCCGAAGCGCCCGGTGAAGACGTCCACGGCGATGAAGAGATTGAACATGTCCGCCGGGATGTTCATGAGGTCCAGCAGGAAGGGAAGCGCGATGACGACCTCACCGAAGAAGCTGAACAGACCGGAGACGAGAAACTCCGGATACTGGGATAGTGGTACGGGATTCCCGGCGAACCACCCGGCGAAGAGGACGAACGAGAGGGCGATCAGCTTGCCCAGGTTGGGGATGTTGAAATTGATCGGCGTGACCACGTCGACCACGGAGGAGGATTCCTCGCGCGAGACGCCCGCCCGCTCCAGGATCTCCTTGGTCGATTCGGCCAGCAGCGGCAGCACGATCAAGAGCGAGCCGGTGGCGAAGGCCGTGACCAAGGCGTCCCGCGTCGTGACGAGGGTGTCCTTGAAGCCGATCGGCGTCAAGGCCGACACCAGCCCCGGGACGACCCAGAGGCTCAGCAGGAGCGCCATCGCGATATAGGTGACGATATACACCTGCACCCGGCCGAACTCCTCCACGCCCAGGGTCCCGGAGGCGGTGGCCGTCAGGGCGAAGACGCCGATGGGCGCCAGTTTGGCCACGAACTGGGCAATCAGCATCAGTGCGTGGCTGAGCTCATCGAGAAAATCCACCAGGAGCGCCTTGCCACGCAGCAGCGAGGTGGCGAGCCCCATGGCGATACAGAAGAGGACGATGGCGGGGATGGTGCCCTCGCTCAGGGCCTCGAACGGGTTGGCCGGAATGTAGAGCGCGAGGAAATCGGTCGGCGTCGGCTCTTCCAAGAGGCTAGTGCTGTAGAAAGATGCCGATTCCCAGTTGGGATAGCCGAGCGGAATCAGGGCGACGACAAGTAGGATGATGCCCCAGAAGACCAGGATGAGACCGCCGCCCTTGATCGCGAGCAGCTTGATGCGGTCGATGCTCAAACGGCCGATGGCGGCGATCAGAGAGACGACGATGTAGGGGATGACCGTCATCTGCAGCAGGGCGATGAAGATGGACCCCAAGGGTTGAACGACGGCGGCCGACTCGCCGAAGAAGAGCCCGGCGGCAATCCCCAGCACCAGGCCGATGATGACCTGACCGGAGAGCCCGATCCGAGGCAGCCTGAACCCCCTGCTGTCGGCGATCCTGTCGGGGCTGGCGCTCGTGCTCATTCCGCGGCCTCCGTGGGTGCGGCGCTGAGGACCTCCGGATCGACAGCATCCGCGCCGGGCAACGCGTCCCACACCTTGCGGAACGCCGTGTCATCCAGGAGGCGCGCCAGCAAGGGGGGCTCGATGCCAAGACCCGTCTCCGGAATGACGGAGTAACGCTTCAGGACGGGGTTGATCAGGAGCGCCCGGCGGGCAGCCTCCGAGGCGGCCGCCATGTCGCCGGCCTCCGCTTGGGCGCCGGCCAGGGCGATGAACCCGGCGTCGCTGAATTGATAGAGCTCGACCGCTTCCGCGGCCTTGGTCAGGGCCGTCTCGATGGCCTGTGCGCGGTCCGACGCGTCCGGGCTGCTGGCGCGCGCCTCGCGTAGTGCAGCATGGGCCTCCCTGACCGCGACCTGCGAAAGCCGAATCCCCAGGAGTCGAAAGAGCTCCTTGATCGGCGTCGGATGGTCTTCGACATGCAGATCGACCAGCCGGTCGTGGGCGCCCATGTAGCCCGCACCTTGGCGTACCACCAAGAGTGCCGCCGACTGCCGGCCGCGGGCATCACCACCAGCGGCTTGGCCCGCCGCCAAGGCCGTCACCAGGCGGGTGGCGAGATCGCGGTCGGTGGTCTCGAAGGCCGCGGCCATAGCCTCCACGACCTCGGGGCCGGTGAGCAGATTACCCTGTACCGCGTAGTTGTCGCCTGTCTTGCCGCCGGACCAAGGCAGCGTCTCGCCGCCGGTGAAGGTGGCCGCGGAGCCGTCGGCGGCCACGATACCGACCTGGCGCTGCGCACGCAGCGGATCCTCGGCCAGCAGTCGCTGCAAGGTCTTCTCCGGTGACTCGCCCGCCTCGAGCAGCCCGAGACCCTGCGCCCCATAGAGGATGTTGCCCCGCGCCTGCGTGGCCAAGGCGCCGACATTGGCCCTGGCGTGGGGTACCACCGAGCCGACGCCGAAATACTTCGACTGCACCGCAACGCCGAGATCCCCCGTTTCCGCATCGCGCGCGACAATAGAGAAGGTCGCAATAGGCTCGGCGGCCTGGGGCTTGATGGGAAGGAGTATCAGAAAGAAAAGAAGGAGCATGGTGAGGAAGGAGCTGCGATCCCAGGTCCGGGAATCGAGCTGCTGCGGTGAACGAGCGCTCGGCATCATGGCTTTCACCTTTTGTGATTACTGCACAGGACAATGAGCGATGCCCCACTATCATAGCGCAGCGATTGCGCCGGATGGAGGTGGGCTTCGTGCGTTGGTGGGCCCGTGGACCATGGCAGAATCCGCGCTGGGTGCTAAGATTCTTGAGGAAGATACTGGGGGAATTGGCCGCCCTACTTGGAGGCGGGGGGGTCTTTGTTCACGTCGTTTCGAGCGCGTGGGGCGAAACCGGAAATCGCGGTCTCGCTTCTGGCAGTCATCCGGCCAAGATGGCCAACCATCAGTGTCTCCTCAAGTGCCTGAATAGGCCACGCACTCACTGTCATAACCACTTAATTAACTGGAGGAACGATGAAAAGACTCGGCCCTTTGTCAACGATCGTCGCATTGCTTCTGCTCCATCCCTGGGCTGTTGCGGATGACGTCGAGGACGACGCTCTCAGGAACGTCAAGTACGAGTACGCGGCGAAGTTCGTCTGTGGAGATGATCCCCAACCAGCCTATGTGCGCGTGGTTCCGGGCTTCTATGCCACCGCGATCAACATCCATAATCCCAATAGTCGACGGACCCAGCTGCGATCGAAGGTCGCGCTGACGTTTCCGCCCGCCGAAAACGAGCCCGGGGAGATCTCCGACTTCCTGGAGCACAAGCTCGCTTCTGACCAAGCCTTGGAGATCGACTGCGAGGAGATCTTCGGCACCTCCCAGAGCGACTCCGCCTATTTCCCCGGGAGGCGACCGGGTCTCGGTTTTCCAAGCTACATCAAGGGCTTCGTCATTATTCAGAGTACACGAAGCCTCGACGTAACCGGTGTCTATACCGTCGCGGAGGGCACCGCCGGCACGAACCTGACGCCCCGTGGGATCGATGTCGAGCAGATCCGCGAACGGTTGGTCAAATCCAAGAAGTAGAGGCACGCAGGAGATGCCGATGTCATGAGCGCGATCTGTGACCGGTCCGCTCACGTTTTGGCGATCGGCATCCCGCCCTCTCACCTAGGTTGATCTCCAGAAAACATCCTACCCGTCGGTTGGGGTGAGGAACGAACCCCAACGCGGCCTGTTGGGCTTCGCTCTCGCTCGGCCCACAACCTACAACCGGTCGATATCTTGGGTAAATTCTTTCCAGGGAATCGCCTAGGTCCAAAATCCTGGTCGAGACCCTTAGTAATGATTCAGAAACAACCTACACACCGTAGTTGGGCAAAGCGAAGCGTGCCCAACGTGTGACCGGCATGCTAGTCGGCTAGCTGGTGCAAGTCCAGCCATGGCCCTTGGGAGAAGGGAACATGTAGGCGAAGGCAAGGGTGCCCGAAGAAACT
>JANQGF010000344.1 GCA_028277465.1 Chromatiaceae bacterium
TATGGGTGAGCCGTCGATAGTAGGCCCCGAGCAGGTCGTCGCGCTCCTCGGCCGGGATGGGTGCCAGGAAGTCCTCCCAATAGTCGGGATAGATCCAGCTCGCCCCCTCGCGATAGAACCAGCGGATCTCCTCGTCGCGACAGAGAAAGACCCCCCGAACGACGAGCGCCGACACCCGTTGGGGATGGCTCTCGGCGTAGGCCAGGGCCAGGGTCGAGCCCCAGGAGCCGCCGAAGACGAGCCAGCGCTCGATGCCGAGTCGCTCACGGATGCGTTCCATGTCGGTGACCAGGTCCCAGGTCGTGTTTGCCGTGATCGAGGCATGGGGTGTGGATCGCCCGCAGCCACGCTGATCGAAGAGCACGGCACGATAACGGGCGGGGTCGAAGAAGCCGCGATGTGCCGCCTCGCAGCCGGCCCCCGGCCCGCCGTGCAGAAAGATGGCCGGGATGCCGTCGGGACGCCCGCATTCCTCGACATAGAGACGGTGGCCCTGGTCCACCGCCAGCTCGTGGGTGGCGAAGGGCTCGGTGAGTGGGTAGAGGTCGTGTCGGTTGGATTCCATTGGCCTTTGGTTCGGGTTCAATTGGCGGGCAGCCCTGGTCTCATCCCTTGCGATTGGCACGCTTGCGCTCGTGCTCCTTCAGGTGGCGTTTGCGTACTCGGATGGCCTTGGGCGTGATCTCGACCAGCTCGTCGTCCTCAATGAACTCCAACGCCTGTTCCAATGTCAACCGGATGGGTGGTGTCAACAAAATGTTTTCATCGGACCCGGCCGCACGGATATTGGTCAACTGCTTGGCCTTGAGCGGATTGACGGTGAGGTCATTGTCTCTGGAATGGATGCCGACCACCTGCCCCTCGTAGACCTCCTCGCCCGGCGAGATCAACATCCGGCCGCGTTCCTGCAGGTTGAAGAGCGCATAGCCGAGCGCCTTGCCGGTCGCGTTCGAGATCAGCGCGCCGTTGCGCCGCGGTGCGATGCCGCCCATGTTCGCCGGCCGATAGCGATCGAAGACGTGGTACTTGAGCCCGGTGCCCGAGGTCAAGGACATGAACTCGGTCTGGAAGCCGATCAGCCCGCGCGAGGGGATCTCATAGTCCAGTCGTACCCGGCCCCTGCCATCGGGCAGCATCGCCTTGAGCTCGCCACGCCGTTCGCCCAGCGCCTGCATGATGGCGCCCTGCGCGCCTTCGTCCAGGTCGACCGTGAGCTGCTCGTAGGGCTCGCAGATCTGCCCATCGATCTCGCGAAAGATGACCTCGGGACGCGAGACGGCCAGCTCGTAGCCCTCGCGGCGCATGTTTTCCAGCAGGATCGAGAGGTGCAGCTCGCCGCGGCCCGAGACCCGGAACCTCTCGGGATCGTTGCCCTCCTCGACGCGCAGCGCCACGTTGTGGATCAGCTCGCGCTCCAATCTCTCCTTGAGCTGGCGTGAGGTGAGATACTTGCCGTCGCGACCAGAAAAGGGTGAGCTGTTGACCTGGAAGGTCATGGTGACGGTGGGTTCGTCGACGGTCAGTGGCGCCATGGCCTCGGCGTGCTCCGGGTCGCAGAGCGTATCCGAGACATTGGGCGCCTGGATGCCAGTGAGGGCAACGATGTCGCCGGCCGAGGCCGCTGGCACCTCGTGACGCTCCAGACCCAGGTAACCATAGACCAGACCGACCTTGGCCTTGTGTCGCTCCCCGTCAGGCTTGACGACCAGAATCGCCTGATTGGGACGCACGCTGCCGTGACGAATGCGGCCCACCGCGATGGCGCCGACGAAGGAATTGTAATCGAGCGTCGAGACCTGCATCTGGAAGGGCGAATCCGGATCGACCTCGGGGGCAGGGCAGTGCTGTACGATGGCCTCGAAGAGTGGCGTCATATCGCCCCCCTCGACTCGGTTGTCGAGACCTGCGTAACCCCTGATGGCCGAGGCGTAGACGATGGGGAAGTCGAGCTGTTCGTCCGTCGCACCCAGACGATCGAAGAGGTCGAAGACCTGATCGATGACCCAGTCGGGTCGCGCGCCCGGCCGGTCGATCTTGTTGACGACCAGAATGGGGCGCAGACCGTGAGCGAAGGCCTTGCTAGTGACGAAGCGGGTCTGGGGCATGGGCCCTTCTTGGGCGTCGACCAGCAGTAGCACCGAGTCGACCATCGAGAGCACCCGTTCCACCTCGCCCCCGAAGTCGGCGTGACCCGGGGTGTCGACGATGTTGATCCGATAGTCGCGCCAGCGGATCGCCGTGTTCTTCGAGAGGATGGTGATACCCCGCTCACGCTCCAGCGCGTTGGAGTCCATCACGCGCTCGACCGGCCCGAAACGATCGCCGAGTGTGCCCGATTGTTGGAGGAGTTTGTCGACCAGCGTGGTCTTGCCATGATCGACATGGGCGATGATGGCGATATTGCGAAGATTCTCGATCAAGGGGCAAGCTCCGGGAGGGGGCGATGACGGCTTCGACGTTCGCTCGGTGGATCGGCGGCGGGACGGCACGTCTCGACCGGGCTCGACCGGGGGGCGCCGGGCATGGACCATGCCAGTCGATGCTGAAGTATATACCGAGCGCAGGGGAATTTTGCGTCGCGTCGGGATCCACCGCCGATGCGCCATGGAGGGTTCGCCGAGGCGGCAGGGGCATGCTGATCGAACCGCGTCCGGAGCGACAGGCGTGGCTTGCGATCGCCTTGTCCACTGCGCGCGGGGCCATGAAGGATCGGCGAGACGTCGTTTAGCTGTCACTCCTTCGCCTTTGCCTCGTCACATTGCCGCAACACGCGGACCCATCAGGGAATTTCCGAGCTGCCAACAGTGTCTGTGGATAAGTCTGTGCACAACACCTGGGCAGGTCGCTGTAGGGCGCGTGGTTGCTGGGCTTGGAACAGATTGGTCGGATTTTGACCGCTCGATGAATCTGAAATTGAATCAATCCCTTATCGGGACGGCAGCGCGTCCAGACGGTGAGTCGACGCGGTCGGCTCGCCGGCGGAGCCCGGCCTTTCGGTCATGTGAACAAAGACCTCGAGGTGCAGGAGGGGCATGTCGGGCAGGTACAGAGCGGGAGGGCGTCGTCGTACAGCTTTACATGTGTCCGGCCGCATGAGAATCCTTGGAGACGGTCCGGGCAAGAAACCCTGCTTCATTTGGGAAACATTTGAATATACTGATAAATGAATAGGTTGAGCGTCATCGCGGGCTTGCGCTCGACACTCAAAAAGGACAGCATAGATCCAGATCGAAGACGATCATCGGAGATTCAACGGCAGCGGGATGAGGCTGTCGCTCAGTGCAGACCCAGCGCGCCACACTCCCACCCACAGGACATGAAAGACGTATTTCGAGCATGACGCCCACCGACCTCAAAGCAGTACGCGACCACATCGCCTCCCGCATCATCGGCCAACAATCCTTCATCGACAGCATGCTGGTGTGCCTGCTCAGCGATGGGCACCTCTTGGTGGAAGGGATGCCGGGGCTCGCCAAGACCACCGCCGTCAAGGCCCTGGCGGAGTCGCTCGAGGGCGACTTCCATCGCATTCAGTTCACGCCCGACCTGCTGCCTTCCGACCTGATCGGGACCGATATCTATCGCCATGAGAAGGGGGAGTTCGAGTTTCGTCAGGGGCCTTTGTTTCACAATATATTGCTCGCCGACGAGGTCAATCGGGCGCCCGCCAAGGTGCAATCGGCTCTGTTGGAGGCGATGGCGGAGCATCAGATCACGGTCGGTCAGCGCACCTACCCCTTGCCGAAGCTGTTCATGGTGCTGGCGACCCAGAACCCGGTGGAGCAGGAGGGCACCTACCATCTTCCGGAGGCCCAGCTCGACCGCTTCTTGATGCAGGCCGTGGTCACCTATCCCAGTCGTGACGAGGAGCTCAAGATCCTCGACCTGGATAGCCAGCAACAGAAGCAGAGCTATGCGCCGCCGGCCAAGCGTCTCACCCAGGCGGAGTTGTTCGCCATGCGTCGCGACGTTGCTGGACTCTATCTGGATCCCAAGCTGCACCATTACATCGTGGATCTGGTGCAGGCAACGCGCCACCCGAAGCTCTATGACGCTGACCTCGGGCGCTGGTGTCGTTTTGGTGCCTCGCCCCGGGCCAGTATCGCCCTGGCCCGTTGCGCCCGCGCCCGCGCCTGGTTGGACGGCGACACCTTTGTCTCGCCGCACCATATTCAGCTGGTCGCACCCGAGATCCTGCGCCACCGGCTCCTCTTGACCTTCGAAGCGGAGGCCGAGGGGGTGACGACGGATACCTTCGTCAACCGATTGCTGTCACTGGTCGCGATTCCCTAGTGCGGTCGGCACCCACTGGGTCCTGCACGGTCCGCCGGGCCCAGTCGCACTCCCACCAGGCGAACCCGACACCCGACCCGAATGAGCCTCTATCCACGCCTCGATGATTTACTGGAGCTGCGTCATCAGGCCCATACCCTGGGTCTGCCGTCGCATCACCTCGTCAACTCGGCGTTTGCCGGGCTCTACGCATCTGTCTTCCGGGGCGCCGGCGTCAACTTCGAGGAGGTGCGCGAGTACCGTGAGGGTGACGATATCCGCTATATGGATTGGAAGGTCACGGCCCGCATCAACGAGCCGCACATGAAGATCTTTCGCGAGGAGCGCGAGCGTTCCGTCGTCCTCTGTGTCGATCGCGGTCCGCACATGAGCTTCGGCACCCGCGGCACCTTCAAGTCGGTCCAGGCGGCGCGCGCGGCGGCGCTGATCGGCTGGGCGGCCAGCCGTTTGAATGACCGTGTCGGCGGGCTGGTCTTCGGCGATGCGGCCGGGGGGCTCCAGCATTTCCGGCCCTCGCGCGGGCGACGGGCACTGTGGCAGCTCCTGCGTACCCTCACTGAACCAGGCTCGGAGACGGATCCGTCGGTCGACTGCCTGAGCGGCGCGCTGCGACGCGCCACCTCCGGGCTGCCGACCGGCTCGCTGGTCTTCGTGATCGCCGATTTGAATCTCGCGGCCACGGGCCTGGAGCAGGTGCTCGGCGACCTCTGCCAGCGCAATACCGTGGCCCTGGTCCCGGTCGATGATCCTGCGGATTGGGAAATCCCCTCCATGGGTGTGACCACCTTCACCGGGTCGGACGGTGCCCTGGTCGAGATCGACACCGACGACGCCCGGGCGAGGCGACTCTACCGGCAGTCCTGGGAGGTGCGTCGCGAACGGCTCCAGGCCATGGCCCAGCGGCTGCGCATCGTCCTACTGCCGGTGCGCACGGACGCGGAGATCCATCTCACTCTGATTCGTGACCTCGAACAGCGTGCCCGCTCGAGGGCGGTCTGATGGATCCCATCACCTCGACCTTTCCACCCATCCAGCAGCTCAAGGATATCCAGGATATCCCGCCGCTCCCCTGGTGGCCGCCCGCCCCTGGCTGGTGGCTCTTGGCCGCGGCGCTTCTGGTGCTCACCGTCGCCGTCTGGCGGTGGCGCGCCATCCTGGGTCTGCGCATCCCCATCCCGGGGATCACGCTCGGCACTTGGCGTTGGGATGCGGCGGCTGCGCTGCGGGACTTGAGGCGCCGTGCACGCGCCGGGCAGGACGCCAAGACCACGGCGGGCGAGCTCTCCGAGTTGTTGCGCCGCGTCGCCATGGCGCGACTCGGGCGTCCGGCCTGCGCCGGTCTCACCGGCACCGCGTGGCTCGACTGGCTCGCGGACCACGACCCCAATGGTTTCCCCTGGCGGGAGCGTGGCCAGATCCTGCTGGCCGCTCCCTATGCCCCGGCGATCCGGGCGGGTGGGGCGGATCTGCTCGCACTCCTGGACGCCGTCGAGGCCTGGGTGTCGGCACGCGAGCCGAAGGGTCGCGAGCGCCGAAGGGCCGTCTCTGACGATGGATCCAGGCTCACCGAGCCTTCACCAGGGGATACCAGCAGTGTTTGAGTTCCACTGGCCCTGGGCCGCCCTCTTGCTGCCCTTGCCGCTGCTCCTGCCCTATCTGTGGCCCAAGCCGGGTACCCGGGTGGAAGAGACCTTGGAAGGCCAGCGCCAGACCCTGCTGCACCCGCGCCTGGATGAGCTGCGGGCCGCGTTCAGCGTCCGTCGGCCGGGGCGCCAGCTTGCGGGTTGGCTGTACCTCGGCCTGCTCTATGCGCTCTGGGTCGCTCTGGTTCTGGCCCTGATGCGTCCCCAGTGGCTGACGCCCTATACCGAGGTCAGCACGCCTGGCTATGATCTCATGATCGCCGTGGATGCCTCGCACTCCATGGAGGCGCTCGATTTCACCGTGGAGGGCCGGGAGGTCAACCGCATGGCGGTGGTCAAGGGGGTGATGGGACGCTTCATCGACAATCGGGAGGGGGACCGCGTCGGTCTCATCCTGTTCGGTAGTCAGGCCTTCATCCTGTCGCCGCTGAGCCTCGACCGTCATGCGGTGCGCCAGCTGCTCGACGGGGTGGTGCCCAGCATCGCTGGGCCGGCGACTGCCCTGGGCGACGCCATCGCCCTGGGGATCAAGAAGCTGCGCGAGCGCCCCGAGGGGTCGCGCGTGATGATCGTCATCGCCGACGGGGACAACAATGCGGGTAGCTTCGTCCCGGAACAGGCGGCCGCGCTGGCCCGGGTCGCCGGGGTTCGCATCTATGTCATCGGGGTCGGAAGCAAGCGGACGCGGATCCCCATCTTCGAGGAGGGCGCGGTGCGTTATCGAGATGATCTCACCATGGATGAGGAGACGCTCCAGCGGATCGCGAACCTGACCGGCGGCGGTTATTTCCGCGCGACCGATACGCGGGCGCTGGAGGAGATCTCCGCCCGCATCGGCCAGCTGGAGAAGACCGAGGCCGAGGCGCGAACGGCCTATCTGCCCCAACCCCTCTACCGTTGGCCCCTGGGGGTGGCCCTGCTCGCCCTGTTGGGTCTGGGGCTGTTTCCCGAAGGGCGCAAACGCTTCGTTCGCAGGCTCGCCAGTGACTGATCAGGGTTTCCATTTCGCTCAACCGCTCTGGTTCCTGGGGCTGCTCGCGGTCGTCCCGGTGGCGATCTGGCTGCTACGCAGTGCCGCTCGTGCCGCGCGTGGACCCGTGCACAGGTATGCGGACCCGCACCTGCTCCCTCACCTGACGGGCACCCGCGATCTCAGGACCAGTGAACGCTGGGGTCGTTTTCTGCGTTGGTCTCTGCTCTGGGCGCTCCTGATGACGGCCATGGCCGGCCCACGCTGGGACTTCACCGACGTGCGTCTCTTCCACCCCGGCAACAATCTGCTGGTCTTGCTGGACATCTCGCGGTCCATGTTGGCCGAGGATGTGAGCCCGAGTCGGCTCGGGCGGGCGCGCCAGGAGCTGCAGGACCTCATCGTCAAGGATCGTCAGGTCCGTCTGGGCCTGATCGTCTTCGCCTCAGTGCCTCACGTCCTCTCACCCATCACCGAGGATATCGGGAGCCTACTCAATGCATTGCCGGCCCTCTCCGCGGACCTGGCGAGCCCCAGTCTGCAGGGCAGCAGTCTCACCCGTGCGCTGGCCAGGGCCGAGACCCTGCTTGCCGGGCTGCCCGAGGAGAGCGCGCGGGCCATCTTGTTGATCTCGGACGGGGATCTCGACGAGCCCGGTCTCGAGGACCAGGTGGCACGGCTCGCGGCCCGGGGGATTCGGCTGCACACCTTGGGTGTGGGTACGCCCGAAGGTGCGAGCGTGCCGGCCCCTCAAGGCGGTACCCTCATCGACCCTGCCGATCCGAGTCGTCGCCCGGTCCGCTCGGTCCTGAACGAGCCCTTGCTCGAGCGGCTGGCCGAGGCAGGAGGCGGACTCTATCGGCGTGCCGATTACCGTGACTCGGATACCGACAGCGTCTTGGCGGCCGCGGCCGTGAGCCGCCTGCCCCCGGAAGCGGGCGATGCACGCACTCGGATCTGGAACGAGCGCTATTGGTTGCCGCTGCTCCTGCTCGCCGGCCTCTTGCTGATGCAGTTTCGAGACATGTCAGGAGGCCGGACCCGGCGGGGAGTGGGTGCTCGAACGGGCGAAGGGGCGAGGCCATGAGAGTTGGCGCCAGACTTGTCGTCTTGCTGCTGGGTCTCTGGACAGCCGGGCCCGTCGTCGCCGATTGGTTCAGGAGTGCTGAGCAGAAGGCCTATCAGATGTACCGAGCAGGCGACTATGAATCCGCGGCCGAGGTCTTCGAGGACCCCTATCGGCAGGGGGTGGCACTCTATCGAGCGGGGCACTACCAGGAGGCCGAGCGTGCCTTCGACCGGGCGGACCAAGGCAAGTACAGCGACTCCGCGCGCTACAATCAGGGCAATGCGCGCTTCAGGCTTGGCGACTATGCGGGTGCCGCCGAGGCCTATGAGGATGTTCTGACGACCGATCCAGGCAATGAGGACGCGGCCCACAATCTGGCGCTGACCCGCGCCCTGCTGGCACGGTTGGAACAAGAGCAGTTCCGCGATCGGCCAGAGCAGGAGGAGGGAGAGGACGAAGGGTCGGACCGAGACGCGGCGTCGCGAGAGACGCGAGAAGGGACGCGGGACCAGACCGGCGACGAGCGACAGCGAAGGCGGGAGGAGACCGAGCGATCGGCGTCATCCGAGGAGCGTGAAGGGTCGGAACGGGACCAGACATCCAGCGACGAAGGGCAATCGGATCAAGAGCGTTTGGATCAGCAAGAGGCGTCCAACGAGCAACAGCAATCAGACCAGCAGCAGAGTTCCAGCCAACAGCAGCAATCCAGCCAGCAAGACTCGCAACAGCAGCAATCGGGTCAGCAGGACTCGCAGCAGCAGCAATCGGGTCAGCAAGACTCCCAACAGCAGCAATCGGGTCAGCAACAAGAGAGTGAGCAGCAGTCCGGTGAAGGCGAGTCCGAGCAATCCGGGTCCAGCGGGTCGGATTCCCAAGATGAGGCCGCTGGCGATTCCGCACAGTCCGGGGGCGGGGATGGTGACTCGGGGGAGCAGGGCCGCCAAGGCGAGGCGGCTGGAAGGGGTGAGTCCACGGAGGGCGAAGGCACCGATCGAGGCCAGGCCGCAGGTGCTGGCCGGGACGCGGGGGAGAGGTCTGGTCAGCAGGACTCCCAGGACCGCGAAGCGGATTCGGGTGGCGAGACCGGCGAGCCCTCCGATCGCTCCAGTGGTGCGCAGGAGGAGAGACCTCGAGATGGACAGGGGTCGCAGACAGAGGCGCGCCAGGAACGAGCGGGTGAAACCGGCTCGAGGGACGATGCGCGCGATCGAGGCGAGACGGGGAGTGAGTCGCGGTCGGACCATGAGAGCGGTCGGGCCGAGGATGAATCTTCGCTCCAGGCCGATGAGGAGAGGTTCGGCTCGGATCGGGACGCGCGGGGCGAGCGGGAGTCGCCGGATGGGGAGACAGGCGAGGAACCGGCGGGAGGCGGGGAGCGACAGCGCGAACGGCCGAGGGCGGGTGAACCCGGGGATGACGAGGGACGAGAGGGTGCGGAGCGCCCATCCGAGGAGACCGGCTCCGAGTTCGGGGAACCCGAGCCGGACCCGAGCCCGCGCGATTCGCTGGGCGATCTGCCCGCCGGATCCGAGTCGGAGCGCAGCGGACGGAGCGCCGGCGGTCGGGGTCGTGCTGAGATGACGCCTCCGGACATGCCCGACGAGGGTCAGGCCGAGGCGGTCGAGCGCTTCGACCAGCTCGGACGGCAGCCGGGTGCGGATAGAGACGCGCAGACCAGGGAGGGCCAGGTACCCTCCTTGGAGGGGCTGACGGCCATGGGGGGGCCGGGCATGGCGATCATGGAACAACGGCTCCAACAGATCCAGGGTGATCCGACCCTGCTCATCCGCAATCAGTTCAGGCTCGAAGAGATGCGTCAGACGCAAGGTTTCACTGGTCCCTGGCGGGAGACGCGGCCATGGTGATGTCCCTGACCGTCTCGTCGGTGCGGGTTTCTGTGCTTGCCGTGGCGCTCTGGTTCTTGGTCGAAGGTGCCCTTGCCGCCCCCTATGGTCCGGGCGTCTATGGGCGACCCTATTACGGGCAGCCCTCCTTCGGTCCGCCGCCGGGGCAGTACGATCCCTCCTTTCAGACGATCGACCCCTCCCAGTTCCGACCGTTACCGCCGAACAACGCCCAAGGTGTTCCGCCTGGCTTTCAGCCGCCCCGCGGGTCTGCACCGAGTCGCATGCCGGGTCAGATGCCCTACCCCATGCCGCGCTACCAGTCCAATTGGCCGCCGGGTTATCCGCAAGGCTCGGGTCGGGTGGCGCAGGCGCCGCCGCCCAGGCTCGAATGGTCGCTCGCAGAGACCCAGCCTTATCTCCAACAGCCCGTGATCCTGCGGCTGGAGCTCGTCAGCGGCGAGAACCTGAGTACCGCGAATCTGGAGCTGCCGACCGCCAGCGATTTCATGTTGAACGAGCTGGAAGGTCCCGAGACCAGCTCGCGGTCCAGCGGCAATGGTCGGCGCGAGATCGTCAACCGCTTTTTGGTGAGTCTCGTCCCCTTGCGGGCCGGCAACCTGGAGGTACCGGCCATCAGGGTCACGGGTAGGCGCAGCGGCGCGATGCGGCGCTTCGAGGCGGTGACCAAGGGACCGATTCGTCTGCAGGTGCGGCCATCCATGAGCGCAGTGCGCCCCTGGCTGCCGCTGAAGTCACTCACCCTCAATGCCATTATCGATCGAGAGGAGCAGCTCGCCCCGGGAGAGCCCGTCACGCTCGCCCTGGAGGTCTCGGCGATCGGTGCGACGGCAGCTCAGCTACCCAGCCTCGAGGCCCAGTTGAAGGGTCCGGATTTCCGCGTCTATCGCGAACAGACGCTGACCGACACGGGTCTCTCCCCGGATAAGCGACACTTGAATGCCAGGCGCACGGAGTACTACACCCTGGTTCCGCAGACTGGTGGTCGTCTTGGTCTCCCCGAGATGAGCATCGCCTGGTGGAACGTCGAGTTGGGCGTGCGGGAGGTCGCGCGTCTTCCGATCAAGACCCTGACCGTCAGGGGAGGCGGTCCCTTCGGTCTCTCGGCGTCCGTCTTGTCCGGATCCGGTTCGGCGAGGTTCTGGCTGCCCCTGGTCGGTTTGCTGTTACTGCTGCTGGGTTACTGGCTCGGTGTCTTCTATCGGGGGCGCTCCGTGCGAGGCGGCACGGCGTTGGCGGCAACGCTAACTGCGGGAGCGCGCGGGGCACTCGCCGCGGCTGGAGCGCTGGTCAGCCGGGGCCTGGCGCGCTTGAGACCGGCCCCGGTCTTCGCCCGGTGGCGCGCGGCAATGGGGCGATTGCTCCCTTCGAGCAGCCGTTTCCTCCGGTGTGTGCGGCATGCGAATCGAGCCGCGGATCCAGCAGGTTGGTGCGCCCGGTTCGAACGCGAGGCGGCCAGTTGTCTGCCCCTCCAGGGCGAGCTGACCGGACCTTCGATGACCCGACGAATCCTCTCCTTGCGTCCGGGTGCGGATCGCGCGACGCTAACGCGTCTGATGGCCCAATTGGATGCCGCACTCTACGGTCGGCAGCAGATCGACTTTCCCCGCTGGAAGCGAGAGTTCATGCGCCAGGTCGGGCGAGGCCGGGGTCTGCTGCGAGCCGAACGCCAGAGGTCGCGGATTCGCTGGGCGGCTCTGCCGGCTCTGAACCCGAGCTGGCGTGACCAGGAGGGTATGTCGCAGGGGCTCCGACTCGCCCTTTCCCCGGCTGGAGAGGGCTGGGGCGAGGGCCGAGGCCGCGGCTGAGGGGCCTGCGCCCTTGGTCGTCTGCGGGTGGCACGGCGCGAGGGTCGCTCGGGGCCGTCGGATTGCGCCGCTTCGGGCCATGTTTGCCGGCAAGCGCCGAGGCGATCCACGCCAGCCCCTATCCAGACGAAGAGATGCAATATCCTGAGTGCTCTTACTCTCATTCGGTCGCCCCATCCGTGGGGCCCTTGTCGGTTGCATTGCGCCAGGCGACGGCCCGGGCCCATGAGGCGGTCGAGCGGTTACCGCTCATGGCGCGGCTGACCTCGCCGGCGGTGACCTGGAGGGATTATCGGCACTATCTTCATCAGCTCGCCGGCCTCTATGCCAGGTTGGAAGGGGGCCTCTTCGCCGAGCTCGACGAGTCCCTGCGTGCGCGTCTGGGGGTGCGCCCGAAGCTGCCCGCACTGCTTCAGGACCTGGAACAAGCGGGCTGGAACGGGCCGGTCTGCGTGCCACGGCCGACAATGAACAAGATCGGCCCCTTGGCGCCGTGTGCGACCAGCAAGACCGTCGGCGGGCTTTATGTCCTGGAGGGGGCGACGCTCGGCGGGCGGGTCATCGCCAGACATCTGCGCCGTGTCTTGGGGAGCGATCTCGGCGGTGCGACCTTCCTCGGCTTTCACGGTGACCAGGCCGGTTCGGCCTGGCGTCACTTCACCAGTGCCTTGGACGCGCTCTGCGCCGAAGGGGTTCTGATGAGAGACGAGACCATTGCCGGTGCCCGTGCGACCTTCGAGTATGTCTACCTCTGGTTGGGTCGAACGGACCGGTCGCAGCAAGACCCCGCTCGCGCGATGCTGCGTGAGGCATCCAGAATGAATGGATGAGAGCAGAGGGCCCGAGTCCGCCGACGAGGAGCTGCCTCTCCAGCCCGACGGGACCCTACCCCCAGCCGAACCGGATCGAGCTGGCGAGCCACGCCAGACCGGTGGTGGCAGGCATCGCCCTCTCCTGGCAGCGGCATTCCGCGGGCTGGTTGTGCTGCTCGGTGCATTCATGTTGGCCTGTCTCCCGCTGGTCGGTGTCTTGCGTTGGGTCGATCCTCCGGCCTCCGCCTTCATGCTGCGCCATGCCGCCAATGTCCGACGTCTGGGTCAGACACTGCCCTATTACCAGCACGCATGGCTCCCCTGGGAGCAGATACCGGCGACCGTCAAGTTGGCGGCGATCGCCGGCGAGGACCAGCGCTTCCCGAGTCATTGGGGATTCGATCTGACCGAGATCCGCCATGCCTGGGACGACTACCGCCAGGGTGGGCGGCTGCGTGGGGCGAGCACCATTACCCAGCAGACCGCCAAGAACCTCTTCCTCTGGCCCGGCTCGGGCTGGGGACGCAAGGCGGTCGAGGCCTGGCTCGCGCTCCTGATGGAGATCCTCTGGCCGAAGGAGCGGATCCTGGAGGTCTACCTGAACATCGCCCAGTTCAGCCCCAGTACCTACGGCATCGAGGCCGCCAGCCAGCGCTACTTCGGCCAACCGGCGAGCGAGCTCAGCCTGGAGGAGTCGGCGCTCTTGATCGGCGTGCTGCCGGCCCCGGGCGCCTATCGGTTGGATTGCCCTTCGGCGCGGCTCCGACGCCGCGCCGACTGGATCCTCGACCAGAGCCGGCGGCTCGGTGGAACCCGTTATCTCGATCGTCTCTGAGCCTGGTCCGAGTCTGCGAAGCGGCCGCGCTCCCGCCGGTGGGCACAGGCCGCCGCGAGCTCACGCAGCATGGGCGCGGTGTCGTCCCACCCGACACAGGCATCGGTGATGCTCTGGCCGAAGACGAGGTCGTCATTGCCGTTCAGGTTCTGCCGGCCGGCGACCAGATGGCTCTCGATCATGACCCCGATGATGCGGCGGTCGCCGCGCCCGATCTGTCCAGCGACATCCTCGCAGATGCGGATCTGCTTTTCCGGACGCTTGCCGCTGTTGGCATGGCTGAAGTCGATCATGATCTTGGGAGTGAGGCCGGCCTCGGCGATCTGATCGGCGGCGATGTTGACGCTCTCGGTGTCGTAGTTGGGCCGCCGTCCCCCGCGCAGGATGACATGGGTGTCGGCATTGCCCGTGGTGCTGAAGATGGCCGACTGGCCCTCTTTGGTCACGGACATGAAGACGTGGGGACGCGCGGCGGCATGGATGGCGTCGACGGCGACCTTGACGTCTCCATTGGTGGCGTTCTTGAAGCCGATTGGACAGGAGAGACCCGAGGCCAACTCACGGTGCCCCTGGCTCTCGGTCGTGCGCGCACCGATCGCCCCCCAGCTCACCTGGTCGGCGATGTACTGCGGGCTGATGAGGTCGAGAAACTCGGTCCCCGCCGGGACGCCCATCTCATTGAGGTCCAGCAGCAGCTTTCGGGCGATCCCCAGGCCCTTGTTGATCTCGAAGCTGCCGTCGAGATTCGGGTCGTTGATGAGCCCTTTCCAACCGACGGTCGTACGGGGCTTCTCGAAATAGACCCGCATGACGATGAGGAGCTGCTCGTGCAGCTCCTCGCGCAAGGGTTTGAGATGTCGGGCATACGCCAGGGCTGCCTCGGGGTCGTGGACCGAACAGGGACCGACCACCACCAGCAAGCGATCGTCGCTGCCATGGAGGACGCGCTGGATCGCCGAGCGACTGAGATAAACCGTCTCGGCAGCGGATTCGGAGATGGCATACTCCTGGTGCAACTCCCGAGGCGAGCGAACTTGGGTGATGTTGCGGATACGCAGGTCGTCGGTTCGGTGCATGGTCGAGCGCGGCAGGGGTTCTGGTAGCAAGTGATTATAAGGGAAGGGCCGGGGGGTTGGTTCTGCGGCGGTTCAGGTATTCGATGCTGGGACCGAATCGGCCATGGCGGATACGGGTGAGGCCGGCGTAATCGATCCTCAGTCGATACCAGCGAGCGGCATCTGCACTCAGCACATGGCCGACGATGGCACGCGTGACCCCGGCGTGGCAGACGATCAAGAGACGACGCCCGGGGTAGGTCGAAACCTGACGTTCGTAGGCAGCGGCGACTCGGACCCGCAGACGATCCAGCGGCTCGGCGCCAGGCGGACGACGGCCGACCGGATCGCGGTAGAAGGCGGCATAGTCATCCGGCTCAGAGGCGGCGACCTCGGCATGGGAGCGGCCCTCCCAGGCCCCCATCCCCACCTCGATGAAGTCGGGCTCGATCGCCAGTGGCAGCCCGAGGCGGCCCGCCAATTCGACCGCGAAGGCGCGGCAGCGGGCCATCGGGGAGCTGATCAGCTGATCCCAGCAGGCGGTGTCTCCGATCGCTTGGCGCATCTGCGTCCACCCAGTGGGCGACAAGGGGTCGTCGGCACCATTGCCTCGGTAGCGCTGCCCGCCGATGGGCTCGCCGTGACGTATGAGATCCAGCAGTGTGTCCTGCATCCTGGTCGAACTCGTGGTTGGGGTGCGGAACCTTTTGGACAGCCCCGCACGGACCCAATATGCTAATCGATCGTCGTACGGGATCCGAGGGCCATGATGAAAGCCAAGATTTACGAAGGTATCCACAAGCAGGAACAGGGGGGGATGACACCGACCGCCAACATCATCCGCGACGCCTGGGTGTTCGGGATCATCCCGGAGGAAGAGACCTGCGAAGGCTGGACCGTGCAGGGAATCGACGACCTGTACGACAAGGTCAGTGCGGCCTGGCAGCCCTATGGCCATCTGGCCTCGAATCTGCCGGACGAACTGCGGGAACGGCACCGTCGTATCTATGCCGAGGCCGTGGAGCGTGCACGCGCCGCCGGCTGGAGACCAGAGCTTGACGACGATGATTGAACCTAAACCGCGTCCAGAGCGAGATGCGTCGTTTTCATTTTGTGCTTGGCTTTGGGGGTTCATCGACATTGCTGGAGACGCGGTTTAAATTTTAGATTTTTTAATAGTTTAAACCGCGGCAGCTCCGATGCTTGTCGTGGCTGCCAAGGCTGATCCAGTCAAAAAACTTCGCATAGCGCGCTAGGCGCGGTTTAGTACCCCGTTCCACCTTGAGTCTGCCGCCATGCCCCGCTACTTCGTTCGCGAGACCTTCTTCAGACCAGACGCCGAGTTCGGGCGCGAGACCAGCACCATCCCAGCCAGGGTCCACAATGGGCTGCAATTGCTTTTGGGTCGCTCGGGAGGGCGGAGTGTCTTCATCCCCATTCGATCCATGCAGTACCTGGCAGTCGCCGAGCCTGACGAGATCGTCTTCGTCGACGCTCAGGGCGGCTATGCGCACCAGGACGGTGAGGGCGGGCGCCTCATTCGTCTTGCCTGGCGACCGGCCGTCGGACGGGAGTCGCTCACTGCCCCGGTTCCCTGTGAAATGGTCTACTATTTCGGTGGCCTTCAAGGCGTTCAGTCGCGGCTCCTGGCCGACATCGGGCCAGTGCTGAGACAGATGCTCGAACGTCAGCGCGATGATGGTATGCCGGCCCGATCGGGTCGCATCCTGCCTTTTCGGCGACCTCGATGAAGCTGTCCGGCGAGGTTTGCGTGTCGGTCTCCACAGAGATGTGAACCACCACAGACCCATCCTGCCCGCGGGGCTCGATTCGGGGTCTCGCGATAGCGCAGGCGGGTCTTGCGGTCGGTGGTGCCGAGGTGAGGGCAGCAGCACCGAGCGTCTGGGCCACGTGTTCAATACCACCGGACCATGAGAGTCTGGGAGACGGAGGATTTCATGCCGAAAATACTGACTTGGCGCGAGGAGTGGTCGCTCAACATCGAGGCGCTGGATAGGGATCACCGCGCCCTGATCGACCAGCTCGCCGATATCTGTCTGCGCTTTTGTCCCGAGGCGTCGGCGGGACGGGCGGGCGATGCATCGGCTCTCGTCAATGCGCTGAGCGATTTGGGTGAGGCAATGCGTGCCCATTTCGCACGTGAAGAGACCTTCATGCAGGCCTTGGGTTATGAAGGAATTGCAGAACATCAGAGCGAGCATGCCCTGCTGATGGCAGAATACACCAGTCTGCTGCGCGAGCTGCGGGCGGAGGGTGTGGCCGTGTTCGACGAGGCGACCCAGGAGAACGTGCGGCATTGGCTCTTGGTCCATATATTGGGTGCGGACCGGGATTTCGCGAACGCCTATTTCCGCCTATGCGGTTGGGACCTGCTGGGCGATCTCGGACCGGTGCAAGATCGGCGGGATGCCGGTCAGGATCTTGACCGGGCGCAATAGTGGCCAGAGCCCGAGGCGGCGGTCGACCGCCGCTTCGGGGCGGGGGTGATGATGCAAAGGGTGCAGG
Organism: Chromatiaceae bacterium; assembly: GCA_028277465.1. Taxonomy (GTDB): domain Bacteria; phylum Pseudomonadota; class Gammaproteobacteria; order Chromatiales; family Chromatiaceae; genus JANQGF01. Next base: position 16,877 of record JANQGF010000344.1, read on the forward strand.
GCGAGCCGAGTCAGATTCGGGGGTGGAGTTCGTGTGACCATGCCGGCTCGTCACGGCCAGGGAACCCGTCTGACGCAAGTCGATTCCGGTGCGCCTGTCGATTAACTGGTGACTGTCAGTGCCAACACACAGAGAGGATATCTTGTCGCATGAAGAGTTGGACTATATCCGCCAACTCTTCGCCGAGCCTCGGTCGGGGTCCGAGGGTGAAGCCGGTGGCTGGCTGCGTGTCTCCGAGGATGCCGCGGGCCTCCTGAAAGGGATTCCAGGCAGCCCTCGAATCGAGCTTCAGGCCGGCTGGAAGGGGCATCGGCTACGCTTTCCGCTCAAACCCCGAGCGGATACGGAGGATGGGGGGCTGACCCTGGAGATCGGCATCCCGGAGATCCTGGAGGGTGAGGAGCGCTCCCGCAGTTGGCGGGTGCCGCCAGGAAGGGATGAGATGCTGCTTCAGGATCGTAGCGGGCGGCTCGAGCAGCCTCGTGTCATGAATCTCTCCTACACGGGGATGGCGGTTGAGCAGCGGGCGGATCGAATCCCGGATATGACGCTGCCGTTGCGTGATCTCCGGCTCGTGCTGCCGGGTCAGCGAGATTATCTGAAGCTGCTGGGCTATGTGGTGCGCCAAACACCCTTGGACGAGGCGCGAGTCCAGCTCGGGATTCGTTTCGAGCCCCTTTCGGACGATGCCAGAGATCTGCTCGGACGCTACATCTTGCGGCGCCATCGAGAACTGCAAGCCGCGAGAGAGACTGGCTGCTGACACTGAACCGCCGCCCGAGTGAAGTGCGCCGTTTCAAGTGACTTAGGAGATGTCCATCAACTGTTTCCTGATTTCATCGTTGCCAGTATGCTTGGGCATTCCTGGGGTGGCGGTCGAGGATGAGCATATGGCAGCGGTGG
>JANQGF010000387.1 GCA_028277465.1 Chromatiaceae bacterium
TAGGCGATTGCCGGAAACCCTCATACCAGATGGCGCCGGATCGACGTCTGCCTTCAAGGAGCGCCGGCAGGCGCATCGCCGGGCGATGTGACGGCTGGCGCGACACAGAAGGCGGGCGTCAAGACCAGCCAGGTGGCATGAGCGTTGAGGGAAATCGCCTTCGCTCCCTTCCCATCGGAGTCGGATCAAGGGGACCAAGCAAGCTCGCCATCCGAATCATTGTGCAGAAGGCAAGACGAAAATGCGATCGCCGTTCAATCCAGGCGGGGGTCAGCGCCGCGGCACACGCAAGGAATACTTGTCGATCTTGCGATCCAGGGCGGGACGCGAGATCCCCAGGATCTCGCAGGTGTGTCCCTTATGCCCTTTGGTGTAGTCCAGCACGCGCTGCACGTGCTCGGCCTCCACCGCGTCCAGTGTCCGCAGCACCAGTGCCTCGTTCGGTGGGGCCGCGAGGTCGACCGAGCCGGCGATCCCCCGACCCTCGGCCGGCCGCTCCGCTCGGGGATCCAGGCCGAGCAGATCGCTGGTGATGAGGCCATGGCGTGCTTGGACCGCGGCCTGGGTCAGGAGGTTCTCCAACTCGCGCACATTGCCCGGCCAGTCGTGCTCGCAGAGCTCACTCAGGGCCGTCTCGGCGATTCGCAGCCGCGGCCGGTCGAGCCGCTCGGCGATACGGGTCAGGAGCCCTTCGACCAGCGGCGGGATATCCTCCCGGCGCGCGCGCAGCGGCGGCACCTGGATCTGGATCACCCTGAGCCGATAGACCAGGTCCTCGCGAAAGCGCCCGGCGGCGGCCTCGGCGAGCAGGTCCCGGTTGGTGGCGGCAACCACGCGGGCGTTGGTCGCGATCGGCTGATTGCCGCCGACGCGCTCGAACCGGCGCTCCTGCAGCGCGCGGAGCAGCTTGGCCTGCAGCGCCGGCGCCAGCTCGCCGATCTCATCGAGAAACAGGGTCCCGTCTCGGGCCTGCTCGAACTTCCCCTCTTTGCGCGCCTGGGCCCCGGTGAAGGCCCCTTTCTCGTGACCGAAGAGCTCGCTCTCGAGCAAGGTCTCGACGATCGCGGCACAGTTGACCGCCACGAAGGGGCCGGTCCGACCACTGTGCTGATGGATCAGGCGTGCCACCACCTCCTTGCCGGTCCCGGATTCACCGCTGATGAGCACCGTGGCCGAGCTGCGAGCGCTGAGCGCGATCGTCTTGCTCACCGCCAGCATGGCATCGCTCCGCCCGATCAGGTGACGGGGATGATCGGCCGGTGGCATCTCGGGTGCCGCGGCCTGCTGCGCCGCCGCCCGCTGGCGCAAGAGCCGCTCGACGCTGGCCTCCAACTCCTCGACCTTGATCGGCTTGTGCACGAAATCGGCGGCTCCATCCTTGATCGCCTCGATCGCCAGCTCGAGGTCGTGCTGGCCCGTCATCATGATCACGGGCAGCTCGGGATCGCGACCGAGCAACTCGGTGATCATGTCGCTGCCTCGCCCATCCGGGAGCCGCTGGTCCAGGAGCACCAGGTCGAAGCGTCTCGCTCGCGCCTGCTCCAACCCGGACTCGCAGTTTGGGGCGCACGTGACGCTCAAGCCCACGTCCTCGAAGTGCATGGCGAGCATCTGGCTCAAGGCTGGATCGTCTTCGACGATGAGGATCTGACTGGTCATCGAGTCCACCTCCTTTACGGGGCAGATGAGTGCGCCGCAACTCTGGAGCAACAACTGCGGCCCGGCAACCGCTGGAAGCCACTCGGACGCGCGGGTCTGAGATCGACCTGTCATCATTGCTCGGATTGCAGGGTCTCAAGGTTACCGAAAGTTCGCGCCAGGAGAGGCCGCCCTGTCCAGTGCCTGTGGTCCATGAACTGCCGAGATTTTCGCCGCCATCTCCTGATCGATCCCTTCAGTGCGGACACCGCTTTTGTCAGCCATGCCGCCAAATGCGAAGACTGTGCCGACGCGATGCGGCGTGCACGGGATTTCGAGACCAAGCTGCGCACTGCCCTCGCCGAGGCGGCGGAATCCGATCGCTCCGATACCACCGAGAGGCGCGCCGGCGGTCCCCCTCCGACGCCCCGATTCGGTTTGGCGCCTTGGTTCCTCGGTGCGTTCGCACTCCTGGTTCTCGTTCTGGGGGTTGGATCCAGGCCCTGGCTCGCTGGCTGGCCTCCCGCGACGGGGGAGCGCGCGGCGACGAACAGTCCGCTGGGTGCCGCGGTCCTCGCGCATATCGAGTCGGAAGCCGCCGTGCTCGACGCTGATCCGCTCGTGCCCGAACCGGCCTTGGATCCTCTGTTCGGATCGCTCGGCATCCAGGTCGAGCCGGCAGCGATCGATCAGGAATTGAGACCGCTTCGCTATGCGGCACGCTGCTGGATCCGACAGGGTGAGGCTGTGCACCTGGTGCTCACCGGCGAGACTGGTCCCTTGACCCTCTTGCTGATGCCGGACGAGCGTCTTGAGGCCCCGGAACCCATCCGTTCAGCCCACTTTCGGGGTCTCATGGTCCCGGCCGGCAGTGGCAGCCTGGCTGTCATCGGCGAGCCGGCCGAGCGGGTCACGCGGATCGCGCGACGCCTCCGGGGTCTCGTCACGTCTCGGTGAGGCCCCGGAGTCGATCAAGATCGGGCCGCGGAGACCGCCGGAGTGGTCACTGTGCGCACCCGGGTCGGTCGCTCGAGGCGCGTGTCGATCAGGTTCTTGAGCGCGATCAGAAGCCCGAGTCCGATAAAGGCGCCTGGCGGCAGGATCGCGATCAAGGCGCCCTGGAAGTCCTCGCCCAATCTTAGCGTCAACCCCCGCGCGCCCTCGCCGAGCAGCAGATGGATCTGACTGAAGAGCGTGCCTTGGGCGACGAACTCGCGCAGGCCGCCGAGTGTCGTCAGGACCAGGGTGGCACCCAAGCCGACGGCGAGGCCATCGACCAACGCGCGGTCCAGCCGATTCTTGGAGGCGAATGCCTCCGCGCGTCCGATGATCATGCAGTTGACGACGATCAGCGAGATGAAGAGCCCCAGGACCAGGTGCAGCTCGTAGAAGAAGGCCTGCATGATCAGCTCGACGAGGGTGACGAAGGAGGCGATCACCAGCACGAAGACCGGGATACGGATCTCGGGTCGCACCAGATTCCGCACCAGTGAGATGGTGCCATTGGAACAGGTGACCACGACGGTGGTCGCGAGCCCCATGCCCAGCCCGTTGGTCGCCGACGTGGTGGTCGCGAGCAGCGGACAGAGCCCGAGCAGTGCGACGAGCATCTGGTTGTTGCTCCAGAGACCGTCGCCGATGAGTGTGCCATAGCCTTTCGCAGTGGTCATTCAGGAGGACTCCCGGGCGGGTTGATCTGGGGTATCGGCAGCCGGCGCAAAGAGCCGGTCGCCATGCCGTTCGACATAGAGGAGTGTGTTCTTGACCGCCCGGACGATGGATCTCGGGGTAATGGTCGCGCCGGTGAACTGATCGAAATAGCCACCATCGCGTTTGACCGACCACTGGTCGCGCGGTGGGTCGGTCAGGGATCGACCCTCGAAACCATACACCCAGTCGGACTTGGACTCCTCGATCTTGTCTCCGAGTCCGGGCGTCTCGTGGTGCGAGAGGACCCGCACACCACCCAGGCTGCCGTCGCGAAGCACCGAGACCAGAAGGCGGATGGGACCCGCATAACCGTCGGGGACCACGGGTTCGAGGATGACTGCGACCGATGTCTCTCCACGGTGCACGCGGTAGACCTGCGCGGTGTCGGTGCCCAACAGCCCTCCCCCGCTGACCTGGATACGGTCCTGCAGCGGATCATTGTCGGCCTGACCCGCGGGGAGAATCGACGCGAGCTTGCGCTGCATGGCCTGGTATTGGTTGTCGGCGATGCGCGGCTCGACCGCCTCGTGCGTGATGGCGACCAACGCGACGCCACTGATCGCGAAGCTGCCCAGAACGAATCCGGCGAGCAGGATGGATCGGGTCTTCATCGAGCTTGGCGACCTCCGCCGTGTCCGAAGGCACGGGGCTGAGTGTAGTAGTCGATCGTGGGCGCGGCGATGTTCATCAGCAGGACGGCGAAGGCGACGGCGTCCGGATAGCCGCCCCAGGCGCGGATGACGAAGACGATCGCCCCGATGCCCGCGCCGAAGATGAGCTGTCCCTTCTTGGTGGTACAGGCCGTCACCGGGTCGGTGGCGATGAAGAAGGCGCCGAGAATGGCCGCGCCGCTGAAGAGATGGAAGGTCGGCAGGGGATGGCGACTTGGATCCAGTGTCCAGGCGACGCCGGCGCAGATCAGCAGGCCGAGTAGCATGGCGACTGGGATGTGCCAGGTGATGATCCGGCGCCAGAGGAGATAGAGCCCGCCGAGCAGGAACCAGCCGGCGATCCATTCCCAGCCGCGCCCGCCGAACTGACCCCAGAGCGGACTCTGACGGATCTCCTCGATCGACCAGCCTTCATCGAGCTTGCCCCGCATCTCGTCGAGCGGCGTCGCCGCCGTCACGGCGTCCCAGTCGAGCCCGGGTGGCAAGGTCCCCTGCAGGATCAGACCCAGCGACTCCATGAAGGAAAGACCATGCTCCGCCAGCACGCCGGGCGCGAGCCAAGTCGTCATGGCCACCGGATAGGAGACCAAGAGGAAGACATAGGCCGCCATGGCTGGGTTGAAGGGGTTGTAGCCCATGCCCCCGTAGAGCTGCTTGACCAGGACGATGGCGAAGAGCATCCCGAGCAGGGTGAGCCACCAGGGCAGGGTCGGCGGGACCGAGATCGCGAAGAGCACGGCGGTGACCAGGGCGCTGAGGTCACCGATCGCGGCGAAGGGCGAGCGGCCGCGGGCCAGCATCACCCCGGCCTCGGCCAGGACGGCGAAGGTCGCTGCCAGGGCGATATTGATCAAAAGACCCCAGCCGAAGTACCAGGTCATGGCCAGGACACCCGGTACCAGTGCGAGCAGCACCTGGAGCATGATGCGGTCCACCCGGTTGACGGGTGCGAGGTGGGGCGAGGAGACGATGGCGCTTTTCATCGCGGCAAGATTCGCAGCACGCTCAAGGACGGTCGGCCGACTGGGCCCCTGATCGTCCGGCCGCCGCCTTCTTCGCCGCGGCACGTCGTCTCGCGGCCTCGATCAGTGCCTGCTTGCCGGCTTTGCCATCCGCGGGCTTGGCATCCAGGGCCGCCTTCTGCCGGCGGAGCCTGGCTTGGCGTTCCTGCTCCTGGCGCTCCAGCCTCACCCGCTTGGCCTCGTGACGGGCGCGTGCCTGGTCGGCCTTGCGCCGTTCTTGTTCACGCGCCCAGATCTCGGTCTTGGCATAGCGGTAGTACTGGACCAGCGGGATGCGGCTCGGACACACCTGGGCACAACAGCCGCATTCGATGCAATCGAATAGGTGGTAGTCCTGGATCCGGTCGAGGTCCTTGGCGCGGGCGTACCAGTACATCTGCTGGGGCAGCAACTTGGCCGGGCAGGCCTCGGCGCAGCGCCCGCAGCGGATACAGGCCAGGGTCGGGCCTGGGTCCGGGCTTTCGGCCCGGGTGAGCGCCAGGAGACAGTTGGTCGCCTTGGTGATGGGGGCTTGCGGGTGCCGGAGCTCGAATCCCATCATGGGGCCGCCGCAGATCAGGCGGCGCGCGGACTCGCGGTAGCCGCCGCAATGGGCGATCAGCTCGCCCGCGGGCGTCCCGACGCGCGCATCCAGGTTCTGAGGTGCGGCGATCGCCCTCCCGGTCAGGGTGATGATGCGTGAAATGAGTGGCCGTCCTTCCAGTACCGCATCGGCCACCGCCGCCGCCGTGCCGACATTCTGGCAGACGATGCCGATGTGGGCCGGGATACCGCTGCTCGGGACCTCGCGGCCGGTCAGGATGCGGATGAGCTGCTTCTCCCCGCCGCTGGGGTAAAGGGTCGGGATGGGCACGATCTCGGTGTAGCCGGGCATGTCCGTCTCGGCCAGGGCATCTCGCATCGACTCGATCGCCTCCGGCTTGTTGTCCTCGATCCCGATGAGCACCTGCGAGACGCCCAGCAGGTGGTCCATGACGCGCACGCCTTCGAGCACGTGCGCGGCCCGTTCGCGCATCAGCCGGTCATCGCAGGTGATATAGGGCTCGCACTCGGCACCATTGATGACCAGGGTCTGGATCTGACGGTCGGTCCCCGGGTTGAGCTTGACGCTGGTGGGAAAGGAGGCGCCTCCCATCCCAACCACGCCCGCCCAGCGGATGCGCTCGCGCACCAGCGTCGGATCCAGTTGGGCGTAATGGACCAAAGGCTCGGGAAGCTCCGCCCAGGCATCCTCGCCGTCGGTCTCGATCAGGGCACAGAGCGCAGAGAGACCGGATGCGTGCGCGACCGGGTGAGGCTCGATCGCGACCAGGATCCCGGAGCTCGATGCATGGACGGGTGCGCTGATATAGCCGTTCGGCTCGGCGATCATCTGCCCCTTGAGGACCCGCTCACCGATCCGGACCAATGGTCTGGCCTGGGCGCCGATATGTTGCTGCAGCGGGATGATCAGCCGCTTGGGGAGTGGCGCGGACGTGACCGGTTCGGCGTTGGAGAGCGACTTCTCGTCCGGCACATGGACGCCTCCGTGGAACCTCCAAAGCCGGCGCCCGGAGGGTATCGAGCGTGCGCCTGTGCCCAGGCTGGAGTCTAGCGAGACGGCTCGTTCCATGCTTCTTCCTCTCGTCAGGCGGCTTCGCGGGCAGACTCGGGGGCGGCGACCTCCGGCATCTGTCTCCCGGGATAGGGCCAACGCCACCTGGGTATGTCCTCGGCGACGGGCACCATCCGGATGCAGTCGACCGGGCAGGGCGCCAGACAGAGTGCGCAGCCGGTGCACTCCGCATCCAGCACGGCGTGAAGCTGCTTGGCGGCGCCGATGATGGCGTCGACCGGGCAGGCCTGTAAACAAAGCGTGCAGCCGATGCAGGACTGGGGATCGATCAGGGCAACGGCCGGCGGCTTCTCCTCGGCGTCCAGGGGAACCGGCTCGCGCCCGAGCAGGTCTGCCAAGGCCAGCACCGTGGCCTCGCCGCCCGGTATGCACTTGTTGATGTCCTCCTCCCCTTTGGCCACCGCCGCGGCGTAGGGTCGGCAGCCCGGATAGCCGCATTGCCCGCACTGTGTCTGAGGCAGCAGGCCATCGATCTGATCGGCGATCGGATCACCCTCGATCCGGAAACGGATCGCCGAATAGCCGAGGAGCAGCCCGAAGAGGGTGGCGAGCAGGGTGATCGCCAGGATGGCAGTCCACATGACGCGAGCCGCCTCAGTTCGGGACCAGTCCGGCGAAACCCATGAAGGCGAGCGACATCAGACCGGCGGTGATGAGGGCGATCGCGCTGCCCTGGAAGGGTTGGGGCACGTCGGCGACGGCGACCCGTTCGCGGATGGCGGCGAACAGGGTCAGCACCAAGGAGAAGCCGATGGCGGCACCGAATCCGAAGAGGGCCGCCTGCGCCAGGTTGTGGTCGGCTTGCTGATTCAGGAAGGCCACGCCGAGGACGGCACAGTTGGTCGTGATCAGCGGAAGGAAGATCCCCAGCACCTGATAGAGCATGGGGCTGGTCTTGTGCATCACCGTCTCGGTGAACTGGACCACGGCCGCGATGACCAGAATGAAGGCGATGGTACGCAGGTACTGGATGTCGAGCGGGACCAGCAGGTACTCATTGACGAGCCAGGTGATGACCGCCGAGAGGGTCATCACGAAGGTCGTTGCCAAACCCATCCCCGCCGCCGTCTCCAGCTTCTTGGAAACGCCCATGAATGGACAGAGTCCAAGGAACTTGACCAGCACGAAATTGTTGACCAACACCGTGCCGACCAGGATGAGTGCGTATTCGGTCATGCCAGCTCGGGAAGCACCAATTGAACTGATTTCGGGGAAACAACGATTGATGGGTTATTGGTTCAGAGCTGAGCGACTCGGCGCGAAGCGAATCAATCAGTGTTTCCCTCGGGGCTTGGGGATCGCCGAGGCGCCGCAGTCAGGTCAAGCACTGCGCAGGCATTCCGATTCGCCCCCTCGGTCGCGCACAGCGGACCCAACAGCCGACACCCTTCGGCGGCGTCAAGCGACATGAGAATACGCCGCGTTAGCCTTTGCTACAACCGAAATACCATAGGGTTATCGTGCGGTTTTCCGGTGCGCTGCCGGCCGGCCCCGGCGCCAACGCCCGACCTCGGCTCGCGCCCTTATTTGACCTTCATCCCGGGCTCGGCGCCGGCGTCGGGTGACAGGATGAAGAGATCCTTCCCCCCCGGCCCGGCGGCCAGAACCATTCCTTCCGAGACGCCGAAGCGCATCTTGCGCGGGGCCAGATTGGCGACCATGACCGTGAGTCGACCCTCCAGATCCTTGGGGTCGTAGGCCGAACGGATGCCGGCGAAGACGGAGCGGGTCTCGCCACCCAGATCGAGCGAGAGTCGGAGCAGCTTGTCGGCGCCCTCGACCAGGTTGGCCTCGGCGATCCGGGCGACCCTCAGATCGACCTTGGCGAAGGTCTCGAAATCGAGTGTCGCGCCGATCGGGTCGCGCGCCAGATGCGGGTTGGGCGCAGCGGGCTCGGTCGGGGCGGCGCCCAAGTCGGTCTTCGACGCCTCGAGCATGGCCGTGACCTGGCTCGACTCGACCCGGGTCATCAGGCGCTTGAAGCGAGCGATCTCGTGATCCAACAGGGGGTCGGCGATCTCGGCCCAGGCGAGCGGGGCGATCTGCAGAAACTCCTCCGCATCGGCCGCGGTCCCGGGAAGGATGGGTCGTAGATAGCCCATGAGTATGCGGAAGAGGTTCAGGCCCATGGAGCAAACCGCCTGTAGCTCACCCTCGCGCCCCGGCTGCTTGGCCATCACCCAGGGCGCCTGCTCGTCGATGTACTGGTTGGCGCGATCGGCGAGGGCCATGATCTCGCGCACCGCCTGGTTGAAATCGCGTCCCTCATAGGCGGCTGCGATGGACTCGCCGGCCTCGACGAAGGTCGTGAAGAGAGGGGGGTCGGCCAACTGGGGCGCGAGTCGGCCACCGAAGGACTTGGTGATGAAGCCGGCGCAGCGGCTGGCGATATTGACCACCTTGCCGACCAGGTCCGCGTTGACCCTGGCCGCGAAGTCCTCCAAGTTCAGATCGATGTCGTCGACGCCCGGACCCAGCTTGGCGGCGAAGTAGTAGCGCAGATACTCCGGATTGAGGTGATCCAGATAGGTCCGCGCCTTGATGAAGGTCCCGCGCGACTTGGACATCTTCTGTCCGTCCACGGTGAGGAAGCCATGGGCGAAGATGGCGCTCGGCGTGCGGAAATCCGCGCCATGGAGCATGGCCGGCCAGAAGAGGGCATGGAAGTAGATGATGTCCTTGCCGATGAAGTGATAGAGCTCGGCGGTCGCGTCCTGACTCCAGAAGCGGTCGAAGTCGAGCCCCTCGGTCCGGTCGCAGAGGTTCTGGAAGCTCGCCATATAACCAATGGGTGCGTCGAGCCAGACATAGAAGAACTTGCCCGGATGGTCGGGAATCTCGAAGCCGAAATAGGGTGCATCGCGCGAGATGTCCCATTCTTGGAGCCCGGCCGCGAACCACTCGTCGAGCTTGTTGGCGACCTCCTTCTGGAGACTGCCACCGCGCGTCCAAGCCTTGAGCATGTCCTCGAAGTCACCCAGGCGGAAGAAATAGTGGTCGGACTCGCGCTGCTCGGGCACCGCGCCCGAGACGGCCGAGCGCGGGTTTCGCAGTTCATTGGGCGAGTAGCTGGCCCCACAGACCTCGCAGTTGTCGCCATACTGGTCCGCCGCTCCGCATTTCGGACACTCGCCCTTGATGAAGCGGTCGGGCAGGAACATCTGCTCCACCGGGTCATAGGCCTGGGTGATGGTGCGCCGAGCGATATGACCCTTGTCCCGGTTGCGCTCATAGATGAGGGTCGCATAGTGACGGTTCTCGGGCGAGTGGGTGGAGTGATAGTTGTCGAAGCCGATGCGGAAGGCCGCGAAATCGGCCCGATGTTCGGCGCCGACCCGCTCGATCAAGGTCTCGGGTGCGACACCCTCCTGGCGCGCGCGCAACATGATGGGGGTGCCATGGGCGTCGTCGGCGCACACATACCAGCAGTTGTGACCACGCATCTTCTGAAAGCGTGCCCAGATGTCCGTCTGGATGTACTCCACCAGATGGCCGAGGTGGATGGGGCCGTTGGCATAGGGCAAGGCACTGGTGATGAGTATGTCGCGTGGATTGCTCATGGAGTGAAGGCTCGGCTGGACTCGACCAAGGACGACCAGTATCTCACGAGGGACGCGCCCTGGACCACGCGCGACGCGCCGGGCCTTGGAGCCACTGCGGTCTTGCCGGCTCGCGTGGACGAGCGACGGGCGGTTGCCCACCCGACGGGCCGGGTCTTGAATTAGACTTTGCTGATACCATGGTTGCGCTCAAGATAGCCCCGCCCTGAGATTCGCCTGGCTCGCGCGGCCACCTCCAGGCTACCCTGAACGATTTCATTCGCCCGACGCGCGGCGACCTTCATTCCATTGAGGAGTACCCAATGTCCGAACCCACGAAAGAAGCGATCGAAGCCGCAATCAAGCAGTATCAAGAGCCCCATCTCGGGCGTGATCTGGTCGCCGCGCGAGCTATCAAGGACATCGCGATCGAGGGTGATCAGGTGCGGGTCGAGGTGATGCTCGGGTTCCCGGTGAAAGGTTTCCAGGACTCGCTTGCCGCGGCGCTCGAGGAAAAGGTGCTGGGGGTCGAGGGTGTCGGTCGCGCTCGGGTCGATGTGAGCTGGGAGGTGAAGGCCCACTCGGTCCAGAAGTCGCTCAAACCCATCGACAACGTCAAGAACATCATCGCCGTGGCCTCCGGCAAGGGTGGCGTCGGCAAGTCGACGACGGCAGTCAATCTGGCGCTGGCCCTCTCCGCCGAGGGTGCGCGGGCCGGCATTCTGGACGCCGACATCTATGGTCCCTCGCAACCACGTATGCTGGGTATCACCGGCAAGCCGGAGTCCAAGGACGGCAACAGCCTGGAACCGATGAACAGCCACCAGCTTCAGGCCATGTCCATCGGTTTCCTGATCGACGAGGAGACACCGATGATCTGGCGCGGCCCCATGGTCACCCAGGCCTTGGAGCAGCTACTGAACGAGACCAACTGGGCGGACCTGGATTATCTCGTCATCGATCTACCGCCCGGTACCGGCGACACCCAGCTGACCCTGGCCCAGAAGGTCCCGGTCTCCGGTGCCATCATCGTCACCACGCCCCAGGACATCGCCCTCTTGGATGCCCGCAAGGGGCTGAAGATGTTCCAGAAGGTGGAGGTGCCAGTTCTGGGCATCGTCGAGAACATGAGCATCCATATCTGCTCCAAGTGCGGCCATGAGGAACACATCTTCGGTCAGGGTGGCGGAACCGCCATGTCCGAGCAATATGGTGTCGATCTGCTCGGCTCGCTGCCGTTGGACATCCACATCCGCGAGGAGACCGACAGCGGCAAGCCGACCGTGGTTGCGCAGCCGGAGTCGCGAGCGAGCGAGATCTATCGCGAGATCGCCCGGCGGACGGCCGCCAAGCTGTCGCTACAGGCCAAAGACTATGCGGCCAAGTTCCCGCGGATCGTGATCCAGAACACCTGAGAACTATTCATTTCAGTGCAATGAAGGGGCGCAGGACCGGTGTGAATGAGCGTTATTCATCTTCAATGGTTCGCGGCGGACAGACCACTCCCTCAGCTGCGTCGGGATCGCTTGAGCCATCGGGTCAGGCCGCGCGCTTGCGCCGGCGCCGTCGCTGCGCTTCGGCCTCCTGCGTAAGCAGGATGGCACCGAGACGATGGACGTTGCGTCCGACGACGGCCAGCGCGACATAACGGCGGAAGCCATCGAGACCGTGGTCGGGGCAGCGGTCGAGCCCATGGGCCTCAAGGGCACTGATCGTGGACTCGATGGCCGCGTGCTGGTGGCGCTGCGCGATGAAGCGCGGGCCGTGCTCGCGCTCACACTCGGCGGCGCAGCGTTTGCCCTTCTTCGGCAGCACCGGGAAATCGATGAACTCGGCGAGACGCTGCTGGTTGGCGGGGCTGTGAAGGCCTTTGTCGAAGCTCGCGCTCGCCGGCCTCGATCATCGGTTGGTCCAAGCACCTCGTTGGTGGGAGCGGCGCCCCGCCGCGATCGCGCGCTCTTCGCGGCGGGGCGCCGCTCCCACGTGATGCTGCCGCATGATGCGCGATGCCGACTCAA
>JANQGF010000031.1 GCA_028277465.1 Chromatiaceae bacterium
AGGCACAACGCCGCGTTTCGTGAATAACTGATGGAGATCATCGCGCAAGACCGCGAGGAAATTCTGTCGCCTCTTGATCCGGGTCAGCTAAATGGTGACCCCGTGCCCCCCCGATCAGCCGGGAAACAGGTCTGCGATGTCGACCCGAATCTCCACACCCTCGATGGCGATGGCGAGTGATCCCTCGCCGAGCGAGTGAAGTTGGCGGTAGCACCCACCGAACTGGTCTGGATCGCGATAATCGTGCAGCGTGCGCTGACGGATATCCGCTACCCAATAGTGGCGAATGCCAGCGCGGGCGTACTTGGCCAGCTTCACGCCCGTATCGAGCACCAGGCTGCTATCCGCCACCTCGATCACCAGCAGGACATCCTCGGCCGTGGGATTGGATCGAGCGTAACGGTCATCACTTGGCTTCAGGACCATCAGATCGGGATAGACCTCGGTGCCATCATCCAGCATGAGCGGACCCTGGACACTGACGATAGCCACGCCGCCCGCCAGCGGCGGCGCAAACAACATGGTCAGCGTATCTGTCGTGGCGCGATGCGGCGGGCCAATTGGTGACATATCTCGCATCTCTCCGTCGATCAGCTCCACCCGGTCGCCATCGCTGAAAACGCCGGCATCGATCATCCGGTGGAACTGCTCCACGTTGACGCGATGAATGGGGCTCTGAATCTCTAAAGCTTCCATTATTGAGAAGACACCTGGGATGGCCTTGGCTCGGTGTGACTTCTAGATTAGCAGGGATCGCGCGCTCCAGACCCAGCTCATCGCGCTTCGAGCCTCGGGAAGACAACCGTTACCAAAATGGGTTCCGTTGAGAAGCGTCGGCCGGGCCGTCGAGCAAGGACTGCGATACCTCGGTGACGCGGGCGCGATGGGCGCCGATCCATTTGCTATCGATACCGGAGATGGGAAGCTGGCGGGTATGAAGACCGGAGCCAACGCCACGCGCGAGCTCGGCAAGGACGGCCGTCAAGCGCTCGGCCTGGAACCAGGCACGGAAGCGGCTCTCCTGGATGCGCCTTCAAGAGGGCCGCGAGCTCGACGGCGTGCCCGCAAGGGTGCCTTGGGCCTGGCCCAACAGGCCAGTCGCCCGAGTTGATGGGCACCCCCGGTCATCGCCCAGGCACGCCACCGTGGGAGCGGCGCCCCGCCGCGACGGGCGTCCGATCGCGGCGAGGCGCCGCTCCCACCGGCCGCGCCTACCAGGCGAGCAGCCGGATCCCGGCAATTGTCTAAAATCCAATATAGAATCGCCCGGGGTCGAGGCCCCGGGCGGCGGTCGCGGCAGGGAAGAGACCCTCAATCCCTGACCATGCCCCACTTGAGCCGACCGAGCCCGCCAACGGTATCCGAGCCCCGCTGCACCACCCGAGCCTCGTTACCACCGCGGCGGCTGGCATAACTGTCGCCGATGTCCGAGCGACCCGAGACGTTCCCCTCGATGGACCACACGATGTCGCGGGCCGGCTCGTAGGCGAGGAACATGGCCGAGTGCTTCAGATTGTCTTCGTCCGCGCCGATGCCGAGGTAGTCGCCGGGCCCGTAGAAACCCACCAGATAGCTATAGTCATCGGGCAGCTCGGCCCAGGCGTAGTGGTCCTCGAAGAAGGTGCGCAGCGACCCGGTGTTGGAGCGGTGACCCATGCCCTCGATATCGAAGTTGGTGACCCAGCTGTAGAACTCGGAGCACCACCACTCACCCGGATTCCCACCATAGCGGGTGCCGTCCGTGTAGGTACCTAGATAGCCGGTGATGGAGCGCTCGGAGAGATAGGTCTCGTACAGGGCCCTGAGCACGATGCGCTGACGCACCTTGACCATGCTGTGATCGGAATCGGTCATGGTGTAGTACCAGGTCGTATTCTCGCCGATGTCGAACTGAAGGTGGTGGTTCCACTTGTAGCGGGCGCGGAACTGGATGCGGGCACGGTAGGCAGTGCCTGGCTCGAGTCCCGTGACTCGCACGTCGGTACGCGAGTAAGGGGCATAGCTCCAGAGGTGGCTCACCAGCTTGGTGGAGACATGGGTGACGTCGGTGTTCTGGAGCTTCTGATACTCGATGCGCGCCATTAGATCCCAGGCGGGACTAGCGTAGACGGCGATCGGAAGATCGTCGTGGATGCGCACCTGCATGGTGAAGGCGGTATTGGTGTTGTCGAAGCCGTTGCTGGAGTAGTACAGCGTGGGCTCGTCGATACGACCATCGCCATCGTCGTCGATGTCGTTGAAGGCCACCTCTTGGCGCCGAGGGCGCACATTGGGATCGCTGTCGTCCACGTCGCCGCGGGCCATCACGTAACCTGCCGGACAGGTCATGGCCTCGGCGTCGGTGTAGTCGTCGGAGCTGATGCTCACCCGGTCGTCCTTGTGGGCGAAGTAGTCGGCAAAGCCGTCCTCGTCCAGATCATATTCGGCGGCGACCCAGCACAGAATGTCCGGGTGGGGATGGGCCTGGGCGGGGAGCGCCCCCGCGGTGAGCACGAGAGTGCCGATCGAAAAAAGGGTGATTCTGAGATGTTGGCGGTTGATGCTCATGATTCTCGACCTCCGGTTCGGACCTGTTGTGTGACGCGGCGGTTGTTCCTGTCGCCGCTGGTCGATCCCTGATGGGTCTGTCATTCCCGAGCACGCCTTAGGCGATTTCTGTCAATGTTCATCCCATCTGACTTGTCTTGACGCCCGCCTTCGGTGTCGCGCCCTTCTGCGCGTCGGGCACCCAGCATTCCGCACGATCTTTGCCAGAATTTTATGTCGCTGTTTTACATCGATAATGTCATCAGAGGAGCGCTGTGCCGTCACCCGGACCACCTCAATTCGGGCCGATCGGTTCAGCTTGGACCGATCACGCCTCTGCTCAGGCATCCGGCCCCCGCAGTCGCGACATGTCGGGCCGGATGTCGCGGGCGGCGGGCTTGCGGGTGGGGATGTCGCCTTCGCCCAGGGGCATGGCGACCGCGCCGGGCCGGGTGCGGGCCGCGCGGGTGGAGGCTGGGCGTCGGCTTGGCTTGGCCAGGTGGTGTTGGCGGTGGGTTCGGGCGATGGCGTGGGGGTCGTCGCGGCGGGGCGCCGCTCCTACGCTTTCGCGGCGGCCTCGGCGTCTTGCTGCGTTGGGAGGCGATGGCCGTCGCCGTGAGTCTGGGTCAGGCAGCAGGCCACGGCTGGGGAGACGCGGCCGTGGAAGGACCGGGCCAGGCCGCGCGAACGGAAGGCGGCCTCGTGGAACAGCCGGGCCCGCTTGGGCTCGCTCCGCTCGAGGATGTTGCCTCTGTAATGAGGTATAAGTTGATTTTTGGCTTTGAGAAATCCGAAAATCAGCCCTGAAAACTGCCCCTGCAGGCTGACCCGATGGACACGGAACGGCTGCTTGCTGTCTCCTCTCGCCGAGCGGCCCTTCGGTTCCTTTACCTGGTTGGTGCCGATCTCGACGATGCGGACGCGAAAGGGTCTTTCCACCGACGTGGCCAAAGCAGCGGATTGGGTTCGGGCAAGACCTTCCCGACGCAATATCCCGACGATCCTGTTGATCATGTTCGCTCTCGCTCTGCCTGATCTGCAGAGATCGAGCGCGGCTCGCGGTGCCGGTCGAGGGCATCACCCAGGAGCGCCGCGAACCGATACACTGCGTGGACGAGCTTGCTGTAGGGGAGCAGCAGAAAGAGACCCAAGACGCTCCCCAGATGGACGGCGAGCAAGAGCCCCATGGCCGCGCTGGCGCGCCATCCGAGCAGGACCAGTCCAGTGACCGCGACCAGGAACAGAAGGGCAAGCAGGCCGTAATCGGCGCCCAGGGTCTCGGCTGCGGTCGGCTCGGGATCGGCGCGCCATTTCACGTAGGCGAGTCCCGCTGTCGAGACCGCCATCGCCAGTCCCCCGACGGTGCCGAGCAGCACCGGTGGACTCAGCAACGGGTAAGGTGCCTCCAGGCCGAGTAGATGATGATAGAGGCTTGCGGCCACCGTGGCGGCGAGACAGAGAAGAAAGCCGTAGAAGAGACCGTGGTGTAGCCATCGGCGCGCATGGGAGAAACGCTCGTCCAGGTCGTTGCAGCCCGGGCCACCGCCGTGCAGATTGCGCAGGACCAGAGTGTCGCGCAGCCCGGCGGCGAGCGCGTCGACCGACAAGGATGCCGAACCCGGGCGGGTCGCCTGCCAGAATCGGTACAGCCCGATCGTCATCGCGATCAGGCTCCAACCCAGCGGCAGTGCGCCGAGCAGGATCATGATCTCCAAGGGCACGACGCGGTAAAAGGCGCCGGGTCCCTGGTATCGCGCAAAGAGCTGCTCGACCGGGACCGCGATCAGTAGCCCGCCGACCACCGCAACGAGCGCGGCCAGGGCCACCAGCGGTGCCGCCAGCACATTGCGCCGGAAGAGCAGCGCGAGCGAGTCCGGCCAAGCGTAGGCCTCGTAGGATCGCCAGCGCGCGCGGGCCAGTGCCCGCGGGACATTGACCGCGAAGGGGTGCGGTGGGGCGTACTGGCAGGCGTAGAGACAATTACGGCAGTGGTGACACAGATTCGCCAGCTGATACAGATCGGTATCGGTCAGCACCGGACGTCGCTTCGCGGCCTCGAAGACATCGCAGAAGCCGTTGCAATAGCCGCAGGCATTGCAGATGCCGAGCGCACACCTGGCCTCGGTCAGGGCCTCATCCGAGCGCATGACGCGCCGCCTCCTCCCCGGCGATTCGTCCAAACACGATCCCGATGGTGATGGCGAGACCGGAGAGATAACCCCGGCCAATGATGTTCGGCGCCATGATCATGCCTGCCGCGAAGAGGTTCTCGGCGCTGCCCCCGGCCTGTATCCGTACTCGGGCCTGGGCGTCGACCCCGATCCCCTGATAGGTGAAGGTGATCCCAGGGCGCATCGGATAGGCGCCGAAGGGCGGCTCGATCAGGGTCAGGGCATGACGCGACTTGGGCGGATGCAACCCGATCGTGTGCCAGTCGGCGGGGTCTGCGCCCTCCGCCGGCGGTCTCACGGCCGCGTTGTAGGTGGCGACACTCGCCTGGAGTCGGTCCGGATCCATCTCCAGCTGCGCCGCCAAGTCCGCCAGGGTGCGAGCCGTCAGCGGCGGATAGAGGGATGGCGGGGCCGCGCGCAGACCCCTGGCATCCAGGATGAGATAGCCGGTCTGTCGCGGGCGATCCGCCAGCAGGCCTCCCCAGGCCGAGTAGCGGGTCGAGGCGGTATCCACGCCCTCGTCGTGGAAGCGCCGCCCCTCGACATCGACCACGATGCCCGCCGGCATGCAGCGGACTCGGGTGACGATTCCTCCGTCGTCGGCCGGAGAGCGCGCGTCGACCGCCACCAGATAGGCCCCCCGGGGATCACCGACCGCCACGGCGCCTTGCTGCAGCAGCGATGCCAGCACCTCTCCAGTCGCGAAGGGGGTGCCCCGGTTGATGAAACCCTCGGCCGCCTCGCCCCACTGGGTGCGCAACCACTGCCGGTTCGCCTGGGCGCCCCCGCAGCAGGCGACGGTCGTCAGGGGCCGCAGGGTCTGAGGCCCGCCTTCAGCCTGGATCTTGACCTGCTCGACCCTGGCATTCTGGAGCAGCAATTCGCGCGCCGCGCAGCCATAGCGGATCGCGACGCCGAGCCGCCCTGCCCTTGCGTAAAGCGCATTCAGCATGGTCTTGCCACCCCCGAGGAAGAAGGCCGTCTTGCGCGAGGCTGGCAGGACGCCACCCGCAGTCGGTTGCAAGTGCACACCCGCGTCGGCGAGCCAGTCGGTCACGTCGGACGAGCGCCGGATCAGGAGCCGGGCCAGCCCCGGATCGGTTGCCCCGCCGGTCGCGCTCCAGAGGTCGCGCCAGAAGTCGTCCTCCGGGTAGGTGTCGCTGGAGAAGGCCGTGGGTTCCTCGTGCATGACCCTCAGGTTGCGCGAATGCCGCGTATTGCCACCACGCAGCCCGCTCGGGGCCTGCTCGATCAGGAGGACTTGGGCACCGGTACGACGGGCGGAGATGGCGGCACAGAGGGCGGCGGTACCGCCGCCGATCACCAGGACGTCGGGCCGTTGCATTGGAACCTGCGACCCTGCACAGGTGCACCGTCGCACCATCGAGATGCGCTCAGCACGCCGCGCAACGAGGGAAGGCGAGGACGACGTCGAGTGAGTGAGCGGGAAAGGACTGCATGGACGTGGGGAGGGCTCTCGGGCGCCGACTCGCGATGCCGGCTCGGTTTGACAATGGCCAACCAAGCTTATCAGAATTCGCACCTCGACCGATCAGCGATACGGGAGGAATCCGCGTCATGCAGTCCATCCACTCCGGGAGGCCGCGTCATCCCTTTGCGGCAACTCGCATCGCCCGTGGGTAAGGTCTGGTTCGTCGGTGCCGGCCCGGGTGCGCCGGACCTGATGACGGTGCGCGGCACCCGACTGTTGGCGGAGGCCGGCGCCATCCTCTACACCGGATCGCTCGTGGCCAAGGCGGCGCTGCAATGGGCCTCCCCGGGGTGCGAGATCGCGGATTCGAAGTCCATGGACCTCGAGCAGGTCAGAGGCTGGCTGCTGGAGCGCGCCCGGCGTCACGCCACCGTGGTCCGACTGCAGACCGGTGATCCGACCCTCTATGGTGTCCTCGCCGAGCTGGCGCGACCACTCGACGCGGCGGGGGTCCCCATCGGCATCGTGCCGGGCGTCTCGTCGGCCATGGCCGCCGCGGCGGCGGCCGGCGAATGCTTGACGCTCCCCGAGGTCACTCAGACCGTCATCTTCACGCGGCTCTCCGAACGCACCTCGATGCCGGAGACCGAGTCGCTCATCTCGCTGGCCTCTCACGGCTGCACACTCTGCATCTTTCTCTCGATCGACCGGATCGAGACGGTCGTCGCCAGACTGGAGGAGGCCGGCTGGTCTCCGCGGGCACCCGTCGTCGTGGTTCACAAGGCCACCTGGCCGGGTGAAGAGCTGGTGGTACGCGCCACCCTGGCCGAGATCGCCCGGCGCTGCCGCGAGGCGGGGGTCGAGCGGCAGGCCATGATCCTGGTGAGTCCAGCCCTGGGCGCCCGGGACCGGGTCGACGGCAAGACCTCGAAGCTCTATGACGCGGCCTTTCCGCGCCGTTTCCGGCCGGGGGGCCGGCCCCCCGCCGCCTGAGGAACCACGCATGTTCGAGGTCGTCCACCAGACCCTGCAGGCCCAGCCCGTCCTCCTGATCTTCGTCCTGATCGGACTCGGCTACCTGATCGGCGGCATCCGCGTCGGCGGTTTCACCCTCGGCCCGGTGGCGGGCGTGTTGTTCGCTGGGCTCTTCTTCGGGCATTTCGGGCTGCGCTTGTCGCCCGACGCGCAGGCGCTGGGGTTCGCGCTCTTCATCTTCTCGGTCGGTTATCAGGCAGGGCCACGCTTCTTCGATGTGCTGCGGACCGATGGGCTCAAGTATCTCTCGCTCGCCGGGATCATCGCCCTGACTGGTTTCACCATCGCGGTGCTCGCTGCCTATCTGTTGGAGTTGCAGCCTGGGACCTCGGCGGGGATGCTGGCCGGGGGTCTGACGAGCTCGCCGACCCTGGCGGCGGCCCAGGAGGCAATCCGCGCAGGCACGATCGCACCCCCCGAGGGCTGGTCCGAGGATGCGGTGATCGGCAATATCACGACTGGCTATGCCATCACCTACATCTTCGGTCTGGCGGGACTGATTGCCATCATCAAGCTCCTTCCCGGGTTCCTCGGGATCGACCTGGCCGAGGAATCGCGGCGGATCGAGGCGGCGGACGGTGCCAAGGAGGCCCCACCCACCTCGGTCTCGGTGCGGACCTTTCGGGTCACGAACGAGGAAATGATCCGTCGTCCCAAGCATGAGCTGGCGGCGGAACTGTGGGATGGCTTCTCGGTCATCGTGCAGATGCGCGACGGCAAGGTCCTGGGGCGCGACCCCGAGGAGCGATTGCGTCTGGGTGACGAGCTGCTGGTCATGGGTCCGGCCGAGTTCTTCACCCAGGGGATCGCACGCATCGGCGAGGAGGTGCCGACGCGACCGGAGCTGACCAGAATGGATAGCGCCCAGGTGGTGGTGATCGAGCCGGAGGCGGTCGGCAAGCGGCTCGGTGAGCTCGCGCTGGCGCTGCGCTATGACGTCTTCCTGCTGCATCTGCGTCGCTCCGGGGTGGAACTACCAAAGGGTGCCGACTTGGAGCTCCACAAGGGGGATGTCCTCACCGTCGCGGGACCGGCGGCCGGTATCGATCGCCTGGGTCAGGCCTTGGGGCACGTGGAGCGTGACGTGCCCGAGACCGACATGGTCACCTTTGCCACCGGCATTGCGGCCGGCGTGGTGGTAGGTCTGGTGTCAATCCAGGTGGGCGGTATCTCCATCGGTCTGGGGTCCGCCGGCGGGCTGGTCGCGGCGGGGATCCTGATTGGGTTCCTGCGTAGCGTCCATCCCACCTTCGGTCGCCTGCCCGAGGCGGTGCGCTGGATCTTCATGGAGTTCGGCCTGCTTCTCTTCATGGCGGGGGTCGGTCTGCGGGCCGGAGGCGATATCGTCGAGACCTTCCTCCAGGCTGGCCCGAAGCTGGTGATCGCAGGGATCTTCGTGACCAGTGTGCCAGTACTATTGGGTTTTCTTTACGGGCGCCGGGTGCTGCGATTGAATCCAGCACTGCTACTCGGTGCCATCACCGGCTCCATGACCAGTGGTGCATCCCTGAGCATCGTGACCAAGGCCGCACGGAGCTCGGTCCCGGCACTCGGTTATACCGGTGCCTATGCCTTCGCCAATGTCCTCTTGACCATTGCCGGTAGCCTGATCTTGCTCTTCGGCTGAACCGCAGACCTTGCTTGATGCAGGTTCTTTCGCTTAGGCTCGGCGATTCATTCAAGGGTTGGTGTTGAACACGAGATATTGATGATCGCCTCGCGCTTGGCCGCCGTCCTCTTGCTCTGGATGCCCGGCCCCGGGATGGCCGTCGCCGGCCAGCTGCCCAGTTTTCAAGTGGATCCGGCGCCAGAATCTTCGGACGACGAGGAGGCGGCCATGTCGGACCTGCTGGCAGTGATCGAGGATGCCTCCGCGCTCGCCACCAAGACCTATATGAACGCCGATTTCGTGCCTGGGATCCTCACCGTCCTTCACGGCAATGAGCTCGTCGCCTTGGGTGTCAGGACCGTGTGGGAGGCGCTGGAGTTGGTGCCAGGCGTGCAGATCACCCGCAACAACTTCGGCGGACAGCGCGTCTCTATCCGCGGTCTTCAGCACGGAAACGGCAACATCAAGGTCCTGCTCAACTCGGTGGCGATGAACGACTCTTACAGCGGCTATGCGCAGGTCATGCATATCCCGGTGGAGCAAGTGCAGCGCATCGAGGTCATCCGAGGCCCCGGCTCGGCTGTGCACGGCGAGTTCGCCTTCGCCGGCGTCGTGGATATCATCACCCGCAAGGATGAGAACCGTGCCTATCTGCGCGCGGGGAGTCGTGACACCTACGAGGCCGGAGCCGTTCTGGCCACGGAGGACCGGCAACGAGACCTGCGCGTCAGTCTCAACTTGTCAGGATGGGACACCCAGGGGGCGGATGTCGAGGCCGGAACCGACACACTCTACTGGATCGGCCAGGGCTCGGTATCCCGTGCCCCGGGCGAAGTGGACGATGCCGAGAACAGCCGCTTGGCGGTCTTCGCGCTCGACCATGCCGACTTCTCTCTGCTCGCACAGTACACAGCACACGAGCGCGGTGGCTTCTTTGGGGCGCTCAACGCCTTGCCGGAGTCGGACGACCGGCCTGACGCGACCTCGATCGATCAATGGCTGATCCAGGCCAGCCAGGAATTCAGTCTGTCGCAACATCTGGAGACGGAGCTGAAGCTCTCATGGTTGCGCAACGAGACGAATTTCGAGGACGAGCTTCTTCCACCTGGAACCATGGATCCAACCCTGCCCAAAGTCCTGTATCCGGATGGGCTGCGTCAGGGGCTCTCTGGTCGCGAAACCCGCTGGGAGGCCGAACTGGGTGTGCGATGGAGCGGCTGGACCGACCACCGCTGGCGGTTGGATCTTGCGGCGGCCGAGGTCAGCCTCGACGAGGCCTGGTGGGCCTTCAACCTGGACTTGGCGACCGGGGAATCGCTGCCGGAGATGCGGCGTTATACCGGTGACCAAAACTTCATCGAGGAGGGGGTGACACGCTCCATCCATAGCGTGGCCCTGCAGGACCAATACCGGCTCAGCGACCATTTCGAGCTGACGGCCGGCCTACGCTACGACCACTACAGTGATGTCGGCGACAACCTGTCGCCGCGGCTCGCCGGTGTCTGGCGGCTGGCCGAAGAGCATACCCTCAAGCTGCAATACGCCGAGGCCTTCTTTCCTCCGAATCTGCTCCAAGTCTACCGGGTGAGCGGTGCCTTACCCGGCTTCGACGATCCCCCCTCCGACGCAGAGACCACGGCCACCACCGAGTTGGGATACGTCTTTCGCCGCGACGGCACCGTGGCCCGGGCTACCCTGTATTATTCCAAGCTGAAGGACTTGATCGTTTTCGAGAACAATGCCTACGTCAACCGCGGCCGGGTGCGACTACAAGGGATCGAGACCGAGTTGGAGCATCAGCTGGGTCGCAGCTGGAAGCTGGCGGCCAACCTCAGCTACATGGATACCCTGGACGAGGAGACCGACGGTCCTTTGGCGGGCGCGGCGGACTGGCTGGGCAACCTGAGCCTCTTCTATCGGTTGAGCCCCGATATCCTGGTCACTGGCTACTGGCGCTATGTCGGCGACCGTCACCGCTCCGCGGATGATCCCCGTCGGGACAAGCTTGCCGGCTACAACGATCTCGCGCTCACGCTCAACTGGTTCAATGCCGGAGCCTCGGGGCTCACTCTACGGGCCGGGGTGAAGAATCTCCTCGGCGAACGGATCGAGTCACCCGCACCTGCCTACACCTACCGGGGCGACTACCCGCTGTTGGACGAGCGCACCTGGTGGGTGCAGTTGTCCTACCAGTTGCGTTGAACCAGCACTTCTCGCCCGGGTCCCGGCAGACCTTCGTACGCGAGGGCCGGCGTTGGTGCCTCCGGAGACCAAGCCGGGTACTGGATCTGAGTCCCTGTTCTGTACTATGGTCGTTGCGCCTTGAACACATCGATCTCTTCGAGAGGAGAAGAAGAATGCTTAGAAACCTACTCGCCACGGCGGCACTCGCCCTCATCAGCACCACCATGAGCGCCGCCATCGCCGACGAAATGGCCACCCCCGAGGAGGCCAAGGCCATGTCTCAGAAGGCGCAAGCAGCGGTCAATGAGATGGGCCGTGATCAGGCGTTCGCGGCCTTTGCGGCAGAGGGTGGCGGTTTCCGGGAGAAGGATCTCTATGTCTTCTGCATGGACCTCGATGGGGTCATGCTCTCGCACGCGATCAAACCTGAGCTAGTTGGCAAGAACCTGCTCGATTTCAACAAGTACGGGGATGAGCTATTCAAGGACATGATCGCCCTGGCCAAATCGTCTGGTGAGGGTTGGGTCGACTACAAATGGCCCTATCCGGGCACGGACGAGGTCCGGGAGAAGACCAGCTACGTCATGACCAACAAGGAAGGCTTCTTCTGCGGAGTCGGCGCTTACAAGTAACCGCTTAGCGAACCAGGAAACGCCGCCCGAGGCGGCGTTTCCTTCGGCTCGAAATCGGACCGGTCCGAAAGCAAGGCCCACAAAACGGCCACTATCCGGCAAAGGCAGACGGAACAACCGCATTCTCCGACCGCTCGCCGATAGGGTATCCGCACGCCTTCAAACGGCGGAGGCCTCCGAGGCGTCCTCCTCGCCTTCTTGTCTCTCACCTTCCCCGAAGTCCAGCTCGCCGATCGCCAGCTTCAGGATCGTCTCCTTCCCGCGTTCGTCCGTTTGGCGGAAATAGTCTACCAGCTGCCTTTCCTGAGGCGATAAGGGATCCTTGTCGTCGAGACACAACAGATAGGTCGGTGTGACGGTGCCCAAGGCGACCGACAACTCGTGGGCCTCCTCGAGCCCCATCCGGCGAATTCCTTGCTCATAGTTGCTGATGCGAGATTTGGAAAGGGCGTTCGTGCGGGCAGAAAGGTCGGAAAGGCTCAATTTCTGCTCGTGCCGGGCCGCTCGAAGGCGTTGACCGATTCGTTTTGTCAGGTCCATAGTTCTCAGGTTAGGCATGCCAATCAAGGTTAGTGGTACACAGTTGTGATCATAAGGCGACGACTAAGTTCACCCGAAAATCGGAGAAAATACACGTCCGTTATGCGGGGGAACTTAGGCGATTTCTGTCAATCGCCTTAATTATCGATTCGCCATCCGGCGCAGACAATGGCTGCGTCCCTGGAGGCTGGCGTCTTAGGATGCCGCTTGGCTCGATCAGCCAAGCAAGGCATCTTCCCATTCGGCGTCACCGACGGTCTGGGGTTGCGGCTCGACGACCTGATCCGCAAACGCCCAATCCAGTGTCTTCATGAAACACTTGGTCTGTGGAGACAGGAACTTCCCGCGGCGCTGTACGATGCCGTAGCTACGCTTGGGAAAGTATTGTCCGATCGGAATGGTCCCCAGGTTCTCCTCGCCCGTCAGACAGACGTCGGTGACAATCGAGATACCGAGCCCGAGCTCGACGTATTTCTTGATCACTTCCCAGCCGCCCGCCTCGAGAGTGACCCGATAACCCAGGTTGTGCTGTTTGAAGACCAGGTCGACGATCCGCCAAGTACTGAGGTGGCGCGGGGGCAAGATCAAGCCGTAGGGCGCGATCTCCTCCAGGGTCACCGCGTCCTTGCCGGCAAGCGGGTGGTCCTTGGGCGTGATCAGCGTGGGCCGATAGGTCACGAACGGCCGGTAGGTAATATCGTCCGGCACCTCCAGCATGGAGCCCACGGCCAAGTCCACTTCGTCGGCACGCAGTAACGCCAAACCGTCCCGACCCGTCACATTATGAAGCTTCAGCTCGATCCCCGGATATTGATCGACAAAGGCCCGCACGGGCTCTGGCAGTATATAGAGTATGGTCGACTCGCCAGCGGCGATGTTCAAGACACCTTGGTCGACACGGCCACACTGGATGGCGAACGCCTCGTGGAGCTTGTCCATGCCCTCGACTAAGGGCTCTGCCATCTGGAAGAGGAGGTCGCCCTCGGGGGTCAGCTTGATCTTCGGACCGCGCCGCTCGAACAAGACGGTTCCAAACTCCCGCTCCAGCGCCTGAATCTGCAGAGAAACGGTCGGTTGGCTAAGAAAGATCTTCTCCGCCGCAGCGCTGACACTGCCTGTTCGCGCGGCGTGACAAAAGGCACGCAATTGCTTCAGACGGTTCTGTTTATAGTGAATCTGGGATCCCGCGCCCATGGTCCTGTCTGAGTTCGCCGAATGGCCATATGCCTTTTATAGTAGCTTATATAGCCCATTGATAGAAGCAATATCGTAACCCATCCTGGACGAGCGCCCATCCTGGCGTGGACGTGGAGACGATACCCACGGATCGCCTAAGGCGATTGCCGGAAATGTTCATACCAAATGGCGCCGGATTGAGGCTCGCCTTCAAGGAGCGCCACCAGGAGCATCGCCGGGCGATGTGACTGGTGGTG
>JANQGF010000208.1 GCA_028277465.1 Chromatiaceae bacterium
CTCCTTGAAGGCGAGCCTCAATCCGGCGCCATCTGGTATAAACATTTCCGGCAATCGCCTAAGGCGATTTCTGTCAATTCTCATCCCACCTGGCTGGTCTTGACGCCCGCCTTCTGCGTCGCGCCGGCCGTCACATCGCGCGGCGATGCACCTGCCGGCGCTTCTTGAGGGCAGACATCAAAGGTGGAGAAGCGCACTCAGGTGCTCACCCAGAGCGAGACCCGATTTCGTACCCTGAACAACGACCTGCCTGCTATGGTCTGCGAGTATCCTCCTGACAGCACCCTGACCTATGTCGACCAGACCGATTGCGATGGAGCCGGAGGCGCTCGACAAGGACGGGCATGCCTTCTTCGGCGAGGCCGCAGACGAGCGCATCGAGGTTGGACCGCACCCCGCTCGCACCCCGAGTCGTGGGTCCCAGAAAGGCCCAAGTAGCCAATAATAATGACGACCCGCCGGGACCTTCTCGAAACGCTGCCCGAGGCCCTGCTGCGCCTCACGGCCGAGGACGGCCGGGTGTTGGAGGCCAACACCGCGGCCTGCCGGCTTCTCGGCCATGCGCAAGACGCGCTGCAGCGATTTCGGATCCAGGACCTGGACGACACCCCGGACGCCGACGCCTATTGGCGGTCCCGCCTCGCGGATGCCTCGGAGCGAGCGACGCGTGAGACGAGCCTGCGTACGCGAGACGGGGGCCTGCTACCCGTGGAGATCCGCAGCACTGCGGCAAACGCGGAAGACGCACCGCCCTCGCTCTGGCTCTCCATTCGGGACACCGCGCAGCGTCGTTTGCGTGAGGCGCTCCGATACGCCCATGTGGGTTATTGGTCGCTCGATGCCCAGACACTGAGCGCCGAGTGGTCGGAGGAGATCTATCGGATTCTCGCAATCGACCCGGAAACCCCGCCTGGCCCAGCGACGCTCCGCCTGCGTCTGCACCCCGAGGACCTGGACCGCGTCATGCGTTCGCTGCAGCAGAGTCTGGAGCAAGGACGAGAGCACGATATCGACTATCCCATCCTCCGCCCGGACGGCGAGGTGCGCTGGATCAACTGCCGGGCCAAGCCCGTGCGGGACGCCTGGGGGCGAATCGCTCGAGTCGAGGGTTTCGTGCAAGACATCACGGAGCGCCAGCGCTCCACCGAGCGGCTCGCGACCAGAGAGCAGGTCTTGGGCAGCATCTTCCGCACCCTGCCGATCGGCATTGGCCTCCTGCGCGAGCGCGTCTTTCAGGAAGTCAACGACGGCTTCTGCACCATGACCGGCTACGCGCGCGAGGAGCTACTGGGCCGAAGTGCCCGTCTGATCTACCCGGACGACGCGGAGTTCGAGCGCGTCGGCCGTGAAAAGTACGCCCTGATTCGCACGACCGGTCACGGCGAGATCGAGACCCGATTGCGGCGCAAGGACGGCCGAGTGATCGAGGTCCTGCTCGGTTCCACACTGGTGGACAGAGACGACCCGAGCGCCGGAACCACCTTCACCGCCACCGACATCAGCGCGCGCAAGGAGGCCGAGCGCCAAGCGCTGGAATCCGAGACGCTCTTCACCCAGGCCTTCCACGCAGCAGGAACCATTCTCGCGATCAGCTCGTTCCCCGAGGGCATCTACGAGCACGTGAACGATGCCTTCATCGAGATCTTCGGCTATGCGCGCGACGAGGCCATCGGCACCCGGTCGGTCGATCTCGGCATCCTCTCGGACACCCAGCACCAGCAGCTTCTCGAGGCGATCGGGTCGGCGGGCCACTTCAGGAATATCGAACAGCGGTTCACCCGCGAGGACGGCCGGGTCTTGGATTGTCTTTACAACGGCGAGGTGATCGAGATCCGCGGCCGCAAGAAGCTCTTGTCGATCGTGCACGACATCACGCCGCTGAAAGACTCTCAACGGGCGCTAAGGGCGAGCGAGGAGCGCTTCGCGCTGGCCATGCGTGGCAGCAACGACGGCGTCTTCGATTGGGACATCAGAACCGATGAGGTCTATTACTCGTCGCGCTGGAAGTCCATGTTGGGCTACCGCGATGAGGAACTGGAGAACCGTTTGGAGACCTGGGAGCGGCTGGTCAACCCCGCCGACCGCGAGCCCAGTTTGAGCATGCTGCGCGACTATATCGACGGGCGGCGCGAGGACTTCGGAATGGAGTTTCGCATGCGACACAGGGACGGGCACTGGGTGGATATTCTCTCGCGGGCCTACCTGGCGCGCGACGAGGCCGGGATGCCGGTGCGCGTGGTTGGCACCCACGTCGACATCACGGAGCGCAAGCAGGCACAACGTCAGATCGAGGCCGAGCGGGCCCGCGCCGAGCGCTATCTCGAAGTCGCGGGGAGCATGCTCCTGGCCTTGGACGACCAAGGATGCGTCACACTCATCAACCCCAAAGGCCGCGAAGTGATCGGACTAACCGAATCCGAAATCCTCGGGCGCAGCTGGATCGATCACTTCATCCCGCAGCAAGACAGAGAGGAGGTTCGATCCATCTTCGCGCGTATCCTGCGCGGCGAGTTGCAAGCCGTGGAATACGTGGAGGCACCCCTGCTCAACGCGCATGGACAGCAGCGTCTCATCGCCTGGCACAACAGTGTGCTGCGCGACGCGAGCGGCAGGATCATCGGAACGCTATCCTCCGGTAACGACGTGACTGAGCGGAACGCGGCCGAGCTGGCGCTACGCGACGAGCGACGCTTCCTCCAGCATGTCATCGACGGGATCGAGGACCCCATCCTGGTCGTGCATCGCAGCCACCAGGTGCTGCGCATGAACCAGGCCGCTCGGTTGAAGGCCGCCGAGACAGGCGAAGTGCCGCAGCGGGTGCGATGTCACGAGCTGCGCTACCGGAGCGACGAGCCCTGTGACTCGGGCGATCGCGCCTGCCCAATGCACCAGGTCTTGAAGACGGGCCGAGCCAGCAAGGTGCTCCATCAGGTCGCCGACGCGGGTGGCCTCGAGCGCACGTTCGAGGTCTCGGCCAGTCCACTGCGCACCGACGACGGACAGCTCCGGGGCGTCATCGAGATCTCGCGCGACATCACGGATCATCTCGAGCTGTTGGAGGCATTACGGCTCAAGGAGCTGCGCTATGCCCGCCTGGCGCAGTACGACCGCCTCACCGAGCTGCCGAATCGTTTCCTCTTCGCCGACCGACTCAATCAAGCCGTCGAGATGGCGCACCGCACTCGCTCGAAGCTGGCGGTACTGCTCCTCGACGTCGACCAGTTCAAGCAGGTCAACGACAGCTTCGATCACAGCGACGGGGATGCGGTGCTCGTCGCCCTGGCCAGGCGGCTCGAAGGACTCTTCCGAGGCGCGGACACCATCGCGCGCATGGGCGGCGACGAGTTCAGCATCATCCTGAACAACGTCGGCCATGATGAGGACGCGGCCAAGGTGGCACGCACCCTGCTGGCCTTGTTCAAAGAGCCGTTCGAGATCCGTGGACATCGCCTCTTTCTGGGTGCGAGCATTGGCATCAGTCTCTATCCCGAGCACGGAGCCCGTGCGGACGACTTGGTGCGCAACGCCGACGCCGCGCTCTTTCGGGCCAAGGCAGAGGGCCGCAACAGCTTTCAGTACTATTCGCGGGACCTGACGGCGAAGGCCTTCGAGCGCATCCTGCTCGAGTCCAGCCTGCACGACGCCATTACCAACCAGGAGCTCGTGCTCCACTACCAGCCACAGCTGGATCTCTCGAGCGGTGCCGTCTGCGGGGTCGAGGCCCTCGTCCGCTGGCTGCACCCGAGCATGGGGCTCGTACCACCGGACCGCTTCATTCCGCTCGCCGAATCCACGGGCCTCATCGTCGCCATGGGCGACTGGGTACTGCGCGAGGCCTGCGCGCAGATGACCCGCTGGCGCGCGGCCGGTCTCCTGCCGTCTGACGCCCTCATCGGCGTGAACCTGTCCGCCAAACAGCTCGCCCAGGAAGACTTGATCGCCAAGGTCCGTCAAGCGCTCGAGACCACCGGCCTGCCCGCGACCAGCTTGGAGCTCGAGATCACGGAGAGCAGCGTCATGATCTCACCGGAGGAGTCGGCTACCCGGCTCGGCCGGCTGCGCGCGCTTGGCGTGAAGCTCGCGATGGACGATTTCGGAACCGGCTACTCCTCCCTGAGCTATCTCAAACGGCTTCCCCTGACCAAGCTCAAGATCGATCGCTCCTTCGTCTCAGATATCCCAGAGGACGCCAACGATACAGCCATCGCCAAGGCCATCATCGCCCTCGGTAAGAGTCTCGCGCTCGACATTCTCGCCGAAGGGATCGAGACCCAAGGTCAGCGCGAATTCTTGGTCGAGGAGGGTTGCGATAGGGGTCAGGGATATCTCTTTTCCAAGCCCCTCCCCGCCTCGGACCTGGAGGTCTTTCTTGCGCGCGCCACCGGCCACCCGGCCCATGAGCACGCGCTGGACCAGTGAGGCCAGCCCGATTCGAGGATAACCCAGGCCCACTACTGGTGGGCTCGGGCTTCAGTGCGCGGTGCGTTGAGCAGGGGGCTTGGTGCAGCGAGTCAGACCCCCTGGCGGGCGGCAACATCCTCGCCACGATCCGCGGTCGCTGGGGACCGATCCTGCCGATCAGACCCCACGCGGCTTGTAGAACAGATGGCGACCGATCCGATTGGTACGCTTGAAGGTGCGCGCCCAGCGGGGCTTGACATAGCTTGCGTGGTAGTAGAGCGCACCGCCGGTGGGGTCTTCGACCTGGCCGTCGAAGGTCCTTCGACTGAGCTCCAGGGCGCGCTCCCAGGCCCGGGGCTCGCGCGGCTCATCGGACTGGCCGTCGCAGGTCCAGGAGAACTGACAGCCGCGGCGACGATGGCTGCCCTGACGGACCACCTGGCAGACCGAATCGGGAAAGGCCGAGGAGGCGACCCGGTTCAGCGTAACCGCGGCCACCGCCTTCTGCCCCTGCTCGGACTCCGAGCGGGCCTCGTGATAGATGTTCAGCGCCAGACACCGGATCGCCTGGTTCCGCTGGGCCCCGGAGAGCGCCGGCACCGGCAGCCCCGCGTCGCCGAGCGGGTTGCTGGCCGCCTCGGTTCGCAAGGCGACGGGCTCCGTCGACACGCGCGCGACGACCTGTTGCAGTACGGCGTCCGAGGACATCGGTGTGTCGAAGAGGCCGACGGCGGTGTCGGCGGATGGATGTTCAGATGCAGCGAGAGGCAAAGCGGTCAGCGTGGTCGCCAGGGCGAGGACCCTGCCGACCGTCCGGGATGTGGGCATGATGTCAGAGCTCAGTAATATTCGGATGCGCACATGTTAGGGTTTTCCCTAGTTCGGGACAACCCTAATACGCCCTGACGGGTCGCTTGCGCGACCGAGCTCGTTGTGTTAGGGGCGGTGCAACGGCCGCGCCCGTGTGCCGGTGCGCTCTCATCCCTCTTCGCCAACGTGGCGCGCACCGAGTCTTCGCTGACGACGGTCTCCATCCCCAGCAGCGGCGCGTTGACGCTGTCCCCGCGCAGAGCGCTGATGTGCGCGTAGCGCCCGCTTCGCCTTTCGGAGTGTCAGAGATCAGAGGGTTCAGAGTTCAGAGAAAATGGGGACAGCACCACACGAAACCCAATGCCGCCGCCCCTGCCGTCGGGGGCGCTGCTGCTGCGATAGGCGCAGCGGACGCCCCTTGGATCGTCGCCGAAGGCGCCGCCGCGCAGCACCCGCGGCGCGCTCCCATCGGTCGGCTCGCGCTCAGCACGTGCGCGACCTCCCGCGGGGTAGGGATAGGCATCGGAGAGACTTCGCGTCCATTCCCAAACGTTGCCACTCATATCTTCGCATCCGTAGGGGCTGACGCCACGCGGGAAGCAGCCCGCCGGACTCGGCCGATTGAGAGCACGTACACCGATATGGCAGGCATCGGGGTCGAAGGAGTCACCCCAAGGCCAGCGTTTCCTGGGTACGGCATTATCCACCAGCTCGCCCTGGGGAACTTTACAGATGAGGTAAGGAGCAGACCCGAGGTTTCTCGGGGATCCGCAGTCCACCGCGAGCCGCCTTCTCCCACTCCGGCTCGGAGGACAGAGCCGCCGACCAACCTTCGGGGATCAGTCCGGCGTCCAGCCAGCGTTGCGAGAGCCAGCGACAGAAGCCGGAGAGCAGCGCCGCTTCGCCAGCAGCGCCAGGCTCCCGATCCAGCAGACCCTCGATGATCCGGGCGGCGCCCTCCGGGCTACCGTGCGACTTGCTCAGCGCCCCGAGGCAGAGCAAGGGGGTCTCGCGATCACCGCGAGGATGGTGAGGAGCAGCGGGTTGGCGGCGAGCCGGCGGGCACCGGGATTGTGATGGATGGCGCGCAGCAGACCCTCGCGCTCGGCGGCGGCGGCGTAGACCGCCTGCTCGCCATCGCCACGGGCCTGGCGCTCGACCGCCGCGGTCCAGCGGGTGACGAAGGCCTCGATCTCCTCGTCTTGGAAGTCCACCAGCGTGCACTCGCCCAGCCCCTCGGCGCACGCAGGGCCGTACCTCCGCATAGCCGACGATGCGGCTGGTGAGGACGAAGCGGTTCCCGCGTCCGCGCTGGTCGGTGTAGAAGTCCTTGACCTCCTCGACCACGCGATTGCGCTGCCCGGCATCCCGGACCTCGTCCAGACCATCGAGCAGGAAGAGCGCCCGTCCCTGCTCCAACGTGGGCTCCAGGAGCAGATCCAGCCGGCGGCCGACACTGAGCCCTTTCAAGTGGGCGACGATGAAGCCCGTCAGCGTGCAGCGCCCCGCTTCCAGGGCCTCGGCATAGGCCGAGAGCGGAATGAGCAGCGGCAGATACCCATCCAGACCGAGTGACGTAGGCTGGGGTGAACGAGAGTGAACCCCAGCATGGTCGGCGGCCGCCTTCCCGCGTGGGCTCTTCAGCGCCGAACGGAGATGCTGGGGTTCGTACCTCACCCCAGCCTACGATTCTACGCGCACGGTTCAGAGTGTCAGAGATCAGAGGGTCCGGTCCGGAGTCCAGAGGGAATGGGGACAGCACCACACGAAACCCGATGCTGACGCCCCTGAGGTCGGGGGCGCCGCTGTCGCGATAGGCGCAGCGGACGCCCCTCGGAAGGTTGACGAAGGCGCCGCCGCGCAGCACCCGCGGCGCGGCCCCAACGGCCTGCTCGCGCTCCTGAAGGCTCCGGCCGCTCTCGGGATACGGATACTCGCCGAAGGCGCTTCGGGTCCATTCCAAGACGTTGCCGCTCATCTCCTCGCATCCGAACGGGCTGGCACCATCGGGATAGCCGCCCACCACGCTGGTCTCGCCGATCGCCATCTCGACGTTGGCGCGCTCGGTATCAGGCGGCTCGCCCCAGGGATAGCGACGGGCGTCCGATCCGCGAGCGGCCTTCTCCCACTCGGCCTCCGAAGGCAGCCGGACGCGGAGCGCTCCGCTCCGGATGCTCGCATGGAGCTCGTCCACCTCGGCGCTCTCCGACGTCCAAGTCGGGTTCACCGACACCAGCTCGCGCAGCCGGGAATCCAGCCAATCGCAATAGGCTTGGGCATCATGCCAGCTGACGTTGACGACGGGTCGACTCGCCTGACCGGAAAGTGCACTCTCCCGGTGGTCGTGATAGCCGCTGGATCGGACGAAGTCCCGGAACTGGGCGACGGTGACGGGCCAGCGGCCAATCCAATACATCGGTAACGTCAACCGATGCTGAGGCTGCTCGTCGTCCCAGGCGTCTGCGTCCCGCGCCTCGTCACTGCCCATGGTAAAGGAGCTTGCGGGGATGCCGACGAAACCCAGGAGCGGCTCGGCGGGCAGGTAGCAACGCCGCGGATCGAAGCGAGGATCGCCCAAGGCGGCCAGACAGTCGCCGGCCGCCGCCCGCTCGGGTGCCGGCAGAGTCGAGCGGCGCATGACGGCGAGCTGGCCGTCGCGGATACGGTCGCGAATCCTTGCCCGTCTCGGGCTGGCCTTGGTGTAATCGGTGGACTCGAGCAGGATTTGCCCGCCCAGACGGGCGCCCCAGGCGTCTTGGATCGGCAGGGGTCCCTCGGCCGGCAGCTCCGGTAAGAGGAGATCGGCCACATCCCAGGCGAGCCGCGGGCCGTTCGCGGCGGCCAGCAGCACCACCTCGCGCCAGCGGTCGGGATCCCGGCGGCCGAGATCGGCGATCAGGGCCGCCTCGTCGTCGAAGTCTCCGAGGTCCAGGTCCTCGCGATTCAGGTGACGGGCGGCGAGATACTCCTGAAAGCTGCGATGCGGGAAGGTGTAGACGCCGGGCGCCCGGGGCGCCAGGACACCGGTGCGGTGTTCCAGGTAGTCCATGAGCTGGCGCGGACGGATCTCCTTGTTGTCGGGATTGATGTCGAGCAGGGCCTTGACCAGTTCGCTCTCCGAGATGTCGGCGGTGTCTGTCGCGCTCTCCTGGTTGCGATGGGCCGCGAAGGCCAGACGCTCCAGGACCGCACGCACGGCCTCCGGGCCGACATCCAGTTACTCGCTCAGCGCGGGCTGATCCTGGCGCGGACAGCCGCGCGCGTCGACCTTGAAGCGGCGGGCGTCCCAATTGCGCAGCAGGAGGTCCAGCACCTCGGCGTAGAGCTCGACACGTTTGTCCGGCAGCTCGCGGCGCTTCTCCGAGTGCAGGCGCGCCATCAGCGTCAGCAGCAGGGGGCGGCGCGCCAGGGCGAGCAGCCGACCCTTGTCGCGGCGGAAGATCGCCTGCTCGAGCAGCCTCGCGCGACCCGCGTCGTCGGCCTGATCGCTGCCCTGCCCGGCATACCAGCGCCGGATGAAGCGGCGGATCTGGCCGTCGCTGAAGTCGGTCAGTGCGGCATCGGCAAAGCCATCCAGACGCCAGCGCGGCTGCTGGTGGGCGTAGGGTCGCGCAGTGACCAGGATGTGGGCGTCGCCCGATCGCGCGAGTTGGTCATGAGCGCAGTGTAGACCTGATCGAGCCCGAGCCTCGGGGCGTTGGGATCCTCGGCGCTGTAGTCGATCGCCGCGAGCGACAGCGGCCGGCACTGGGTCATGACCCAGTGCAGATAGCCGCGCTGCAGAGCCGCCTCGTCGGGACCCAGGTCCTTGGGTGCCGCATAGTTGTTGATGGTCAGGGGACCATGGAGGTCGCCGCCGACGAGGGCATTGCCGTTGCCGTGGCTGTGCTGGGAGGCCCGAGGGTGATCGTTCATCGCCGCTCCCCGAAGAATGAGACCGGCGCCAACGCCATGATGGGCGATCGCGCCGGAGGCGCTCAGTCGTTGTTCAGCGTAATCCCGCCGTGAACGTCGCGGCCGATCAC